>CAZAQY010000089.1:0-27797 GCA_964486845.1 uncultured Pirellulaceae bacterium
TAGCTGGGGAGGTGAGGGGGAGAAAAATGCGGACCATCAGGATTCCGCCTTGTCAGCCCGGACTACACCAAGCCGAATCTCCTGGGTTGCGGGCGCGAGCCCGCGTTAAGCGAAAGATTAGGTGAAAGATTAGGTGCTAGCAGGTCGAGCGAGTAACCGTCCGCCGCGAAGTCGCTCTTGATTGCTTCCGGCAAAATGCGTACGCTTGCACCCCGTTTCTTCGGTGGCGAAGCAAGCAGCGCCGACTGCCTGCTCTTTTCGATCCTCTTGCACGGAAGCGAGACGAATCCATGAACCCGGCATCTCCCGACAGTTTTGGCCGCGGCGAGGTTCCTGCCTCGGTGCCTTTGCTGGACGTCAATCGCGACACTCAGAACCTGCGGAACGAGATCTTGGAGGCGATCGCGCGCGTCGTCGATTCGGGCCGTTTCCTGCACGGACCGGATGTCGCGCAGTTGGAAGAATCTATCGCCACCGTCTGCGACTCACGCTATGCGGTCAGCTGCGCTTCGGGCAGCGACGCTCTGCTGCTAGCCTTGATGGCCTTCGAGGTCGGGCCAGGCGACGAGGTCATCGTGCCCAGCTTTACGTTCTTTGCCACCGCCAGTTGCGTGTGGCGACTGGGGGCGCGGGTGGTTTTTGTGGACATCGATCCGGTGAGTTTCAACCTGGACCCGGCCAAGGTCGAGGAGGCGATCACTCCGACCACGCGAGCGATCATCCCGGTACACTTGTACGGCCAGTGCGCGGATATGGATGCCCTGCTCGAGCTGGCCCGCCACAACGACGTGAAGGTCATCGAAGACACCGCCCAAGCGATCGGCGCGGAGTATCGCGGGCGTCCCGCCGGTTCGATGGGCGACGTGGGCTGCATCAGCTTCTACCCGACGAAGAACCTCGGCGGTTGCGGCGACGGCGGCATGCTGGTTACCAGCGACGAGCCGTTGGCCGAGAAACTGCGCCGGCTGGCGGCTCACGGAATGAAGACGCGGTACTACCACAGCCTGGTCGGTGTCAACAGCCGGTTGGATTCGATTCAGGCCGCAGTATTGAACGTCAAACTGGCGCAGCTCGGAAGCTGGACGACCGCCCGGCGGGCGAATGCACATCGCTACCACGAACTGTTTTCCGCGCGGCAAATGGACCAGCGTCTGATCCTGCCTCGAGAGTTGCCCGGCCGATACCACGTCTGGAACCAGTACACGATCCGCGTGCTGAACGGACATCGCGATGGATTAAGGGCCAAACTGACGGAGTGCAAGGTCGGCTCCGAAATCTACTACCCGGTGCCGCTGCACTTGCAGGAATGCTTCCGCACGCTGGGCTACCGGCGCGGCAGCCTGCCCGTCACGGAGCGGGTCTGCCAGGAAGCGTTGAGTCTGCCCATTTTCCCGGAGTTGACCGCCGCCGAGCAAGACCGGGTTGTGGACGTCATCCACGATGTGCTGCTGAGCGAGCGGGCGGCGGCGTAGGCCTTTTCGCGGCCGGCTGCTGCCAAGGTGGTCGCACCTCAAAAAGCCCGGCTTTTCCGAGAAAGCCGGGCTTTTTCGTTCGCATGCGTTGGCTGCCTGCGAAGGCATGTCGGTTATTCGAACCGTTTAGCGTGCTTGCACGGCTCCGGCCACCGCGTACGATAGAAGCTGGCAAGAAATGGTTCTTGGTACACACCCTCGGTTGGTTCGTCATGGCGCAAGATTTCGAGAAACTGGGCGTTTTCTACTTGGGCAAGAAGCACGACCTTCGCCAGGGCAAGACGCTCGATGACTGGCTGCTGTACGAATCCAAAGATCTGACCACGCACGCGGTGTGTGTCGGCATGACGGGCAGCGGCAAGACAGGGCTCTGTCTTTCGCTCTTGGAAGAAGCGGCCATCGACGGCATTCCGGCAATTGCCATCGATCCCAAGGGTGACCTGGGCAACTTGTTGCTGGCGTTCCCGGAGTTGAAGCCCGAGGACTTTCGTCCGTGGGTGGATCCGGCGGAAGCGGCGCGGCACGGAAAGACCGTCGACGAGTTCGCCGCGCGGGAGGCGACGAAGTGGCGGGACGGGCTGGCGGCCTGGGGTGAGGATGCCGCGCGGATCGCCATGTATCGGCAAGCGGCGGACATCGCCGTTTACACGCCGGGCAGCAACGCCGGACTGCCGCTGACCGTGCTGCGGTCGTTCGACGCCCCGTCGCCGGCGGTGGTTCAGGACAACGATGCGTTCCGCGAACGGGTGACGTCCGGCGCTTCGGGAGTGTTGGCGTTGCTGGGCATCGATGCGGACCCGCTGCGGAGCCGCGAGCACATCCTATTGGCGAGTCTGTTCGACAAGTCCTGGCGGGACGGCGTCAGCCTGCAGATGGCCGACCTGATTCGGGGCATTCAGTCACCGCCCTTTGACAAAGTCGGCCTCCTGGACCTGGAAACGTTCTTTGCCGGACGAAGACGGCGCCTTTTCCGCCCTGCCGCCGGAGCTGGCCCGCGGCAAGAGCTACGCATCCTGGACCAAGACGCTGAAAGATCACGTGTATCGAGAACGCGCCTTGACGCTGCGGTTCTGCCCGGAACTGAACCTCTTCTCGCAGCCGGACGAGAGCGAGGGGGACTTCCGCATTCGACTGCAGACGGCGGCTCGCGAGCGGCGGGACCAGGAGGCCGAGAAGCTGAAGAAACGCTACGAATCCAAGTTCGCGACGCTGGCCGACCAGAAGCTGCGCTCGCAACAGCGGGTCGATCGCGAGAAATCCCAGTATCGGCAGCACCAGATGCAGACGGTCATCTCGTTCGGCACTTCGATCCTAGGCGCCCTGTTGGGCCGGAAACTGGCCAGTGTCACCAACGTCACACGGGCCGCCTCGGCGATGAAAGGCGTCGGAAAGAGCCTGGAGCAGCGCAGCGACATCGGCCGCGCGGAGGAAAGCACGGAGCAGATCGAGGAAAAGATCGCCAAGTTGGAAGCCGAATTCCAAGAAGAGGCGGCGCGAATCGAACACCAGTCGGCTGCGGACCGGTTGCCGGTGGACGCGGTGGCCGTGCAGCCGCGGAAAACGGACATCGCCATCGGCACGGTCTGCCTGTTGTGGACGCCGTGGCACGTGGGGCCAGACGGAATCGCTGAACGAGGGTTTTGACCATGTCGATTGAAATCGGTTGTACAGGCTGCGGTCAGACACTGCGCGTCGCGGACGAGCACGCGGGCAAGAAGGCACGTTGTCCCGCTTGCGGAACCATCGTCCAGGTCCCACAAGCCGGCATGGCGGCGCCGCTGACGCCGGCGACGGAGAGTCCGTTCTCTGAGCTGCAGCAGCCCGCCCCCGAGGTGAATCCGTTCGGCGAGCGTCCTGAGCAGGTACTGAATCCGTACTCACCGGGTGCTCCGGCATTCAAACCGCCGTCGTTTTCGCGGCCGCACCGCGGCGGCCTGATCCTGACCTTCGCGATCCTCGGCGTCTTGTGCTGTATGCCGTTCTGCATTGCCGCTTGGGTCATGGGCGCGACGGATCTGAAGGAAATCCGCGCGGGCCGGATGGATCCCAGCGGTCAAGGCATGACCCAGGCAGGCATGATCATCGGTATCGTCGGAACCGTGCTTGGCGCGATAGGGGCCGTCATCAACATCGCGATTATCGCCGCCAACGCGATTTGAGGTGCTCGCGAAGAGTATGGGACTGACGTATTTCAAACGTTTCCTGATGGAGATCGAACTCTCCGATCGGCTTTTCGACGCGGCGCACCTGCCGCCCGGCTACCGGCTGCTAGCGTGGGACGAGTCGCTGCTCGAAGCGCACGCCGACGTCAAGTTCCGCTGTTTCCACGAAGAGATCGACGCACACGTGTTCCCGTCGCTGGGCTACCCGGAAGGTTGCCGGCGGTTGATGCGGGACATCACCCAGGGCGAGGGCTTCCTGTCGCAAGCCACGTGGCTGCTGGCTTATACGAACCCCCTGAAGGGCCGCGTCGATTACTGCGGCACCATTCAAGGCATCCGCGACGGCAACGGCAAAGGCTCGGTGCAGAACTTCGGGATCGTACCGGCGTACCGCAGTCGGGGACTGGGAACGGTGCTGCTGCGGCGCAGCCTGGACGGGTTTCGCGAGGCGGGGGTCAGCCGTGTGACGCTCGAGGTGACCGCGAAAAACGAGGACGCCCAGCGGCTGTACCAGCGGCTGGGATTCCGTCTAGTCAAGACGGTTTACAAGACAGCGGAGGTTGCGTACGCCTGACGGTTTGAGTACGCTCTGGACTTTCGCCATGCATCGCACGCGCGGGGTTTTCTCGACTTTGACTCAACCCATCTACACCCATCAATTTGAAAACGGTCTGGTGTTAGTCGCGGAGCCGATGGACTGGCTGGAATCGGCCGCGTTCTCGCTGCTGGTTGTGGCCGGTTGCAGCCGTGATCCGGCGGGCCTTCTGGGGCTGGCGAACCTGACCTGCGAGATGGCCCAGCGCGGCTGCGGTTCGCGCGACAGCCGCCAATTCGTCTCGGACTTGGAGTTGCTGGGCGCCGACACCTCGGCCTCGGTTTCCACCGTCCACTGCAGTTACGGCGGCGCCATGCCCGCCGAGAGCCTGCTGGAGACGTTGGCGATCTATGCCGATCTCGTGCGGCGCCCCCATTTGCCGCCGGATCAGTTGGACGACGCGCGCCAAGTGTGCATCCAGGAGATTCGCGCGATCGAGGACGAACTGGCCCAGAAGGCTTTCCAGGAACTGCGGCGACTGCAGTACGGCGACCCCTTCGGCCGGTCGTCGCCGGGCACGATCGAGGGCGTCGAGTCGGTCAGCGAGGCCGATTTAGCCCGATTCTTTGCCGGCACGTACCGCCCTAACGGCGCGATTCTGAGTGTGGCGGGCAAGTTCGATTGGCCGCAGTTGCTGGATCACGCCGGACGCCTGCTGGCCGATTGGATCGCCGGAGATGCGCCACAGTGGCAGGACACGCCTGCCGCCGAGCGGGTCGTACACTTGCCGCAGGAGTCCAGCCAGACGCACATCGGCATCGGCTATGCCAGCGTGCCTTACTCGCATCCCGACTATTACGAAGCGCGGGCCGCGGTCGGCGTGTTGAGCGACGGCATGAGTTCGCGGCTGTTCACCGAAGTCCGCGAGAACCGCGGCTTGTGCTACGCCGTGCAGGCCAACTGCCATTCGCTCCGGGATCGAGGCAGCGTGCTGTGCTATGCCGGGACCACGACCGAACGGGCGCAGGAGACCCTGGACGTCGTCCTCGCCGAGTTGATCCGGCTCGGCCGGGGCATCGCCCAGGACGAGTTGGATCGCCTGAAGGCCAAGCTCAAAAGCAGCCTGATCATGCAGCAGGAGTCGAGTCCGTCGCGGAGCTACTCGATTGCCGCCGATTGGTACCACCAGGGCCGCGTGCAGACGGTGGACGAGGTCCGGGCGATCATCGACGGCTTGTCCTGCGACCGGATTAACGCCTACCTCGAATCCCATCCGCCGCGCGATTTCCGCCTGGTCACGCTCGGCGAGAAACCTCTGGAGCTGCCCGTTGGAATTTCGTAAAGAGACCTTGGATAACGGCCTGGAAGTGATCGCGGAATGCGCTCCGAACGCCTATTCGGCCGCGTTGGGCTTCTTCGTCAAGACCGGCTCGCGCGACGAGTCGGACGCCAACCACGGCGTCAGTCACTTCCTGGAGCACATGGCCTTCAAGGGCACCGCCACGCGCAGCACGGCGGATGTGAACCGCGAGTTGGACGAAATCGGCTCGCACTCCAACGCCTACACCAGCGAAGAGCAGACGGTGTATTTTGCGGCGTTTCTGCCGGAGTACCACGATCGGGCGCTCGAACTGCTGAGCGACATCCTGCGGCCCGCGCTGCGGCAGGCGGATTTCGACACCGAAAAGCTGGTGATCCTGGAAGAGATCGCCAAGTACGAGGACACGCCGCCGTTCGGCGCGCACGAAAAGTGCATGGCCGCCCATTTCGGCACGCATCCCCTGGGCCGCAGCGTGCAGGGGACAGCTGAGAGCGTCGGCCGGTTGACCCGCGGCCAAATGATGGATTACTTCCGCCAGCGTTACAGCCCGCGGAACATCGTGCTGGTGGCCGCCGGAAACGTCGATTTCGCCCGCCTGGTGGCGCGGGCCGACCGGTACTGCGGCGGGTGGGAACCGTTCGACGTCCGGAGGGAAACGCCGCGGGCGGCGGCGCACAGCAGCCTGGATGTCTTTCACAAGCCGGTGGCGGTCCAGCAGTACGTCATCCAGATCACCAACGGTCCGGCGTTGGAGGACGAGGACCGTTACGCGGGCCGCCTGCTGGCCACCGTGCTGGGCGACGACAGCGGCAGCCGCATGTTTTGGGAACTGGTGGATCCGGGACTTGCCGAATCCGCCTCGATGGGCGCTTGCGAATACCAAGGCGCGGGCATCCTGATGACGCACCTGGCCTGCGCGCCGGAGGACACGGCCGACAACTTCGCCCGCCTGCGGGAAATCCTGGCGGAAGCCGAGGCCGACGGGGTGACGGAAGCGGAGTTGACGCAGGCCAAGAGCAAAATCCGTTCGTACATCGTGCTGCAGAGCGAGCGGCCGGTCAACCGCTTGTTCGCCGTCGGCGGCAACTGGATCGCGCGCCGCCAGTATCGCACGGTGCGCGAGACGATCGCCAGCTACGAACGCGTGACCTGCGACGACGTGGCCGCCGTGCTGCGGAAATACCCGGTCACCGTCAACACCACCGTGGCCGTCGGACCGCTGCGCGACGCGGACCAGATCCTGGCGGCGGGAGGCGAGAATGAATCTGAATAGGGAATACCGAATAGTGTATTCGCTATTCGCCACTCCGTCTTCACTATTCTCTCAGGAGTGTGGCCGAGTCGCCACCCGGCCTCTTGGGCCGCGGCCTGCCGCCGGCGACCTCTTTTCGCCGCACACTTTGCCGGACCGTTGTCTCGCGAACTCGTTCGCCGGTACAGTCTAACATCTGCCAAAAACCGGGCGCCGTTTTTTTGCCCGGTCACGTCCCGGCGGCTATGTAGTTACAGTGTTGGTTGACGTGAGTAGGGTGAAGAAAAACGAACTCAGAACGCCGGCTGCCGTGCGACAAGGGAGGGCTGTCATGCAAACACCACCGGGCATCGAACGATGAGGAGCGGGCGGAGGGATGCTCCTCGATGGCGACGAACCTTCGTGTTGTTGAATGAAGGGAAAGCGGCAACGTGACGGGAAACTGAAATCCTTTACAGCAAGAGGAGGTTTTTTTCCAAGACGCTTTGGTGTTGGTCGATTCCTGACTTTCCTCAGTCTCCATTGAACAGCAGAAGAGAAGGCGGTCGCCGCCGATACGAGGCGGCGACGGAACGGAACGGCCAAGACGGTTGCGTTTCGGACTGCGGCTCGACGTAAAGACAACGACGCATGCAGCGCAGCACGGAGAGACGAAAAAGGTCCCAAGGTTTCCTGAGAAACCGAGGTGCTTCTGACGGCAAACGATGGGATTCAACCGCTGCCCACGCACGCGCGTCATGCCCTGAGGGGCCACACAGACCGGGCCGGAAGCGACGCGTCACAACCTTCGGTTCCATTCTCACTCAGATTCGCAAAACGCAAGACCCTCTTCGCCCTGCCGGCGTCGAGGGTCTTTTTTGTGATTGGAGGATGGTCGTGCGCATGATGTGAACGCATTCTGCGATCCCTATTCTTTATTCACTGTTCGTTCGCCTTTAGCTTGCCGCAGACGACCAAGGCCCCTTACTTCCGCCGCAGCGTGAAACCCGTGTAGTGCAAGCCCGTTTCGTCGTCCGTCAGCAAGCTGCCGCTGGGGGCCAGGTAACGGGCCAGAACGGCAAAGGGCGGCAGGGGATGGTCGCGCAGGGCGTCGTTGACGGCGCGGAAGAAGCGATTGTTCTCGGCCCCTTGCGAGAGCCGCTGCCGCGTCGTCTCGGCATTGGCGATCTCGTACCACAGCCGCAGGGCTTCTTCCGGACGATCAAACGCGATCAGGCTGGCACGTTCGCCGCCCGGTTGGCTGCGGATCTTGCTGGCGACCAGGCGGAATTCCAGCTGATCGGCCAGCGACTGGCTGGCGTTGCTCTTGGCCACGATCGCCTGCTTCAGCAAATCCAGGGCGTCCGTCAGCAGCAAGTAGTCGTCGACGATCGCGACGGCCGGGTCGGGCTGCCGAATCAGCGGGCGGTTCGGCGGTTCTTTGGCTCGCGGTTTTCTCGCCGGGACTCGGTAGATCGTCACGCCGGCGAACGTGTCGCGGCTCATCTGCGGCCCCGCCTTGGCGATCACCGTTTCCAGCGTCTTCTCGAAGGCTTTCGCGTCTTTCAGCTTGACGCCCAAGAGGTTCGCGCGGCTGTTCAAGCGCGCGGGCCGGACCATCGCGTTGACCAGCGTCACGCGGCCGGCCAGGGCGTCCACCACGTCCTTGCGGAAGTCGATCCCCAAACGGTCCTTCACCTCGCGCTCGAACGAGGACGCCAACGCCCCTTCGCCGCGAATCTTGTCGTACAAGGAAGCGAAACTGGCATACGTCTTGCCGAGGTCCCAATTCACGGTCATATAGCTGGCTGCATCCGCCGGCACCCAGTTCTCCGGCGTGGTGTCGCCGGCTCGCGGGGCAATCAGTTCCAGCACGCCCTGGCGGGGACTGTCCAGCAACAGGTGCAAATGCGTGATCGCGTCGAAGTCCTCCGCAGCGAATGTCATGCTGCCCCCGATGCCTCGGACGCCGTTTACCCCCAGGGCGGGAAACAGGGCCACGAGCGTCTGAGCGCCGACGTTGCCCCGCGACGCACGGCTGAACAGCGTCACGGGATCGATGAAGAACTCGACCTGCGGCGGCTGGTCTTCCGTCCCGGCACAGCGGCGCATGACGGCGGCAAAGTTCGGGTTGTCGGCCAACGACCGGACCCCTTCCGCTCTCTTTCCGCTCCAGGCGTTCAACATGCCCTTGGTCACTTCCAGATCGCTGGTGACCAGGACCACGTTGTCGCGGACGGCGAAGACCGCCTGC
The DNA here is from genome assembly GCA_964486845.1 of uncultured Pirellulaceae bacterium. GTDB lineage: Bacteria > Planctomycetota > Planctomycetia > Pirellulales > Pirellulaceae > Anammoximicrobium. Next base: position 8,976 of record CAZAQY010000089.1, read on the forward strand.
TGCGTCTCGTCGCCGGGGCGGTCGAAGATCGTGAGCTTGGTGTCCCCCAGCGTTTCTGCGGATCGTGTGGATCCGTCGTTTTCGATTCCTTGGGCAATCCGGTTCAAGAGCTTCTCCACCATCGGCAGCCGTGGGCCCACATCGACCAAAAACACGATCGTAGGGCGGCTTTCTTCCGGGGTGACGATCGCCAGGCACATTTCGCCTTGTGGGATCGACAGCAGATCGTCCAGCGAGGCCCCGATCTGGTCCTCGGCACGCTTGAACGCTTCGATAGCCGAACCGTACAACTGCGAGACAAACGGCTGCATCGCCGGGTCCTGCGTGATCCGGCCGATCGCCGTCTCCTTGAATTTGGCCACCGTCTCCGCCGTCACAGGAAAACGCACGTACAGCACGGTGTTTTCCGGCAGCAAGCGAGCCGCATCGGGGCGATCCGCGGCGGTCGCCAAGGCGGGCATCCAAAACAGAATAGCGGCCCCCAAGGGCAGCCATCGGGTCACAACGCGACAGCGGATACAGGTCATCGTATAGCTCCTGGTTTCCAAGCGAAAAGAGTGCGGCGACCAAGGTTCGCCCGTGTTCGTATCACTGAAGTCCGATTTCTGTTTTTCGCGAGCATTTTGGAGTGCGGCACCTTGCCGCCGCTTTGGCCCGATGGCGACGCAACGACCGCCGCTTTATGTTCCGGTGTCATGCTGTGTCTCCTGAACCCAATCGGCCGCGCCGCTTCCGGCCGCGGTCTAAAGCGGTGACAAGGCGCCGCACTCCGAGACTCGGTTGCGGAGGCTGGCCGCATTCGTTCACCGCACGTAGTAAAATACCCGCGAGCAGGGCGTTAAGTTCTCCCAAACGCGGAAAATGGGGCGAACTTGCCGCCGGCGCAAGGCTTGCAGCTCAAATCAAAAATTCGGCCTTGACTGGCCTTTCTTGGCGGATTTGGTTAGATTATTGGTTAGGGAAGGGACGCGGGCCGGATGATGATGTTTGACGGTCTTGCGCCCGATCTTCCAACTGGACGTCGAGTCGCAGGGGGATCCGCGTCCGGCCTCCAACAAGGGGAGCACTAACATGGCGAGCAAATGGAATCATCTCTTCCCGCTGGCAATGACCTTCGCCTTGTCCGTTTTTCTGCCCCGCTGGCTGCCGGCACAGCAGCGTGAGACCGGCCAGTCGCAGACCACACAGACGGGGCAGACAGAAATCGCTGGCCAGATCTCGGGCAACGAGCGATTCTTGCGGGAAAACCGCGATCCCGGACAACTCGTCGGGGGCACCGCCCAGGGCGTTGGCAACCTGCGCGGCCAGACGGATGCCACAGGCCAGGGAACGAGCGGGATGTTGGGCGGCCAAAGCGGCATCAACTCCAGGTACCAGATGAGCAACTTATTCAATTCCGGGATGTTCAATACCTCCCGCCAGCAACGGCAGCAGCTGCGCGTGCCGTTGCGGATTGGCCCCAACAGTTTTCCCTTTTCCTCGGCCACACCCGCTGTCACTACCGGTCCCAACCTGCGGGTACAAAACCGGCTGGCACGGATCCCTCAACTAAAGAACGGGAGTTCGTTGAAGGTGGAAATGGAGGGGCAAGTTGCGGTCCTGCGGGGCGAGGTGGCGTCGCAGCACGAACGGGATTTGGTGGGGAAGCTTGTGCTCTTGGAGCCGGGGATCGCGGACGTACGAAATGAGTTGCAGGTGGGGCCGGAGCCGTCCCCAAAGCCATAGTGTACTCGTCCTGCCCCTGCGATGCCCCCGTCGCCGCAGCATGCGTGAATTCCTTGTTTGGTGCCGTTAGCGGCTCGGACGGCGTCTGGGCGCTTCCTTGCTGAACCAGTCGCTGGCTCATGCTCGGCGGCAGCCGGATGGTCGTCGAGCGCAACTGGGTCTGGTTGTTGGCGCTGGGCTCGTAAGTGTGCATTTGCTGCCAGCTGTCGCGCGAAGGGACTCCGGGCGCTGCCACGGCGTACGCGACGGGCCGAACGCTCTGCGGTTCGGCGGACGACAGCGGCGCGGAGTGGCCCTTCGGCGCCGACTCCGGGCTCTCGGGCGTTTTGCCGGGCAGGACATTGATCGATAGTTCGCCCATCACGACTTGACCGCTGGTCGCTGTGAAGACGGGCAACAGGCTGATCGACTTGCGGACGCCGCCCACCGGATCCCAGGGGAGCCAAACGCTGTAGGAGGCGCCCAGTTCTGTGGCCGAGTAGTGCTGGGTGAACTGCTCGGGCGTAAAGGCGAACTTGCGGCTGGGCGTCTTGGAGGGCGTGCCGTCCTGCGAATCATCGTAGGCGTAGACGACCAGTTGACCCACCACCGGCACCGGTTTGTCCTTGGCGTTATAGAAGTACAGCCGCCCACCGAAGCCGCGCGTGGGCGGCTGGCCCGGCTGGGTGTACATGGCGTCCGACCAAATCGCGGCCAGCCGCGCCGGAGTCTGGTGCTCGCTCTCCTTGATTCTCCGGTCCTTGCTGGTGATCGCCAGCTTGTCAGAGACGTTTCTGAGGCCGCCGAACTCCATGCTCTGGCAGCCGGCCAAGAGCGCGAGTGCCAATGCGGGCAACAGGTGTCGCGATGTCATGGCAGTCATCCTTGACTTACGCTTGATCGTGATCGGCAATGGTTGAAACCGAGCAAACAAGTCCGCCGCGCGTTTAAGGTCCCTGCGGCAGGCGACGGGCGGAAGTGTAGGGATCAGTGCCCGCTGCCGGCGGCCCAGACGGGTACGGCCCGACGGGCTGCGCCTGTGACGGCTGGCCCGTACCGTCGTAAAGCAGCATCGCTCCGGGGTATCCCATCGCGGGCGGCCACGGTTGATAACCGGTGTTCGAAACGGGTTCGACGGCTCGGAACGCGCCGGCCGGCGACTCGGAAGGCTCCAGTTCGCCCGTCCGCGGGCCGCCGGTATGCTCCGGAGACGGCAGCATCGGCTGGAACCGGCCGTCGCCTGCCGGCAACGGCGCCGGGACCGTCTCCAGCCCGGTTGGGTTGGCGTCCGGGAAGATCGTCGGGACGTCGCTCACGCAGGTACACCAATCGCCCGGACGGCTGGTCATCCCCACGTCGCCATACAGGGCCATTACATCCGACAGACACCAGCTCATCCGCTCCGATTCGGCGTACCGGATCTTGTCGATGTCGTCGTCGTTGCGGATGATGTGCGGGGTCAAGATGATCAACAGTTCGCGGCGCACATCGCTTTCCGTCGTGTACTCGAACAGGCGTCCCAAAATCGGGATATCGGAGATGAAAGGAATGCCGCGGACCGCGTGATTTTTCGTCGTCTCGATCAGGCCGGCGAAGACCACGGTCTGCCCGCTCCATGCACTGACCGTGGTGCTCGCGGTCACATTATTGATGTTGGGAATCACGTTGCCATTGATCGTAACCGAGTCGCCGGCGTCACCCAAGCGAGATTTCTCGGCGTCGACTTCCATGATGATCAATCCGTCCGGCGTGACCCGCGGCGTCACGCCAAGGACCAAACCGACTTGCGTGTCCACGACCGCTTGGTTCGTTGTGTTCGCGTTTTGGGAGATGTCGCCGGGACGGGCGGTGATCTGCCCGACATTGACGGTCGCCGGCTGGCTGTCGAGCGTCGTCACCTGCGGGCGGCTGAGAATCTGAGCGCGTCCCTCGGCTTCGAGGGCGCGCAGCAAGGCCGACACCGCGTCGCTGCTCGCCGAGAGCACGAGACCGCCGTAACCCAAGGTCGGACTGATCCGCCCGAGTCCAAAGCTCGACAATCCCTGCCCCAGGAGGTTTGCCGGGTTTCCGGTGGTCGTGTCGCCCAGCGGCTTGTTGTTGAAATTGAAGCCAGGACCATTGGCGCCGGTGTCGCCGGTGGTGGTGAAGCTCTTCCGATCGAAAAGCAACGCGTCCTGCAATCCGAATTCCGTGCCGAATTCAAAGTCGTAACCCAGCGTGATCTCGGCGATCAGCACGTCGATCTTGATCAGCGGCGGCCGGCGATCGAGCGATTCGACGACGTGCTTGACCTCGTCAAACAGTTCCGGGGCCGCGCTGATGATGATCGTGTTGCTAATGGTTTCCGGCACCACGATGACGCGGCGGTTCCATTGGATGTCCGGGCTTTCCGGCGAGATTTGCAGCTGCTGTTGGAACAGCGTCGTGCGGCTCTGGATCCACGAACTCAGGGCTTGCGCCACATTTTCGGCGGGCACGTTGGCCAGCCAGTAGACCATGGTCTTGTGCTCCCGCAGGCTCTGCTCGTCCAACCGCATCAGGATCGCCTCGACGACGCCCAGGTCGCCCTCCGAGCCGGTGGCGATGATGCTGTTGGTGCGCTGGTCTACGCCGAAGCGGACGGGGACCAGCGTGCTTTCGCCGCTGGCAGCCGCCGACTGCATGCCAGAAGTGAGAAACGGACTGAGCGTTCCCTGGCCGAACAGCGTGCCGGCGGTGGTTTGTGTCGTGGTTTGCTGGCCCAGCAGTTGGTTCAACATGGTGGACAACCTGGTTGCGTCGCCGTTGACGATCGTAAAGACCTTGATTTGGGCCGACGCGTTCGGCAGACGGTCCAATTCGTTGATCAGGGCCTCGATCAGTCCCATGCTCTTGGCCGGCGCCGTGACGACCAAGGCGTTGCTGTTGGTGTCCACCGTGATCCGCACGTCGGCCAACAGCCCTGATTCCAGGACCTTGCCGCCCTTGGCGTCGACGGTCATAAAGGAGAGAATCGCCGAGCGGATCCGGGCCCGCTCTTCCTGCTGGCCGAACGTCTGGCCGACGCCGAACGTGCCGGTCCGGGTGGCGCCCAGCGGCACGCGGCTGCCGACCAACTGCCAGTTCAGCGCGTCCTGCAGCACGGGGCCGATGTCGCTGGCCAGCGCGTTCTTGAGCCGGAAGATCTTCAGCTCGTTGGCTGCCGCGGCGGATTCGATGTCCAGCTTGGCGATCATCCGCCGGACTTCTTCCATGTCCGTCGGGCTGGCTTGCACGATCAGCGAATTGGTGCGGTAGTCAGCCACCACGTTGACGCGCGTTCCCAAGCCCGGGCGGGATGTGCCGGTCGTGGCCGCCGCGGTTTGCTGCTGGGTCGTCTGGCCCAGCCTGTCCACAAAGAAGCTCTGAATCGTCTCCCGGGCGTCGTTCGCGGAAATGTGCTTCAACGAAAAGACCTCGAACTGGGCCTCCGGCTTGGACGGCTGATCCAGCTTGGCGATCAACTCCTTGACCTTCTCCACGCTTTCCGGCCGCCCGATCAGCATGATCGCGTTCGGCTTGACCAGCGCCTGAATGTTGACTCGGCCCTGGCGCGTGGACAGGATGTCGTTGTAGACGGTGGTGATCAACGTGGTCAGCACCTGGCAGCCGACGTTTTTCAATTCGACGATTTCGATCGCCGGTTCCGTTTCGGCGCTGGAGGCTTCGATGTCGGCGATGATTTTCTTGACGCGTTCCACGTCTCGTTTGTGACCGCGGATGACCATCGCGTCCAAGCCCTCGATGTACTCGATCTGCACCGGGCCGATCAAGCCGCCCTCGTCTGCGAGTGCGGCGGCCTCGGCGGCCGATGCTGCGTCCCCGGGCGCCGCAGCGGCCGGGGGTGCGGCCCCCGGCGGCGGGGCGGCGGGGGCAGGAGAGGCCGGCGCCGCTGCCGGCTCCTGCGGGGCCGTCGTCGAAGCGAGTTTCGCTGTCGGAACATCGGCGGCAGTCAGGCCCGTTTGCATCAGAATCACCGCCCGTTGCACCTTCTGCGGATCGGCACGTTCGAGTTGCACCATGTCGGTTTGCTGGTCGGCGGCATCCTGGCGGCGATCCAGCGCTTGAACCACGCGCTGCCACATCCGCACGGAATCGGCCGTCCCCAGATAAGAGACGGAATTCTCTTGGCGATTCACCTGCAGGACGGGCTGCAAGCCCGTTGCAGAGGCCACGCTGAACACCGCCGCTTGGCCATCGCTGGTGGCGGCCCGCGTCACACGCCCTCCGAGCAGCCGGACCAGGCTGTTTTCCAAGTCGCGCGACGAGATGTGCTGCAGTTTCGCGCCGCGTGAGGTTTGATCCGGGGAGGGCGCTGACGACGGTTTTGTCGGCGCGCCCGACGACTGCAATGCTTGCGCGATCCGGTTCTGGGTTTCTTCCGCCGCCACGACCAGCAGTTGCGACGTGCGCGGGTCGCCGGCGATGCGGGCGCCGGTCGCCGGGGGAAACGTCTTTCGCAATTCGTCCAGCGTCCGATCGAGTTGGCCCGTTTCGACCTGATAGCTGCGGACCACGGAGGGCATCGCAGTTGCTTGCGGCAAACGCGGCTTGGCAGGCGTCTGGTCCATCGCTTCGATCAGTTCAGCGGACAACCGCTGAGTGTCATCGTCGCCTCGGACCAGAATACGGTTTCCGCTGCGGTCCACGACAATCTCGAAACGGGAACCTTGGCCCGACAGCATGTTGTCAAGTTGCGGGACGATGTCGGCGGCTTGCGCGTGTTGCAGACGGTAGGCTCGAAAGCCAGGCGGCGTGGTGTCCTGGGCCGATAGAAGCCAAGCGAATCCTGCCAACGTGGCGGCCACTCCGGACAACAAGATCGCTCGGCCAACGGAGAACAGTCTGATTCGTGCTATCATGACAATCCTATCCTTCGGGCCGCCACGCCCCGCGTGGCAATCACGGTCTTCCCCCACGCCCCGCGGATTCCGCCCGGCCGCCCGCAGCCAACTGCACTGCTAGCTGTAGGATGGCCTCGATGCCCCGTAGAATCCGCACATCCAGAAAAATCGGCATAAACTGACACCGTCCTGAGAAGAAGTTGTTGACCGATCGCGAAATGCCAGCGCACGGACGAATTCGCCACGGCGCGTTGTGCGGAAGCGGTACCTGATTTTTCACAATCTTGCGGTGCAAGGCGAAAAAGACTCAGGTTCGCCGCGTTTCGATCTTTTTCAGATGGCCGCATTTCGTTAAGATCCCGCCGCTTTTTCGGGTGCCAGGGGCCTCTTCGTTCCGCATGCCCGTCAGGCCGGCGGATCCCTTGGCAGTCTGGGTGCAGGCGAACTGCGTAACGTCGTTTTGGGAATAGGGGACTCCGACATGAAGCTGTTGTTCAGCACAAGATTGCGGTTGGTCGTCGTCACCGCTTCCATGCTTCTACTGCCGTTGCAGCAGTTGCTGGCAGCCAATCCTCAAGTGGTCAACAACGCCGGGCAACCGGCAGCCGTGCAGTCGCCGGTGATCCGAGACGTCGCCTTGCAGGCTGGCGGGACGATGCGCGGTCAGGTGGTCGACGCCCAGGGGAATCCGTGCGCTCAAATCCCATTGCAGGTCGTTCGAACGTCGGATTCTGCGACCGTGGCCATGACCCGGACGGACGCTCAAGGCTGGTTCAAGCTCAGTTCGCTGACGGGCGGAGTTTATCGCCTCCAGACGCCCGCGGGCGCTGCGGTCTATCGGCTGTGGGCCCCCAACACGGCCCCACCGTCGGCCGTTGCTTCGGCCCTGATTGTCCAGGGCGATCCAACGATGCGTGGCAACCTGGGCAACATCGGCTGGTTCGGCTGGACGCTGATCGGGTTGGGCATCGCGGCAGCCATCGCCTTGCCGTTGGCGCTGGACGACGACGACGACGCCAGCTGATGCGGAGCGCGTCTGCCAGGCCGGGAAGACGAGTGCGCCCAAACAAGGCGATGCAAGTGTTCGCTCCTGTGGGGGGGGATTGGCGAGGGTGAGGCCATGAGAAAGCGATTGCGTATGGTCCGGATGACGATCGTCAGCCTGGCATGTCTCGCATGGCTGCTGCCGCCGGGCGTGGTGCGTGCCTCGCAGCCGGCCGGCGGCAGGGAAGCTGCGGCGGTTGTCGATGTTCGTCTCGACGAACGAGGCGCGCTGCGCGGTACCCTGATCGACGTGGGCGGGCAACCGCTGGCGGCCCAGCCGGTGGTGTTGCAGCAAGCCGGCGGTGCGGCGGGCAGCGCGGAAACCGACGCGACGGGCGGCTTTGTGCTCCGTGGCATCAGCGGCGGCATCCATCGTCTCATCGTGGGGGATCGCAGCGTGACCTGCCGCGTTTGGACGCATGCGGCCGCGCCACCGGCCGCGACCGATCAGCTGACCGTGGTGGCCGGACCGCCGCTGGTGCGCGGCCAGCAACCGTTCAGCGCGATCTTCACCAATCCGCTGTTCATTGGCCTGGTCATTGCGGCTGCCATTGCCATTCCCATCGCGGTCCACAATGCTCAGGATGACAGTCCGCCCGGAAGTTGACCGGGCTCCCTGGCGTCGGTTTTCCCCATTCTCCGGTTTCACTCCCCTGCGAGCCGATGTCGCAAGACAAATCCTTCGGATCGAGCGTACTTTCCCGGCGGGTTGCGCCCAGCGCTGGCAGCGCTCGGTGGCTTGCTGCCGCCGGGGGCCGCCGAGAATGTCCGGAAAGCGAGGGGGGTGTCATTGCCGGTCGAGTCTTCCAGGCCGCCATGGCCGGACCCGCTTGGCTGCTGATCGCTGCGCTGGGTGTGCTGTGCGGCTGTCAGAACGCGACCTTCCAGGCCAGCAAGCTGCCGCCCGAGTACGCCGCGGTGCGCAGCCAGGCGACGCGCAAGATCGACTTGTCCAGCCTGGCGCGGGATTCGGCGCGCAGCGAGGCGATCTATCCGGGCGACGTGCTGGAAGTCACGATTGCGACGGGGCTGGAGGAAAAAAGTCCGGAAAGCTGGCCGCTGCGCGTGTCCGACGCGGGCGACATCGACGTTCCGTTGGTGGGCAGCGTCCGCGTCGCCGGCTTGTTGCTGCCCGACGCCGAACAATTGGTCCGGCACGAGTGCGTCGCGCGCCGGCTGTACCGCGACCCGCTCGTTTCCGTCTTGCTGCGGAACCGGAAAACGATCCGCGTGACCATCGTCGGCGCGGTGAAAAATCCCGGCACATACGAATTGCCGGCCGTCAGCAGCGACTTGCTGGCGGCCTTGATCGCGGCCGGCGGACTGAGCGAACAAGCGTCCACGATCGTGGAAATCCGCAACATGGGCGACGCGAACATGCTGCCTGGGGCGAGCGGCGGAGAGCGGCGGACCGTGGCCCAGGCCGGATCGGTACGCGTCGATTTGCTCGCCGCCAGTCAGGGAATCAGTCCCGATTATCGGATCGACGACGGTTCGGTAGTCATGGTCCGCGAAGAGGAGCCCAAGACGATTCAAGTGATCGGCCTGGTGCGCAAGCCCGACCAGTTGGAGATCGAACCGGGCAAAGAGGTGCGGTTGCTGGATGCCATCGCACTGGCCGGCGGCCTGACGCTGGAACTGGCCGACAAAGTACACGTGATCCGCAACCTGGAAAACGACGGCACGCCGGTGGTGATTGCGGCGTCCATTCGCGAGGCGAAACGTGGCGGTCCGGGCAATCTGCTGTTGGCGCCCGGCGATGTCGTCAGCGTCGAGGAGACGCCTTTGACGTTCACCGTCGCCACGATTCGGGACTTCGTACGATTCGGTTTCTCGGCGGCCATCCCCGGCTTTTGATCCCGCTGGACCCTGGAACATGACCCACGAGAGCCCACCCGCAACCGACGACTTCGCCCCGCCTTCTTCGGCGGAGAGCATCCTGGCGGTCATGCGCTTTGTCCGCGTGGTCTGGCATCGCGGCACGTACGTGGTCAGTGCCCTGGTCGTCGCCGGCCTGCTGGGCGGGCTGTACTACTTCACCGCCGAGCGCATCTATCAAGCGACGGCCCAGCTGCTGATTCTGCAGACCGGCCCCGAGATGATGTCGCCCACGATGGCCGGAGCGACCAACCGCGAGGCCCTGATCCCGACCTACGAGCGCCTGTTCGGCAGCACGGTTGTCTTGGAGGGGGCGATCCGCGAATTGCTCAAAGCGCCGCCCCAGATGCGTGTCGATTTTGCCAGAGTCCCGCGCGACAAATGGCTGGATGTGCTCCGCAGGAACTTGACCGCCAGCGCCGTCCGCCGCACGAATGTCATCGAAGTCAGCTACCGCTCGCAACAGCCCAAGGCCGCGGAAGCGGTCGTGCAAGCCGTGGTCGATTCCTACCTGGATTTCATGGAGAGCAATCACAAGAACGTCTCGGCCGAGATCGTGCAGATTCTGGAAAAGGAACGCGCCGAGATCTCGGACCAGTTGGACAAGCGGCAGCGCGACTTGATCGACGTCCAGAAGAAAGTCCGGGACCTGGGCATTTCCGGCAAACAGGACGTGGTCCACCCCGCCGTGCAACGCGTCATGCGCTTGAACGAAGCCTTGGTCAAGGTGCAGCAGGACCGCCTGCAGTTGGAAGCCTCCCTGGCCGCCATCGGAACCGCCGTCCGTGAGGGCGCCGACCTGCGGCAGCACATGAACGCCGTCGAGCCGCTGGTCGGGCGGGAAATGATGCTCAGCGCCATGGGCCTGAATACGCAAGACGCCGAAGCCCGCGCCACGATCGAACGCCGGCTGATGGAATACCAGGCCCGACTGCAGACGCTGCTGCAGCACTACGGCGACGCGCATCCCAAGGTCCTCGAAGTCGTGCAATCCATCCGCAGCTCCGAGGAGTACCTGCGGAATTACCAGGCCGTGGCCCAACGGCGACTGTCGGGCCTGGACGACCGGCGTCTGGGCCCGATGCTGATCGCGATGGTCCAGGAGCGACTGGCCAACCTCTGGGAGCATGAGAACAAACTGGGCCGCCAGTACGCCCAGGCGGAGGGGGAGGCGGTCCAGTTGAACGATCGCATGGCCGAGTTGCGGATGGTCGAGCACGACTTGACGCGGCTCCGCAACCTGCACGACGCCCTGCTGACGAGAATCAACAATATCGATATCGGCAAGGACCAATCGGACCTGCGCGTGGCCGTCGTCAGCGAACCCCAGGCGTCCCAGCGGCCGGTGTCGCCGCGGTTGTCGCTGGTGGGCATGATGTGTCTGCTGGGCGGGATGGGCGTGGGGGTCGGCCTGGTCTACGTGCTGGACGTGCTGGACGATCGTTTCCGCTCGCCGGAGGAGTTGCAGGAGCAGTTGCGCGTGCCCGTGCTGGCGATGATCCGCGAATTGTCCTTGCCCGAAGCGACGGGTCTGGAAGGCATCCAAGTCCACGTCGCGCCGGAATCCGTCGAGAGCGAGGCGTTTCGCACGCTGCGGACCACGTTGGCTTTCTCGGGACAGGATATGGAGCGAATTGCGGTCACCAGCACGGAGCCCGGCGACGGCAAAACCACGGTCATTGCCAACTTGGCGGCCTCCTGCGCCCACGCCGGAAAACGCACGCTGTTGTTGGATTGCGACCTGCGGCGTCCGGGGCTGACCAAGCTGTTCGAGATGCGCGGCCTGGGCGGTGTCTCCGAAATCCTCCGTGCGAACGAGGACATCGCTGCCATGTGCCAGCAACGGGTCCAAGCGACCGGCATCGACGGACTGGACATCCTCCCCTGCGGTCCCAAACCTTCAAACCCCGCGGAACTGCTCAGCGGCCCGCGGCTGTCCGACCTGCTGGCCTGGGCCGAAACGCACTACGACCAGGTCCTGGTAGATTGCCCGCCGATCCTGGCCGCCAGCGATGCCGCCATCGTGGGCCGCTTGACGGACAGCTTGATCCTGGTCGTGCAGCCGGAGAAAAACCATCGGCGGCTGGTGCTGCGAGCCGTCGCCGGCTTGGCCGCCATCGGCGTACACGTTGGCGGCGTCGTGGCCAACAGGATCAGCACGGAGAAGAGCGCCGGCTACTACGGCTACAGCGGCTACGGCTATGGCTACGGCTACGGCTACGGCTACGGTGAGACACACGGAGACGAGGAGCCTCGAAAGAGCGCGACGGATTCGCTGAGACTGCACGTGGACGGTGCCGGGACGGACCAAGAGCCGGACAAGCAAGCCGATGCCCCGACCCAGAAAGTGCGGCGCAGCGCCCGCGTCAAGCCCCGCCGAGCGGCGTGAGGCGAGCGGCCGGAAAGAAGCACTCGCTCAGAACTGAGCTGGCTTTCTCCGGGCCTCCTGCGGTGGCCGTGCCACACGAACTCAGCCCTCTCGCGGCAACGGCCGGGCGGACGCCAGAATCCCCAGCGACAGCAGAAACGCCGGGCCCCCGAGGCACAGCAGCGTCACGGAAAAAGGGTCCCAGGTGAACTCTAACGTGCTGTTGTCCTGAACTGCCACCGCCGCCACGGCGACGGCGTTGTTGACCGCGTGACAAAGAATGGCAGGCCACACCGAACCCGCACGCCACGCGACGGTTCCCAGCCAAACGCCCAACGGGATCACGCCCAGGACGTGAATCGGATCGAGATGGGCTGCCGAGAAGATCAGCGCACTTGCTCCCACCGCCAACAGCGGCGGCCAACGCTGCAACAGGCGGCTCTGCAGGTACCCACGGAACAGCAACTCTTCGACGATGCCCGGCACCACCGCGACGATCACGATCAGCCCCACCGGAAAATCGCGGACGTGAGTTCGCATCATCGCTTCCACGAGCTTCAGCTGATCGCTCATCTCGTCGACCACCAGCGACAGCAAATGCGACGATAGCACGCCGATGATCGGCGTGCCCAACATCAGGACCAGCCAACTCCAGTACGGCAGTCCGCCGCGCCGCAGGCGGAGACGGTCGCGCAGGCTCTGGGGCGACAACCAGGCGGCGCCTGCGGCGGCTCCCAGGAACACCAACTGGCTAGGCAGGACGGCGACCATCAGTCCCACCCGCGTCTGCGAGAAACCTTCGAGCGAGGTCGCCACGGACGGACCCTGCGTGAACCCGGGGGGACCGAGTTCGACGAGCATCCACGCCGCCAAAACCACACCGCCCACGATGGTGGCCAAGGGGATCGCGAGCACGCCCACTAACAGCGCCGTCCAGACCCGCGGGCGAACGACCCGCACGGTGACGAGTTCAGCCACCACCACTTCGTCCGCGGACTCAGGGCAAGCTGCGAACTCTTGGCCCTGTAGGGAGATGGAATCAAGCTGCGTCAAGTCGTCGTGGGAAGTCATGAATAAGTGCCATGGGGATACGAGGGGGCAAACGTGACGGGATCACTTTCCAGACGTGACGTTCTGTGTGCCGGCAACGGTTTGCGGCTCGCGGCCCGGCCGAATCGCGTCCCGCAGCGAGAACCAGGCCGCCAGGGCCACCGCGGCCGTCTCCACCCGCAGGATGCGAGAGCCCAAGCTGACGCGTCGCCAGCCGTCGGCAGCGGCCAGTTCCTCGTCGGTGAAACCGCCTTCCGGCCCCACGGCACAAGAGACGGCGCGCGCCGGGCCGGGCAACGCCAGTTCGGCGATCGGAACGGAGTCAGGACCGGGGTGGGCCAGAATGCGAAACGCGGCGCGGCTTGCCTGGCGGCCAAAACAGGCAAAGGTCTGAGGCGCGGCGATCTGGAGCAGACGGTTTCGGCCGGATTGTTTCGCAGCTTCGATGACGTACCGGCGCAGACGTCCGAGGGCCGCCTCATTCGGTTGGGCGACGCCTCGCTGGGTGATTAGGGGAACCAGGCTCGACACGCCCAACTCGACTGCCTTCTCGACCAGCCAGCGTTGCCGGTCGCCCTTGGGCAGCGCGACGCCCAACGTGACTTCGGTCGCCAGTTCGCGGCTCACCTCGCGGCGAGCTAGCACCGCCAGCGCGACGCCGGATCGGCCAAGGGCCGTGATCCTCGCCGGAAACTCCGCGCCGCCGCCGTCGAACAAGGTCACCAGGTCGCCCACCTTCGCTCGGAGCACCTTGGCCGCGTGTTCGGCCTCTGCGCCGGTCAGCTGCGCCGTGTCCCCGATGATGGGTTCGTCTGCAAAGAATCTTCTGCTCATCGCGGCAACCTGGCGTTTTTCTTGGAAGTCCCGCGTCGATTCTACCGATTAGCTAAGCGATGCGGAACCGCTGTCAAGCCGATCGACGGACCAGCGGCCAGAAACCGGTTGCCGGACGGCAGCCTTGCATTTCCTCGGCCCAGGATGGCATACCATGCACCGTACCCCGGACGGTTCGCGCCCGTCTCCCTTTCGCAACGCGGACGAGGACACCTGTTTTTTTGCCAGCGCCACTCATCAGGAAGCGTTAGCTCGGCTCCATTTCTTGGTACGCCAGGGCCGTTGCTTGGGGATTCTCACGGGTCACGACGGCACGGGTAAATCGCTGGTGCTAGCGAGATTCCTGGACGAGGCCCGCCGCTCAGGACAGGCGGCTTGCAGCGTCAATCTGCTGGGTTTGGAGCCCCGTGACTTCCTTTGGGAACTCGCGGTCGGTCTGCGCGCCCGCCCCCGCGCCGGCGATGATGTGTTCTCGCTGTGGCGCCGCGTCAGCGATCGGCTGCGCGAAAACCAAATTTTGAATCGGAACACGGCCATCGCCTTGGATGACGCCGACGAAGCAGCCCACGAGATGCTCATCTGCGTGCTGCGGCTGCTCAAGTCGCACCCTCGCGATACGACCTTGATCCTGGCGGCTGACCCGGCGCGATTGACGCGACTGGGCGGCGATCTGCTGCAGCTCTCGCAACTGCGGATCCACCTGGAACCCTGGGAAGCCGGCGACGTGCGAGAGTACTTGCAGACGAGCCTGACTCGCGTTGGCGCCGATCCGGAACTGTTCGACGACTCCGCCGTCGCACGGCTGCACGAATTGTCCGGCGGCCTGCCGCGCTGGGTCGCCCATCTGGCCGAACTCACCTGGCTGGCTGCTGCCGGCCGTGAACTGGACGGCATCGACGCGGACGTGGTGGATTCCGCGTACGAGGCGTTGAGCGCCTCGTACCACGCCGTGCCCACCGCATGTGTCTAGCGCCGCTTCCGGCTAGCCCGGCCAGTCACCGGAGAAGACCTCCGCCGCCGGCCCCGTCATGTAGACGTGATTGTCGGCTTCGTCCCAGTGCAGCTCCAAATCTCCGCCGCGCAGATGGTTGACGATCCGCCGGGCCGTGCGGCCCGTCAGCACGCCGGCCACGCACACGGCGCTGGCCCCCGTGCCGCAGGCCCACGTTTCGCCGGAGCCGCGCTCCCAAGTCCGCTGCCGCACCTCGCCTGTTCCCAAGACCTCGACGAATTCCACATTGACCTTGGCCGGAAAATGCGGGTCCAACTCGATCTTCGGACCGTAACCCAGCACCAACTCGTCCGTCGCCTGCTCGACAAAGATCACGCAATGCGGATTGCCCATCGACACGCTGGTCACGCGGAAAGTCCGCCCCGCAATGCTCAAAGCGGCGTTGACGACGGGATCGCCCGGCAAGGTGGTCGGGATGCGCTCCGCGGCCAGAATCGGAGGCCCCATGTCGACGCGAACCTTGCCCACCAGTCCGCCCGCGGTGGCGACGCTCAAAGACAGCACGCCCGCCTTGGTCTCGATCCGCAGTTCCGGCTTGCGGGCAATGCCGTGGTCGTACACGTATTTGGCCACGCAACGGATGCCGTTGCCGCACATCTCCGCTTCCGACCCGTCCATGTTGAACATCTGCATGCGGGCGTCGGCCCGATCCGACGGCAGGATCAGGATCAAGCCGTCGCCGCCGACGCCGAACCGCCGATCGGAAATGCGGCGAGCCAATTCCGGCAAATCGGCCGGCAACGCCTCCTGAAAGCCGTTGACATACACGTAATCGTTCCCGGCGCCGTGCATCTTCGTGAATCGCACCTCAACCTCCCTTCGAACGAAAAAGGGGGCAGGACTCTTTTTCGGAAAAGAGTCCTGCCCCCTTTTTTTCTTTGCAGGTATCACGGATGATCTCGCCGGCCCGGCGGACATCTGCTTCGTCCACGTCCAAGTGTGTTACGGCGCGGATCTTGGTGGGGCTGAAGGCGAGGACCAGCACGCCGGCCTCGCGCAGCATGGTCGTTATGTGAGCCGCCGAGCCCAACGCCGGATCGACGCGGAAAATGACCATATTGGTGTCCGTCTCCGGCGGTTGCAACTCCAGACCCGCCGTAGCCCGGATCGCGTCCGCCAGGATTTTCGCATGGGCGTGGTCTTCGGCCAGGCGGGCGACATGGTGGTCCAGGGCGTACAGCGCCCCCGCCGCCAGAATGCCCACCTGCCGCATGCCGCCGCCCAGCATCTTGCGGTGGCGCCGGGCGATGCCGATCAGGTCTCGCGGCCCGGCCAGCAGCGAGCCAATCGGCGCTCCCAAACCCTTGCTGAAGCACACGCTGACGGTGTCGAAGTGCTGAGCCCAGTCGCCCACCGCGATCCCGCTTGCTACCGCCGCGTTGAACAGCCGCGCCCCATCCAAGTGCCGCTGCAAGCCGTTCTGGCCGGCCCAGCGGCAGATCTCGACCACGTTCTGATAGGGCTGGATTCGGCCGGCGCCCCGATTGTGCGTGTTCTCCAGCCACACCAACCGCGTGCGGACCGAGTAGTCATGGTCGGGACGAATCAATTCCCGCAACTGATCGACGTGCAGCACGCCGAATTGCCCCTGGACCGTCCGCGTCGCCACGCCGGTCAGTTGAGCGTAGGCTCCCTGCTCGTAATTGTAGACGTGGCTGTCCCCATCACAGATCAACTCGTCACCCGGCTGGCAGTGCAGCCGCACGGCAATCTGATTTGCCATGGTGCCCGACGGAACGAAGATCGCCGCTTCCTTGCCCAACAACTCGGCACATCGGGATTGTAGACGCTCGACGGTGGGGTCAACGTCGATCACATCGTCACCCACTTCGGCGGCGGCCATCGCGGCCCGCATTGCCGGCGTGGGCTTGGTGACCGTGTCGCTGCGCAAGTCGATTAGGGGAGGCATGGCAGGGTTCGGTGATCGGTAATCGGTAATCGGCGTCGGACGGGGCGGTTCTTGTGAGTCGTGGGACAGGAGGGTAAGTTACCATGCTGCGGCAGTGTTTTCCAGGGGGAAGGCGAAGGCCGGCGGGTGAACCTTATGGAGCCGAAGAGGGTTGGCGCTGAGCCCTGGAGGGCTGTTTTCTCTTGGGGGAATCCGTTAGACTTGTGGGGGCAGCAGCGAGTTTTTTTGTCACCGCCCACGATGCGAGGAGATCACCATGACACCGCGTTGGATTTGGCCTGGACTCATTTTGGCGGCCACGTCCGTGTCGCTGTGCCCGAAGTCGTCCGCAGCCGCCGAACTGCCCAATGTTGTGATCGTGTACATCGACGACATGGGCTACGCGGATATCGGCCCCTTCGGTGCCCAGGGCTACTCGACGCCCAACCTGGACCGCATGGCCCGTGAAGGGCGTGTCTTCACCGACTTCTACGTGGCACAAGCGGTCTGTTCCGCTTCCCGTGCGGCCTTGATGACCGGCTGCTACAGCGTCCGCGTGGGCATTTTGGGGGCGCTGGCCCATCAAGCCAACCACGGCATCAATGCCTCGGAAATGACGCTGGCCGAAGTCGTCAAGCAGAAGGGATACGCCACGGCGTGCTATGGCAAGTGGCATCTCGGCCATCATCCCAAGTTCCTGCCGAACCATCATGGTTTCGACGAGTACTTGGGATTGCCCTACTCCAACGACATGTGGCCATTTCATCCGACTGCGGGTGATCGCTTCCCCGATCTGCCGCTGATCGAGGGCACGCGCGTCATCGACGCCAACGTGACCGGCGAAGACCAGGAGCAGCTGACGACCTTGTACACGCAGCGCGCCGTGCAGTTCATCGAAAACAACAAAGATCGGCCCTTCTTCATCTACTTGCCTCACAGCATGGTCCATGTGCCGCTGTACGTATCCGACAGGTTCCGGGGCAAGAGCCAGCGTGGCTTGTTCGGCGACGTCGTGATGGAACTCGACTGGTCCGTGGGCCAAATCATGGACACGCTCCGGAAACATCAGTTGGACCGCCGCACGCTGGTCATCTTCACGTCGGACAACGGTCCGTGGCTTAGTTACGGAGATCATGCAGGGTCAGCCGGTCCCTTGCGGGAGGGCAAAGGGACCATGTTCGACGGCGGATGCCGCGAGCCCACGGTGATGTGGTGGCCCGGCAAGATTCCCGCTGGCACGGTGTGCAAAGCGCCCGCCATGACCATCGACATCCTGCCGACGCTCGCCCACTTGGTCGGGGCCAAGTTGCCGGACCACGCGATCGACGGCCGGAACATCTGGCCGCTGATCGCCGGCGAGCCGGGCGCCAAGAGTCCGCAGGAAGCTTACTTCTTCTACTGGGGCCAGGAACTGCAGGCGGTCCGGATGGGCAAGTGGAAGCTGCACTTCCCGCACTCGTACCGGACCTTGGGCGGCAAACCGGGCGGCACTGGCAGCAAACCCGCGCCGTACGAGAACGCCAAGATCGAACTGGCGCTGTTCGACTTGGAGACCGACCCCGGCGAAACGAAAAACGTCGCTGGCGAGCATCCCGATGCCGTCGCCAAAATCGAGGAGTTGGCGGAGCGTATGCGCGCGGAATTGGGCGACTCGGCGACCAAGCGGAAAGGTGCTGGCGTCCGCGAGCCTGGCCGTCTCCAGGAAGGCGACCTGCGGTTCAACTGGGTCCCTGGACAACCGTTGCCGGTCGAGCCAGCGCCGCAACCAGCGGTTTCCTTGCCCGCACGGAAGCAAAGAGAATAGACCGCTGGCGGTTTCGCCGACAGCTTGCGATTTGCAGCACGGTGCTGCTTGGGGACGTGGCCATCCGCCGTCGGGTTTTGCGTCTCTAAGACGCAACTCTCGCCCCGGCAACGCCTTAGCAGCGTTCGAGAAACAGTTTCTTGCCGACCATCACACGGAGTGTGATGGCTACTCTACGGGTTTGCGGTCATTGACTTTCTCGTTCTGTGCTGCTATACATGGGGGGAATCAATCCATTTTTGGCACGAATCACGCTTCCCTGCCGCCTCAGTTCCGTAATCTCACTGACAGGACGGTTGGTTGGCTGATCCGTTTGTTGCGTTCGTTCCCATACACAACGCTTACGGCTTACCGTCATCTTCCCCGCGTCCCAGCTAG
>CAZAQY010000090.1:0-11162 GCA_964486845.1 uncultured Pirellulaceae bacterium
CGATCCGGCCACGGGGGTTTTCACCTGGACGCCGACGGAAGCTCAGGGGCCGGGCGACTACACGTTGACGGTGCGGGTCAGCGACGGGGTGGCGAACACGGACCAGCAAGTCACGCTGCACGTGACGGAGGTTATCGAGAACGCGCCGCCGGAAGCCGATGCCGGTGGGCCGTACGACGTTTTTGAGGGCAGCGGGTTGACGCTGGACGGCCGGGGCTCGACCGATCCCAACGCGGGCACGGGCGACAGGATCGTGGCCTGGGAGTGGGACTTGGACGACGACGGCGAGTTCGATGACGGCACGGGGGAGCAACTGGAACTGACGCCGGAAGCGATGCGGAACCTGGGGTTGGGCGACGGGCCGGTCGAGCGAACCGTGCGGCTGCGCGTGCGGGACAGCTTCGGCGCGACGGGCGAGGCGGAGACAGACATCCGCGTGGCGAACGTTCTGCCGTCCAACGTGCAGGTGACGCTGAGCGATGCGGCGATCAACGAAGGCGAGAGCGTGACGCTCAGCGGGACCTTCGTGGATCCGGGGACGCTCGATACGCACGTGGTGACGGTCAACTGGGGCGACGGGGGCAGCAGCACGGTGCAGCTGGCGGCGGGCGTGTATGCGTTCAGCGCCGTCCACACGTACCTGGACAACGAGACGGGGACGGCGGCCAGCGACTTCTGGATCAGCGTTTCGGTGGTGGACGACGATTTCCTGCCGCCCGTGGCCGGGGAGCCGAGGGCCGGCAACTTCCAGTTCAGCCAGCTCAGCTGGTACGACGCCGCGGAGAACCTGGTGGTCCCGAACTCTAGCTGGGGCATGTTCACGGCGGACGTGGTCGGCGATCCGAACCAGATCCTGTACCTGAACGTGGCGGCCGACGCCGGGCAGGGCGCGGCCTGGATCGTGCAAAACATGCCGATCTTTGCCGATCTGACGAACGAGGGCGGCGATTTCGACATCAGCCTGCTGGGCGTACCGGCAGGGGCGGCCTTGAGGGAGTTGCAGTTCGTGGCCACGGTGGACAGCGGCATCCGCACCACGATGCCCACGGGGACGATGACCACGGCGACGGTGGCAGCGCTGGATTACTATCCGGGCAGCGATGCCGCGCTGGACCTGCCGGGGTTGCCGGCGGACGTGGGGCGCCCGGCCGGGATCATCATCAACACGCTGGTCAGCAACGTGATCGAGCACGAAGGCGTGCCGGGGGTCCAGGAAGGCGTCAACCAGTGCCTGGCCGGGGCCACGGCGCGGAGCATCGCCTGGCTGAACGCCCGGTACAACCTGGGTTCGCTCAAGTCGGCGCAGCAGATCTACGAAGACACCAAGGCACTGAACACGGGAACGTACACGGAGCGGCTGGCTGCCATCGCGGCGTACCTGAGCAACCTGGCGGCGGCCAGCGGCGCTACGGCGTCGACCAAAGTCCTGATGGCCCCCGGCATCAACGTCGGCAATCCGGCCGGCGTGACGCTGGTGACCGGCCAGGACATGAAGCAGTGGATCCGCGACGAGCTGAACCGGGGCGAGGATGTGACGTTGGACTACGACACGCACATCGTGACCGTGACCGGCACATTCGACGTGGGCGGCAACACGTTCCTCAAGTTCCGCGACGACGAGAACCAGCGGACCAACGCGTTTGGCGACGCGGGCACGAAGATGGGGGGACTGAGCCAGGACGACAACGGGGACTGGCAGTTTCGGCCGGCGGGCTCCAACAGCTTCTTCAAAGTCCGGCTGGTGATGTCGAAATCGGTGTACCGGACTGTGGTCACCGTGAGCAACGTGGCGCCGAGCGTGAGTGCGGCGAACGACGGGCCGGTGGACGAAGGGCAGCCGGTGAACGTCACGATCACGGCCAGCGATCCCGCCGGGCCGCTCGACGATCCGCTGATCTACGAGTGGGATTGGGACAACGACGGGACCTACGATTTCTCCTCGACCAGCACCAATGTGGCGTCGCACGTCTACGCGGGCGGCGGCACGTACACGGTCGCCGTGCGGGTCACGGACCACGATGGGGGCTGGGCGACGGCCAGCACGGTGGTGAGCGTCAGGGCGATCAACGATCCGCCGCAGGTCGAGTTGCGGAACCCGGTCACGACGCTGCCGGAGGATGCCGATACGTCGGCCGGGATCCGCGTAGCCGACGTCGTGGTGATCGACGACGAGCTGGGGACCAACTTGGTGAGCATCGGCGGCGCGGACGGGGCGATGTTCGTGATCCAGGGCGGCCAGCTGCGGTTGCGGCCCGGCGCGGTGCTGGACTTCGAGACCAACCCGGAGCTGGAAGTCATCGTCACGGTCAACGACGAAACCGTGGGCGGCACGCCGGACGATACGGCGACCTTGACGATCACCGTCACCGACGCGAACGATCCGCCGCAGGTGGCGCTGACGGGGACCACCACGTGGCTGCCGGAATCCACCGGCACAACGGATCGGATCAAGGTGGCGGACATCGTGGTCACGGACCAGGACACACGTCCGGAGTACCTGCAGAACGTGGTCAGCCTGATGGGGCCCGACGCGGCGTGGTTCGAGATTGACGGCACGGAGCTGTACCTGAAGGCCGGCACGGCGCTGAATGCGGACGTTAACCCGGTCCTGGACGTGACGGTGGCGGTGGACGACGACTCGCTGCCCGGCAGTCCGGACGCGACGGCGGCGCTGGCGATCTCGATCTTGCGGGAGCGCGTTCCGTCGGAGTGGAAATTTGATTTCAACGCCGGCAACGGCGTTACGGAGCCGGGCTACGTGGGCGTGCCGGTCACCAAGCGGTACGCGGGCGGCGGGAGCGATTTTGGCTGGTCTCCAACCGCAGCGCCACTGGCCAGCTTTGACCGGTACGGGCCGGACTCGCTGCGGCGGGACGGCCACTACGGCTACGACGGCACGTTCCTGCTGGACGTGCCGGCCGCCGGGCCGTACGTGGTGACGGTGGTGATCGGCGACACGTCGCCGTTCTACCATGACCGGATCGAAATCTGGGCCGAAGGCGCGGTGCAGCTGACGGTCAATACGACGGCGGGCCAGTGGTCGATGCCCAGCTTCGTGGTCCCCGTCAACGACGGCACGTTGACCCTGCAGTTGCGGGACACGGGCGGGGTCGACCCGCACTATGTGATCAACGCCCTGCGGGTGCGGGCCCAGTCGCTGGTCCGGACGCTGACGGTGACGCCGCCCAGTCCCAGCGCGCCGCTGGACGCCGACGGCACGACGATCGACACCTACACGGTCAGCGGCGCGACGCCGAACACGCTGGCGACGGTGGCCTCGAGCCTGGGTGCGGTGACGGGCATGGATCATGACCCCACGATCCAAGGCGTGCAAGTGCCCACGGGCACGGGCTCGTTCACCTTCACGGTCAAGCGTCCGTCGGGCGTGGTTGCCAGTCCGTCGGACGCGAGGATTACGGTCCAGGAGGTGGAGGGCACGGGGCTGGGCGAGGCCGTGCAGCAGTTCCAGCCGATTGCCGATCCGGGGACGGTGCTGCGATACGATTTCAACGCCTCGGCGACGATGACGGCGCCGGGCTTTACGCACGTCGGCCCGCGAGACATTTACAGCGCGACCCGCGGCTACGGCTGGTCCACGCGCGTGGCGGCGGCGGACCGGGCCACGTCGGGGATGAGCCTGCTGAACCGGGACTTGCACACCGGCAGCAACGCGACGTTCAGCGTGAACGCCGAGCCCGGCCGGACGTACCACGTGCGGGTGTACCTGTCAAATCCGCTGGGGACGGGCGGCTACCGGTACACGTACGACAACTTCGACGTAATCGCCGGGGGACAGACGTTCCACGTGGACAACCTGGAGCCGGGCATCGTGACGGTCCACACGTTCGTGGTGACGATGGCCGCGGGGGACACGGTGTTGAACGTGCAGTTCGTGGACCGTGGCGGTCAGAACTTCAACTGGGTGGTGTCCGGGATGGACATCTGGACGACGATGGATCCGGGCCAGCAGGCGTTGCTGGCAGACGCGGCGGGGACGCCCGCGGCGACGGGCGCGGCGCTGAGCGCCGAGGCCTTGGCGCCGGTGGTGGCCGAGGCCTCCGCGTGGTGGTCGGCGACGGGGCTCACCGCGGCCCAGTCGGCGGCGTTGGCGCAAGTCCAGTTCCAGGTGGCGGACCTGGGCGGGGCATACCTGGGCCTGGCCGACACGGCGATGGGCGTGGTGCGGATCGACGACGACGCGGCGGGGTGGGGATGGTCCTTGGTCACTGGTCACTCGTCGCTGGTCACTGGTCACTGGTCATTGGTCACTGGTGATTCGTCACTTCACAACGGACAACGGACCAATGACAAGGGACAAATGGCCGATGATGGCTTTGACTTGCTGCACGTAGTGCTGCACGAGATCGGGCACGTGCTGGGGTACGGGCATTCGGCGGATGCCGATGATCTGATGGCCCCGGTGCTGGCGGCGTCGCCGCTTGCACCTTCCGTCTCCGTCCCGCACCCCGCATCCCGGATCCCGGATCTCGCATCCCGGATCTCGGATCCTTCCTCCCGTCTGGACGCGGTGCTGGCCGATTGGTCCGCGGGCGAATCGGTGCGGCTGGACAGCGATCATTCGGAGTTCACCCACCCTGTCTCCGGCGCGCGTCGGACTGAGGATGAAGACGAGTTGTGGGTCCCGCGCCGCTTGCGGACTTCGCCTTACGAGGAAGCGGTGGATGCGTTCTTGACGGACTGGGACGGAGAGCTGGAGTGATCCCACGGTGCATGGTCCCAAGACTTCTGCGGAGTTGATCTTGGACAAGTGCTTAGGACCTGTGCGCGAACATCTCCGCAGGACGGAGTTCATTTCAACGTCGGCCGGCATGAACGCTGACATCGGCGGGGGTATATTGAAACAGTAACGTGTCGGTTCCCGCCGTGGTTGAGGGTGGGCCCGATAGAGTCGCGTCCGACCAGTGGAGGTTCTCCAGTGACACAGACGACGATGAGCGCGTTCCCTTGTCCGTTCTCTCACTACGATGACCGTCTCTCCTGCGGCCCGGCAATTCGTACGCCAGCGAGCCGGTTACCATTGTGAGTACTGCCATGCCGGCGAACGTTGCTCGGCCTAAATGACGAACGGCATGAAGGCGTCGTTTTGGCCGTTCGGAAGCGCGATCTGGAAAACGGCTATCATCCGCCTGCGGAGGATGCGGTTCTTTCGCCGGAACATGGCTAACGCACTTCTGTCACTGCTGGCACCCGCGGTGATGTCAATCCGCGCGTTTTTCCGGCGGGGGCTGACAACTGCTCTTGATGCGATCTGCCCCAATGCCTAGCATCCGCCGCGCTTATCTTGAGAGCTTGTCTGGTTCCCAAGCGCGGTAGCGTTCGGGGGGAGGGAGTTCTGTCCTGTTCGTGGCTGGGCGAGTGAACACGGTGGTCCGACTTCGACAGCGGTTACAGCAACTGGGAACGTCCGTGGCCGTGCGTTACGGGGCGTTGGGCACGCTGCTGCTGCTAGCCCTCTGGGCTTGGATCAGCAGCGGCGCGGAAGGCGTTTCGTACCAAGCCTTTCCGTTGCGCCACAAGCAAGCGGCGGAGGTCGAGCCGCTGCTGGCGCCGCTGCTGCGGGGCCTCCAGCCGCCGCCGCACGTGATCGCCGACGCGCAGGACAACCAGATCTTGCTGCGCGGCTCGGAGCAAGCTCAACAAATCGTCCGGCAGTTCGTGGCCTCGGTCGACCGGCCAGCGGCCCGCTCACCGCTTCCCACTCCGGCCCGTCCGCCCTCGGCCGCGCCCATCGTCCAGGGCTATCCGGTTCCGCGGGGGCAGTTGGCCGAGGCAGCGGCGCGGCTCGAAGCCCAGCTGCGCGACCGTCCGGAGGCGCGTTTGACGACCGACCCGGACACGTCGCAAGTGATTGTGCTGGCGCCGCCGGAGTTGCAAGCGTTGGTGGCCGGCGAGTTGCGCCGCTGGGGCGTGGCGAGGTCAGTCCGGGCCGCCGGGAGTCCGGCGGTCTTGCCGGCGCGTCGCGCCGAGCGAGCGCTGCAGTTGACGCGGGTTCCGCTGGGCCGCATCGAAGTCCAGTTGCGTCAAATGCTGGGTTCCCGCCTGGAACCTCGTCCTGCCGGCCGGACCGACGGACCGGATTTCGTGTTGCTCAAAGGCGCGCGGCGCGTGGAGATGTCCTTCGAGCGAACCAAGAACATCGTACACCTGTCCGGCGACCCGCCGCTGGTCACTCAAGTCGCTCATCTGCTGACCGCGCTGGACGTGACCGAACCGGTCCCCGGCGTGACCCAGGAGGCAGTCCGCATCATTCCGCTGCAACGGGCGGACCCCGCCAAGGTACAACAAGCCGTGGACGCGTTTCGCGAAGAGCCGGCGGCCGCCCCGCGGACGAAGCCGGCGGCCAACGACACCAGCCGCCACGCGCCGCCGCGGTTGCCGGTCCGCCTGGCCCAGTTCGCGGAGCCTGTTGAGGCCGGCCAGCCACCCGGAGCGGGCGAGCCGGACGTGCGCCGCATTCCTACCACGGTTGAAGAAGGGGCCGAGCCGGCACGGCAGGAACAGCGGCTGCGCCAATTGGGAGACAACGTCGAAATCGAGACGCTGCCCGATTTGGACGTGATTATCTTGCGGGGCCGCGATCCGGACGTCGACGAAGTGGCGCGGATCATCGCCGAACTGGAACGGCTGAGCGCCGAGACGGTTCCGGAGGTCACCATCTACCGCCTCCGCTACGTCCACTGCCTGTCCCTGGTCCAGATCATCGACCTGGTGGCCCAAGACGCGATCGGCGGCCGGCAGGGAAAGATCCACATCACGCCTCTGGTCAAGCCGAATGCCGTGCTGCTGGTTGGGTGGGGCGAAGCGGTCGCGGCCATGAAGGAGCTGATCGCCAAGCTGGACATCCCGGTCCCGGCTCAATCGCAAATCCGCGTGTACCGCTTGCGCCATGCGGCCGCGACGACGGTCCAGCAGACGATCGCACAGGCGTTTCCGGCTCCGCAGGGGCTGGCGCCGCGCGTCGAAGTCACCGTCGACAACCGCACCAATTCGCTGATCGTCCGCGCCTCGCCCGGCGATCTGGCCGAGGTCGATCTGCTGATCGGCCGCATCGATCGCGACGCCAGCGCGGCGGTCAACCAGGCCCGGATTTTCAAGCTGAAAAACACGCTGGCCGCCGATCTGGCGACCACGCTGCAAAACGCCATCAGCGCCGCGGCGGGCGGCGGCGGCGACCAGGCCTCGGCCGTGCTGGAACTGCTGACCGCCGACGTGGCGGGCCAGCGGCTGATCCGGTCCGGCCTGCTGCAGGACGTCGTCGTCACCCCGGACCCGCACACCAACTCGCTGCTGGTCACGGGGCCGGCCGACAGCGTGGGGCTGGTGGCCGCCCTGATCGAGCAACTCGATACGCCCACGGCCGTGGCCCAGATCAAGGTCTTCAAGATCGTCAACGGCGACGCCAGCAGCCTGATCGAGATGCTCCGCATTCTGCTGCCTCCCGAGACCATGGTGGCGGGGCCGCAATTGGCGGGGGCCGAAGGCGAAACGAACCTGGTGCCGGTCCGCTTTTCGGTCGACGCGCGCACCAACAGCATCATCGCCACCGGCTCGCGGGACGACCTGGCCATTATCGAGGCGTTGCTGTTGCGGCTGGATGAAGAGGACGTCGAGCAGCGCGTGAACACGGTGTACCGCCTGAAAAACGCGCCGGCGCTGGACGTGGCGACGGCCATCAACGAGTTCCTCCGCAGCGAACGCGTGGTGCAGCAAGCCGCGCCGGGACTGGTCAGTCCCTTCGAGCAGATCGAGCGCGAGGTGATCGTGGTGCCCGAACAGATCAGCAACTCGCTGATCATCAGTGCCACGCCGCGGTTCTCGGAGGAGATCCAGAAGCTCGTGGAAGAGCTGGACAAGCAGCCGCTCCAGGTGCTGATCCAAGTGGTGATCGCGGAAATCGAACTCGACAATATGGACGAATTTGGGATCGAGTTGGGGCTGCAGGATTCGCTGCTGTTTGACCGGAGCCTACTGAGCGAACTCGTGAAGATCACCACGACGACGACTGAACAAAGCGGCGGGAACATCACCACGACGCAGTCGGACGAGATTGTCGCTGCCACGAACACGCCGGGCTTCGATTTCAACGGCAAGCCGTTGGGCAACGCGGGCAGCACGAAAGCATTCGCCCGGTCGAGCAACCTGGGCACCCAGGGCAGTTCGTATTTCAATATGGGACGCGTCAACAGCGAACTGGGCTACGGCGGCCTGGCGCTGTCGGCCTCCAGTGAAAGCGTCAGTCTGCTGATCCGCGCCTTGCAGCATTCGCGGCGGATGGAAGTGCTGGGGCGGCCGCAAGTGATGACCTTGGACAATCAACCGGCTTTTATCCAAGTCGGAGAGCGCGTCCCGCGGATCTCGGGTTCGCGGTTCGACGGGCGAGTGCAGACCAACGACATCGTCTACGAAAACACCGGCTTGATGCTCGGCGTCACGCCGCGGATCAGTCCCGACGGCATGGTGGTGATGGAAATCGACGCGGAAAAGTCTCGCGTGGGCGACGAGGCCAAGGGGATTCCCGTGTCCGTCGTCGAGGGCCGGGAGATCCGCTCGCCGCGGATCACCGTCACGATGGCCCAGACCACCGTCAGCGCCGGCGACAAAGAAACCATCGTCTTGGGCGGGCTGATTACCAAGGAAAACGAAGTGATCAAGCGCCGGGTGCCCTTCCTGTCGGACATCCCCGTCCTGGGACATCTGTTCCGCTACGACGGCGAGGAATCCCGCCGGACCGAACTGCTGATTTTCCTCACGCCGCACGTCGTCCGCTCGCCCGAGGACATGGAACGGATCAAGCAGACGGAAGCGGCGCGGATGAGTTGGTGCCTGGCCGACGTCCACGAAATCCACGGTCCGACCGGCTTGTACGAGGATGCGCACGGCGGGTGCGTGGTGGGCGGCGGCGAAGTGGTCTTCCCGGACACCAATCCGGAAGGCCGCCGGCCCGGCGAGTACTCGCCCACACCGGTGCCCGTCGATCAGTTGCCGCTGTCGCCGGGCATCCAGCAGTTGCCCGCGCCGGCCGGACCGCCGGCGGAAGCCCCGGCAGCGCTGCCGGATGCCGCGGGCGCTCCCTTGCCCTGAGGAGCCGCAACGAACGATGACGCCACCGAACACGACTTGCCGCCGCAGCCAAAGTAGGTTGGGACTCCGTCCCGACCCGGTCGGGACGGAGTCCCAACCCATGAAGAACGCCGGTCACGGATTCCGGGCGGCTCCCTTATTTCTCAGCGTATTGCTGACGCTTGCCGGCTGCGCCAAGCTGGAACTGGGCGAGAGCCTCGCGCTGTGGAAGTCCGAACCCAAACCGCAGACGCCGGAAAGCCTGGCTGCGGTCTGGACGGAAACCACGCTGCACCAACCCGGCAAGCCCGTCGTCCGCGGGTTCGGCGGAAGAATCCTGTTCCACGGCGGCAACCAGCAGCAAGCGGTCCCGGTCGAAGGCACCGTGATCGTCTACGCCTATGACAACGACCGCCCGCACCAGGACGATCCGGCGCCGGACAAAAAATATGTCTTTCCGGCTGCGAACCTGGCGGCGCATCAGAGCGAATCGAGCCTGGGTCCTTCCTACAGCTTCTGGCTGCCCTGGGACAATGCGGGCGGCCCGCAACGGCGGATCAGTCTGCTGGCGCGGTTCGAGGATAAAAGCGGCAAGATCGTCATGTCGCAAATGGCGCACGTGACACTGCCCGGACCCGTCGCACCGCCACAGGACAATTCCGGATTGGCGAAAGCCCCCCCGCAGTTGCCCGGCGCGACGGCGATGCCCGCCGCATCGTCCGGCATCCAACAGGCTTCCTACGAGGCGCCGGCAACGGGCCCAGGGCAGGCGGCGGAAGCGCGAAACTCCAAACCGCAGCAGTCCGTGACCATCGACGTCACGCCGGGGCAAGCCAACCGGCTGTTGGCGGCGTCGCGCAGCGAAGCGGGCAGGCGGCAACCCCCCTCGAGCCCGCCGCAGGCGGCTGCGGGCGCGGGACCGGTCAGTCTTGCGCCGGCGGCGGAGGCGGCGGCGGGGCCGGCAAACCGGCAGGCCGCACCGCCAACTGGTTCCGCACCGACGCAATCCCCGGCTCGAAACCCACCAGCAACTCGGCCAACTTACGATCCCGCGCGGAGGCAACCTCACCACGTAGAATCGCTTCGCCGCCTGCCACCGACACCTCGATCCGGCTGGTCCCAGTCCGAAGCAACGCCGTTTGCAGACGGCGCGTCAGCTGATCGCTGACCTCCATCGTCGCTTGCGGGGAAAAGTCGAAGTCAACTCTCAGCCGCGGGGCATTCATCGGCACTCGGGGCGTTCTCACGGCACCGGCGGTTTGATTCGCGTCCGGCGCCGCCTCGACCTGCAAGTCGTCGATGGCCGAGCGGATCTCTCCGGCATCCGCCCCGGCCTGCTCGCTGCCCACAAACCGCCGCGTCTCCGCCGTGCCGGCGCCGACGAAATCGGACGCCGCGCGGTTGCCGCGGATGAACCGCGCGCCCTCGCTCATCAGCGATGGCGTGCTCTCTCCAGGGGCTGATTTGGCTGCTGGCGTGTTCGTCGTCCGGCCGGTCGTGCGGGCTGCCGTCGTCCCCCTTGCTGTCGAAGGCGAATTCTGCCGCGACAACGACCGGCCCAAGGTCCGTTCTCCGAACAGCTGCGCCCGCGCACCGCCGGCAAGCAGGGACGACGCGGCAAGTGTCGCCGCCAGCAAAACGATTTTTCGTGTCATCAGTGCGTGTCCTGTCGAGGTTAACAAATATATCGTCTCTTCAGTATACACCGCGGTTAACTTCGGCGACAAGTTCCCAATTATCCGAGTTTACCAATCGTGTGAGTCAGGGTATCTTGGGAGAAGAGCGTAAATTTGCTTCCCGCCCAAGATTTTCACCATCCGACGTTTTCCCGATTTCTTTCGGAGGCATAGTGCCGTGGAACCTAAAAACCGGTTAGCGATTATCAGCCGTCGGTGGTTGCTCGTAACGTTGCTTACACTCGGCCCCGCTGCCGCAGCGTGGGGCCAAGCCGAAACTCCGCCAACCACGCCCGCGCCGACCGCTGAGGAACCCAAGCCCGCGGAACCAACTCCCGCGCCGGCTCCCGAAGCGCCCAAGCCGGCGGAACCAACTCCCGCGCCGGCTCCCGAAGCGCCCAAGCC
>CAZAQY010000090.1:11262-27765 GCA_964486845.1 uncultured Pirellulaceae bacterium
AACCAACTCCCGCGCCGGCTCCCGAAGCGCCCAAGCCCGCGGAACCAACTCCCGCACCGGCTCCCGAAGCGCCCAAGCCCGCGGAACCAACTCCCGCGCCGGCTCCCGAAGCGCCCAAGCCCGCGGAACCTACTCCCGCGCCGGCCGCTGAGGAACCCAAGCCGGCGGAACCAACTCCCGCACCGGCTACGGATGCACCCAAGCCCGCCGCCGAAGCGTCCGCGTCGGGCGCGGAGGCAGCGAAGCGTCGATTGCTGAGGCCGACCGTCAAATCCGACGATGAGTCCGCCAAGCTGCAGGCGGAGGCGCCGGAGAAGCGGTTGAAGTTCACCTTCCGCTACCAGCGCTGGTCGGATGTGTTGGAGTGGTTTGCGGAACAAGCCGACCTGTCGCTCGTCTTGGATGCCCCGCCGCCGGGGTCTTTCAACTACTCCGATAGCCGCGATTATTCGGTGTCGGAGGCGCTCGATCTGTTGAACAGCGTGCTGCTGACCAAGGGCTACACGCTCATCCGCCGCGAACGCATGCTGACTCTGATCGACTTGTCGGGCGAGTTTCCGGAAGGGTTGATTCCCAAAGTAACGCCGGAGGAAGTCGAGAAGCGGGGCAAGCACGAATTGGTGACGGTCGAATTTCCGCTGGGCCGCCGCGATCCGGCCGCTGTGACCGCCGCCGTGATGCCGCTGCTGGGGCGTTACCACAAACTGCTCGCCGTGGCCCCGACCAAGCAGCTGTTCGTGACCGACCGGGCGGGCGTCATGAGCAACGTCCAGAAGGTGATCGAATCCCTTCCTGAACCGAAGACGGAGCCTCCGCCGCCCGTGCCGCCCAAGCCCGAGCCCAAAGAGCTGAAAATCTATCCGATCGACAAGGCCGATCCGGAATCGCTGATGTCGATCCTGGAGAAGCTCGTCGCAGGGGCGCAACTGGTCTACGATCCGAATCTGAACCAATTGAACGCCAACGCGACGGCGGCGCAGCACACCATGATCCAGACGATCCTGGACCAGATTGGCTCGACGGCCGCCGCCGAGCGCGAGCGGCGCGTCGATGTGTACCGGCTGGACCCGCCGGCGCCGGAGGCGGGGGCGAAACTCGTCGAGGCGTTCAAAGCGATCGTTCCCAAGGCGACAATGTCGCTGCAGGAAGACGGGGCGGCGATGATCGTCTGGGCCTCGCCCGCGGAGCACCAGACGATCAAAACGGCATTGAGCAAACTGGGCGGGGGAATCGCCGGCGATTCCCTGACCTCGCCCCAGTTGGAACTGTACCCGCTGACGCGGGTGGATCCCACGAAACTGCTGGCCATGCTCGAAAAGCTGGTTCCCGACGCGAAGCTCGCCTACGACGCGCGGTCGCGGAGCCTGATCGCGCTGGCCAAGCCGTCCGACCAGCAGGCGATCCGGGCGACGCTGGAACAAGTCCAGGCGGGGGGCGGCGCTGCAGGAGCGGATCAGCCGCATTTCGAGACGTATGGAGTCCGCACCGCCGGAACCGACGCTGCCGGCGAGGCCCTGGTTGCTCAGGTCCAGCCGCTGGTATCGGAGGCGAAGATCACGTTCGACGCGCGCACCAGCCGCTTGGTCGTGTACGGCACGGCGGCAGAGCAGCAGTTGGTCAAATCGGCCTTGGAGAAACTGGGGATGGAGAAGGCCGCGGAGGACGGCCGAACCATGGAAGCGTATCCGTTGGACGGGGCCGATCTGACCGCCACCCAGACGCTCCTCCAGCAGTTGGTCCCGCTGGCCGAGTTCACACCGGACGCCACACAACAGCGGCTGTACGCGCTGGCCACGGCGGCCGATCACGAACGGCTCAAGAGCACGCTGGACAAACTGCGCCCGAACCCGGCCGATCCGCAGGCGCCGCAGCTGCGGTTCTATCCGTTCGAGTTGGAGCCGCCGGCCGACGTCCTCGACCTCCTCGCCAAGATCGCCCCGCAGGCGAAGATCACGGTCGACAAAGACAACACACGCCTGATGGTGGTGGCGCCGCCGACCAGCCAAACGGCCGTCGAGACCGCTTTCCAGCAGTTCCAGAAGGAAAAGCCGGCCAAGGGCAAACCGGAACTGGCGACCTACCCGCTGAAATCCGCCACGGCCACGGGACTGGTGGAGGGATTGCAGACGCGCTATCCCAAGGCGCAAATCGTGCTCGACGCGACGGCCAAGCGGCTGCTGGTCTGGGCCTCGCCGGAAGATCATGCGTTGCTGAAGGCCGAAATCGAGAAGCTGCAAGCCGAGCCGGCGGCCGAACAGCAGCCTCAGTTCGAGATCTACGAGATCCGCGCCGGCGCCGCCGCGTCCGCCGAGACCGCGGTAACGCAACTCCAGGCCGTGGTGCCGGAGGCCAAGATCACGGCCGATGCACGGACCAGCCGGCTGATCGTCTACGGCACGGCGCAAGAGCAGCAGCGGGTGAAGGCGGCGCTGGACAAGCTGGGGCTGGCCAAGGCGGCCGAGGACGACCGCACCATGGAAGCGTATCCCTTGGCCGGGGCCGATCCGACCGCCACGCAGACGATCCTCCAGCAATTGGTTCCGCTGGCCGAGTTCACGCCGGACGCCGCGCAGCAGCGGCTGGTCGTGGTGGCCACGGCAGCCGATCATGAACGAATCAAAGCCACGCTGGAAAAACTGCGGCCGAACCCGGCCGATCCGCAGGCGCCGCAGTTGCGCTTCTACCCGTTCGAGCAGCCGCCGCCGCCCGAAGTTCTCGAATTGCTCGGCAAGGTCGACCCGCAGGCGAAAATCACCGTCGACACGGACAACGAACGCTTGATGGTGCTGGCTCCGCCGAACAGTCAAACGGCGATCGAAACGGCCTTCCAACAGTTCCAGAAGGCCACGCCTGCCAAGGGCGAACCGGAACTGGCGACGTACACGATCACGTCGTCGGATCCGGCCAGTCTGTTGGAGTTGCTGAAGGCCCGCTATCCCAAGGCCCAACTCGTGCTCGACGCGCCGACCAAACGTCTGCTCGTCTGGGCGCCGCCCGAAGATCAAGCCGCGTTGGCGGCATCCATCAAGACGCTGGAAGCCGGGCCGGCCGCGGGCGAGCAGCCGCGGTTCGAATCCTATCCGCTGTACGGCTTCACGGACGCCACCGCCGCAGGCACACTGGTCACCTCGCTGCAGCCCTTGGTGCCCAACGCCCGCTTTACGATCGACGGCAAAGTCAAGAGCCTGATCGTCTGGGCGACGGACAAGGAGCACGAGATCGTCCGCCGCGCTCTGGACAGGCTTGGCCAAGGCCCGGCGCCGCAGAATACGCCGCAGTTGGAGGTACACCGGCTGGTCAAGGTCGATGCCGAAACCACGCTGGCGCTGCTGCAGAAACTGGCTCCTGACGCCCAGCTGACCCTGGACGCCAAGAGCAGCAACCTGATCGCCCTGGCCGTTCCCGCCGACCAGCAACTGATCCGCGCCACGCTGCAACAGCTGCAGCCCGGCCTGGCCGGCGACACCGGTCCTGCCGTTCGCTTTCATCCCCTGATGCGCGAACCGTCCGAGGGTCTGTTGAACATCCTCAAGGAGATGGTTCCTGGGGCAGAGCTGACGCCGGACGCGGAAAACAAACGGTTGATCGCGGTGGCGACGGCGGCCGATCACGAGGCCATCCAGAAGATCATCGAGCAGTTCGAGTCCAGCACGCCGCCCGAAGAGCCGCGCAGGCTGGCCGTCTATCCCGTGACGGCGGCCCAGAAGAAACGCTTCGAGGCCGTCTTGCCGTCGCTGCAAACCGAGATGCCGGGGTTGCAGCTGCTCAGCGGCGACGACCCCGGAGCGGTGACCGTCTGGGCCCGGCCCAGCGAACAGCTCAAGATCGCCGAGTTGATCAAGCAACTGCAACAAGACGTGCCGCAGACCGAGCAGTTGCAGCTGGTGACCTACACGTGTGCCGTGGCCGACCCCACGACGATTGCTACGTTCGTAACCACCTTGTTTCCCGATGCCAAGTTCGTGGTCGACCCCAAATCGCGACGGATCCTGGTCTGGGCCCGGCCGGAGGACCATGAGAAGATCAAACCCGCGTTGGAGCAACTGGGCAGCGGCGGAATGCCGGGCGATTTCCAGCCCGAGTTCCAGGCGTATCCGTTGTCGAAAGTCGACCCCGTGGTGGCGGTACCTCTGCTGCAGGAGCAACTGCCCGACGCCAAGATCGTCGCCGACGCGACGTCCAAACGGG
Organism: uncultured Pirellulaceae bacterium; assembly: GCA_964486845.1. Lineage (GTDB taxonomy): Bacteria > Planctomycetota > Planctomycetia > Pirellulales > Pirellulaceae > Anammoximicrobium. Next base: position 15,451 of record CAZAQY010000090.1, read on the forward strand.
TCCTGGTGTGGGCCAGCAAGGCGGACCATGTCGTGATCGGCAAGGCCATCGAGCAACTGCAATCGGGAGCCGACGACCAGCACAAACCGCGCCTGGTGGTTTATCCGCGCGGCGAGGCCGATCCGCAGACCGTCCTGCAGATGCTCACCAGCCTCGTCCCGGCGGCCCGTTTGGCTGTCGATTCCCGGACCGGCGGCCTGGCGGCCTGGGCCACGCCGGACGAGCAGGAGACGATCCGCACGGCGATCGAAGAGATGTCCAAGAAGGAAGTGACGGCCGCGAAGCCGACGACCAAGGCCTATGCGCTGCAGCACATCACGGCGACGGCGGCCCTCCCCGTCCTCACTTCGGCGGTGCCCACCGCGAAAGTGTCAGCCGGCGCCGACGACAGCCAGGTCGTGGCCATCGCCCAGCCGCGCGACCATCAAATGCTGCAGGCCATCCTGCAGGAGATCGACGTCGAAGGCGCAGCCGCGGCCAAGTCGACCGTGGCCGTGTACAAGCTGGAATACAAGTCGTCGTCGACGTCGGTGCTGTACGCCCTGAGCGTGTTCCGCTCGGCGTTCCCGAAAGCCAACTTTACCCTGGGCTCTGACCCCGGCGAATTCGTCGCCTGGGCCTCGGCCAAAGACCACGAGGGCATCCAGGCCCTGGTCGATCGGCTGAACACGCCGCCGCCTCCCGAACATGCCCCCAAGGTCGCCCTGTATCCGCTCAAGTCGATCACCGCCGCCAGCGCGATCACCGTGCTGCAGGCCGCCGTGCCGCGGGCGACTTTCACCGCGGACCCCGCCGACCCGCAACGGCTCACCGCCTCGGGCCGCCCCTCGGAACACGAAGTGATCAAGACGATCCTGGCCGAGATCGACATCGAGGGCGACCCCGGCAGCCAGCCGTCGGTGCTCGTGTACCAACTGGAGCAGCAGGTTTCGCCCACGGCGATGAGCTACGCGGTCAGCCTGTTGACGCAGGCGTTTCCCCGCGCTCGGCTTTTGCCGGGCGCTGAACCCGGCCAGCTTGTCGCCTGGGCGTCAGTCAAGGACCACGAAGGCATCAAGGCGCTGGTCGATCAGCTGAACGCGGGACCGCCGCCGGAGGAAGCGCCCGAAGCAACCGTCTACACGCTGAAGCACATCACCGCCACCACCGCGTTGACCCTGCTGACCACCGCCGTCCCCAAGGCCAAACTCAGTCCCGATGCCGAGGACACGCACCGCCTGACAGCATACGCGAGTCCCGCCGACCAGGCGACGATCAAGAAGATCCTGGAGAAGATCGACGTCGAGGGCGACGCCGCCGACGGCGCCACCGTCGCCATCTACAAGCTGGAAGGCTCGATGGCCGCTACCTCGCTGTACTACACCCTGAGCGTCTTCCGCACGGCATTTCCGAAAGCGACGTTCTCCGTGGGCGCTGAACCCGACCAGTTCGTGGCCTGGGCCACCGGCAAGGAACATGAGGGGATCAAAACGCTCGTCGACCAACTGAACGCGGCCCCCGCGCCGGAAGAAACGCCCAAGATCACCGTGTATCCGCTGCAGTGGATCACGGCCACGACCGCGACCACCGTGCTGCAGGCCGCCGTGCCCAAGGCAACGTTCACCTCCGACGCCGCCGATCCTCAACGGCTCACCGTCCTTGCCCGCCCGGCGGATCAGGAGCGAATCAAGGCCATGGTGGCCGAACTGGACGTCGAGGGCGGAGGCGGCGGGCGCTCGTCGGTCGCCGTGTACGTGCTGGACCAACAAGCCTCGCCCACCGCGATGAGCTACGCGATCAGCCTGTTGACCCAGGCCTTCCCCCGCGCCCGCTTCCTGCTGGGCACGGAACCCGGCCAGTTTGTCGCCTGGGCGACGGCCAAGGACCAGCAAGACATCAAAGCCCTGGTGGATCGTCTGAACGCGGGACCGCCGCCGGAGGAAGCGCCCGAAGCAACCGTCTACACGCTGAAGCACATCACCGCCACCACCGCGTTGACCCTGCTGACCACCGCCGTCCCCAAGGCCAAACTCAGTCCCGATGCCGAGGACACGCACCGCCTGACAGCATACGCGAGTCCCGCCGACCAGGCGACGATCAAGAAGATCCTGGAGAAGATCGACGTCGAGGGCGACGCCGCCGACGGCGCCACCGTCGCCATCTACAAGCTGGAAGGCTCGATGGCCGCTACCTCGCTGTACTACACCCTGAGCGTCTTCCGCACGGCATTTCCGAAAGCGACGTTCTCCGTGGGCGCTGAACCCGACCAGTTCGTGGCCTGGGCCACCGGCAAGGAACATGAGGGGATCAAAACGCTCGTCGACCAACTGAACGCGGCCCCCGCGCCGGAAGAAACGCCCAAGATCACCGTGTATCCGCTGCAGTGGATCACGGCCACGACCGCGACCACCGTGCTGCAGGCCGCCGTGCCCAAGGCAACGTTCACCTCCGACGCCGCCGATCCTCAACGGCTCACCGTCCTTGCCCGCCCGGCGGATCAGGAGCGGATCAAGGCCATGCTGGCCGAACTGGACGTCGAGGGCGAAGGCGGCGGGCGCCAGTCCGCGGCCGTCTATCGGCTTCAGCGTCAGGCGTCGGCCACGTCGATGACGTACGCGATCAGCCTGTTGACCCAGGCCTTCCCACGCTCCCGGTTCTTGACCGGCACCGAGCCCAACGAGTTCGTGGCCTGGGCCTCGGCCAAAGACCACGAAGAGATCAAGGCCCTGGTGGACCGCCTGAACGCCGGGCCGCCGCCGGAGGAAGCTCCCGTGGCCACCGTGTACTCGTTGAAACACATCCTGGCCACGACCGCGTTGAGCGTGCTGACCCCCGCGGTCCCCCAGGCGAAGCTCACCCCCGACACCGAAGACACCCGCCGCTTGACCGCCTACGCCAGCCCGGCCGACCAGACGACGATCAAGGCGATCCTGGACAAGATCGACATCGAAGGCGAATTGGCCGGCGGCGAAACCGTGGCCGTGTACGCGCTGGAAGGCCAAGCCAGCAGCATCGCGACCTATTACACCCTGTCCGTCTTCCGCACGGCGTTTCCCAAAGCCGTGTTCTCCACCGGCACCGATCCCGGCCAGTTCATCGCCTGGGCCTCGGCCAAAGACCACGAGGGGATCAAGAAGTTGGTCGAACAGGTCAACGCCGGACTGCCGGCGGAGCAGAAGCCCCAGGTCGAACTGTACACGCTGAAAGCGATCACAGCCACCAGCGCCGCCGCCGTCCTGCAGGCCGCGGTGCCCAAGGCGATCGTGACGGTCGATCCGGCCAACGCCCAACGTCTGACGGCCAGCGCCCGCGCGGCGGATCACGAGACGATCAAGGCCGTCCTCGCCAAGATCGACGTCGAAGGCGAACCCGGCACGGAACCATCGGTCGTCGTGTACGAGTTGGAACAGCAGACGTCGCCCACGGCGATGAGCTACGCCATCAGCATGTTGACCCAGGCCTTCCCCCGCGCCCGATTCGTACTGGGCACGGAGGTCGGCCAATTCGTGGCTTGGGCGACCGCCAAGGACCAGGAGGAGATCAAGGCCCTGGTGGACCGTTTGAACGCCGGTCCACCGCCGGAAAAAGCGCCCGTGGCCACCGTGTACTCGCTGAAGAACATCCTGGCCGCGACCGCAGTGACCGTGCTGACCCCCGCCGTGCCCAAGGCGAAACTCACGCCCGACACGGAAGACACCCGCCGCTTGACCGCCTACGCCAGCCCGGCCGACCAGACGACGATCAAGGCGATCCTGGACAAGATCGACATCGAAGGCGAATTGGCCGGCGGCGAAACCGTGGCCGTGTACGCGCTGGAAGGCCAAGCCAGCAGCATCGCGACCTATTACACCCTGTCCGTCTTCCGCACGGCGTTTCCCAAAGCCGTGTTCTCCACCGGCACCGATCCCGGCCAGTTCATCGCCTGGGCCTCGGCCAAAGACCACGAGGGGATCAAGAAGTTGGTCGAACAGGTCAACGCCGGACTGCCGGCGGAGCAGAAGCCCCAGGTCGAACTGTACACGCTGAAAGCGATCACAGCCACCAGCGCCGCCGCCGTCCTGCAGGCCGCGGTGCCCAAGGCGATCGTGACGGTCGATCCGGCCAACGCCCAACGTCTGACGGCCAGCGCCCGCGCGGCGGATCACGAGACGATCAAGGCCGTCCTCGCCAAGATCGACGTCGAAGGCGAACCCGGCACGGAACCATCGGTCGTCGTGTACGAGTTGGAACAGCAGACGTCGCCCACGGCGATGAGCTACGCCATCAGCATGTTGACCCAGGCCTTCCCCCGCGCCCGATTCGTACTGGGCACGGAGGTCGGCCAATTCGTGGCTTGGGCGACCGCCAAGGACCAGGAGGAGATCAAGGCCCTGGTGGACCGTTTGAACGCCGGTCCACCGCCGGAAAAAGCGCCCGTGGCCACCGTGTACTCGCTGAAGAACATCCTGGCCGCGACCGCAGTGACCGTGCTGACCCCCGCCGTGCCCAAGGCGAAACTCACGCCCGACACCGAAGACACCCGCCGCTTGACCGCCTACGCCAGCCCGGAGGATCAGGCGACGATCAAGGCGATCCTGGACAAAATCGACGTGGAAGGCGATCTGGCCGGCGGCGAAACCGTCGCGGTGTACCAGTTGGAGAGCCAAGCCATCGGCACGTCGCTGTACTACCGGCTCGCGCTCTTCCGTGAGGCGTTTCGCCGAGCCACCTTCTCGACGGGCAACGAACCGGGCCAGTTCGTCGCCTGGGCCTCGGCCAAGGACCACGCGGGAATCAAGGCCCTGGTCGAGCAGATCAACGCAGGAATGCCGCCCGAGCAGCGGCCTCAAGTGGTGTTGTACACGCTGAAGTTCATCACCGCCACCGCCGCCTCCCAAGTGCTCCAGAACGCGCTGCCCAACGCGACGTTCACCACCGACCCGGACGATCCGCAACGGCTGACCGCCAACGCCCGCGCCGCCGATCACGAGACGATCAAGACCGTGCTGGACGAGATCGACGTCGAAGGCGAAGGCGGCGGACGCTCGACGGTGCAAGTCTACAAGCTGCTGAGCAAGCAGCCGGCGGCGTCCCTGACGGCCGCACTGCAACTGCTGGCCACTGCCTTTCCCCGCGCCCGCTTTTCGGCGGGCACCGAGCCCGACCAGTTCGTCGCTTGGGCCAGCCCCAGGGACCACAAGGACATCCAGGCCCTGGTCGAACGTCTGAACGCCGCTCCGCCGCCGGACGAAGCGTCGAAAGCGACGGTCTACACCCTGAAGGAGATCTCGGCAACGACGGCCATGTCGATCCTGCGCACCGCCGTCCCCCGCGCCACACTCACTCCTGACGCGTCCGATCCGCAGCGATTGACGGCCTACGCCACGCCGCTGGAACATGCGACGATCCAAGACATCCTGCAGCAGATTGATACCGAGAGCGACCCCGACGCCTCGTACTCGGTGGCGATTTACACGATGGAGGGCATGAGCACGCGGTCCTTGTACTACACCGGGATGTTCCTGGCCCAGGTGGTGCCGCAAGCGAAATTCACGCCGGGTTCAGAGGAGGGCCAGATGGTCGTCTGGGCCACGGCCAAGGACCACGCCCAGATCAAGACGCTGATCGAGCAGCTGCAGAAAGCCCCGCCGCCGGAACTGGCCCGCACGATTAAAGTCTACACGCTGCAGCACATTACGGCCGCGGCCGTGATCTCGTTCCTGCAGTCCGCCGTTCGCAGGGCCGACGTGACGACGGACCCGGCCGACCCGCAGCGGCTCAACGCCTGGGCCACGCCGGCCGACCATACGAAGATCGAGGAAGTCCTGAAGCAAATGGACGTCAAGCCCGATCCGGAATCGGCCCCCACGGCCGCGGTCTATCAGCTGGAGGGCATGAGCCAGACGGCTGCGTTCTACGCCCTGCGGTTCCTCCGCGACGCCGTGCCCAAAGCCAACTTTGCGTTGGGCGGCGAAGGCGGCCAGGTGGTGGTCTGGGCCCGGGCCCAGGACCACGAAACGATCAAGGGCTTGATCAAGCAACTGGTCGAGGAATCGCCCGACGCGACCCGCACGGCCCAGGTGTACAGTCTGCACCACGCCACGGCCACCACCGCCCTGCAGGCGCTGGCCCGCGTGGTGCCTCAAGCGGCCCTGAGCGCCGGGGCGGACCCCAGCCAGCTCGTCGCCTTTGCCAGCCCGCGGGACCATGCCAGGATTGCGGATGTGCTCAAGGAATTGGACAAGGAAGCCCCGCCCGAAACCGAGCCCCAGGCCGTCGTCTATACGCTCCAGTCCGGCAACGCCACCGAGGCCATGCGGATTCTGCGCACCGCCGTGCCCACGGCCAGCCTGTCGCCGGGCGCCGAGCCGCACCAGATGATCGCCTGGGCCCGCCCCGCCGATCACAAGATCATCCAGGAGATCGTCGAGCGTCTGGCCGAAAAAGGCCCAGCCGAACTGGCCCGCAAAGTCGCCGTGTACACGCTGGATGCGAGCACCGCCGCCACTGCGATGGCGTTCCTGCAGAGCGCCGTGCCCGGCGCGCAATTCTCCGTCGGCTCCGATCCGCGGCGGCTGATCGCCTGGGCCACTCCGGCGGACCACGAGGAGATTAAGAAGGCCGTCGAGGAAATGGAGACCGGCGCGGGGCAGATGAGCAGCCAGGTGTACCGCTTCCGTTACGCCGACCCGCAAGCCGCCTACACCGTGCTGCAAGCCCTCGTCCCGTCGGCCAAGATGGCCGTCGACGCCAAGGAGGGCAGCCTGGTGGTCAGCGGACTGCCCGAAGACCACGTCAAGATCAAAGCGATGATCGACCAGATGGATAGCAAAGACGCGGAAGGCCAGCGGCCCGCTCTCCAGATCCACCGCGTGGCCGTCGGCAGCGTGGCCAACGTGTACCGTTCGCTTTCCCTCCTGTTCCGCGACGATGCCACCATCCAATTGTCGCTGGACATGGACAACGATGCCGTGATCGCCGTCGCCTCGGCCGCCAAACAGGAGCGGATTGCCGAGTTGATCAAGTCCATGGAGGATGCCGCCCGCCACGACGCTGACTCCAAAATGGAACTGTACTCCCTGCGCAACGTCGATTCCACCTCCGCAATGGACATCCTGGAGCAGACGCTCGACAAACAGGGCAGCAAAGCCCAACTGTCGCTGGACCGGATGAGCAACCAGCTGATCGCCATCGCCCGGCCGGAAGTCCACGAGCAGATTACGAAGGTGCTGGAGCAGCTCCGCGGCGAAGAACCGGTGCTGGAGATCTACGATCTGAAGTACGTCGATCCGAGCTCCGCTGAAATGGCCATCCTAAGGCAGTTCGCCGGCGAACCCCGCGCGCCCGAAGTCAGCACGGACCCGGTCACCCAGCAGTTGTTCATCCGCGCCACGGCCGAACAACAACAGCAGATCCGCGACCTGCTGGTCAAGATGGGCGAAACGGGCCTCGCGCTGCTCCGCGGCCGCAGCAGTCAGAACATGCGCACCGTTCCCTTCTCCGGCGACGCCAAAGCCGCCCTGGAAGAGATCCGCCGCATCTGGCCCAAGCTCCGCGACAACGAAATCCGTGTCGTCTCGCCCGATCAGCCGCTGCCGCCGCAGAAGCCCGCCGCCGCGCCAAAGGCCAAACCCGCCAAGAACAAGACCTCCCAACTCAGCATCCCGCCCTTCGCCACCGAGTTCACCTCGGTGGTTCAACGGCCTTTGCCCTGCTCCCCGCTCACCTCGACCACCTCCGTCCACCCCACCGCCAGCGAGCCCCTCGCCGCCTCCGTGCCTGTAGGCCGGAACAAGATCTTCCGCAGTTCCGGCACATCCCCAGATGACAAACCGACCGACGAGCCGGCCCCGGCCCCTGACGAGCGTCCCACGAAAACCACGCGGCGCAAAACCACGGCGCCTTCCCCGCCCGGCAAGGCGTCCCCCGACACCTCTGCAACCCCGAACTCCGGCGCCCCGCCTCCTTCGCCCCCCGCCCCCATCTACGTCGTCCCCAGCGGCGATTCGATCACGATCGTCTGCGACGACACCGAAGCTCTGGAACAATTCGAAAAACTCCTGCGCGCCCTGTCCGGCAGCACGAGCGAGATTGGCCGCAACATCAGCGTCTTCGAACTGAAGCACTCCAACGCGGTGGAAATGGCCGAAAAGCTGGGCGAATTGTACGACAGCCGTCGGACCAGTTGGCGGTGGGGCGCGACCGAGGTGAGGATCGTGCCGGACGAAAGCCTGAATCGGATTCTGGTTCAGGGCAACCGCATCGACCGCGAAACGATCGGCGGACTGATCCGCGCGCTGGATACGGAAGAGGGCGGGGGCGTCAAGCCCCAAATCGTGCCCGTGCGATTCGCCGAAGCCGAGGACATCGCGCAAGTCGTCCGGGAAGTATTCCGCAGCCGGATGACCCGATCGACGGCCGTCCCCACCATCGGCATGCGAAGCTTCGGGAGGTCGCGCGTGACGCCCGAAATCGCCGTCGACCCGACCACCAACTCGCTGATCGTCATGGCCCCCCCGCCGTTGTTGGACGAGATCCTGAAGCTGATCGGCAGCCTCGACCAGGCCGCCGAAGAGAACCCGGCGCGCAACGTGAAGATCATCACTCTGCAAAAGACCAACACCAAGCGCATCGAGGATGCCCTGCAGCGAATCCTGAAATCCGGCTCCTACCGCTCCCCGCGCACCAGCCGGTAGGCAGGAACGGCAGAAAGTCTTCCGTGCCGTATCGCCGTGCTCAATGCGGATGACACTGGGCTCAAGAATCTCAAGCGAGCCCAACGGATGCCCGAAGCGTCTTCACCGGCTTTCGACACCTTGTCACGCGTTCAGCTGTTGCGGTACGATGCGAGTGCCGGCCCCCTGCGTCATAGAAAGCGTTGAACTGATGGACAACCACGAATCCGACGTCATCTCAAGCCCCCTACCCCAGTCCGCGACGCCCACTTCCTCGTCGCAGCGACTGGAGTTGCTCGCGCCGGCCGGCGATTTCGCCGCGCTCGACGCGGCTCTGGACGCCGGCGCGGATGCCGTTTATTTCGGGCTGAACGTACTGAACGCACGGCGGCGGGCCCGCAATTTTGACCAGTCGAAATTCGCTCAGGCGGTGCAGACGACCCACCAGCATGGCGCGAAAGCTTACCTGACGCTGAACATCGACGTGACGGAACGCGAGTTGGGTCAGGCGGCGAGCGTGTTGAAGCTGGCCCAGGATTGCGGGGTCGATGCGGTCCTGGTCCGCGATCCGGCCTTGCTGGCGATGAAGCCGGAGTTTCCCAGTCTGGAGTTTCACTTCAGCACCCAAACCTGTATCGCCAACAGCGCCGACGTGGCGGCGGCGGCGAGATTGGGTGGGGCTCGCGTTGTGCTGGCACGCGAAATGTCGCTGGACGAGATCAGGGCCGCTTCGGCCGTCCCCGGCATCCAGACCGAAGTCTTTGCGCAAGGCGCCTTGTGCTTCTCCGTCTCCGGACGTTGCACGATGTCCAGCTGGGTCGGCGGCCGCAGCGGCAATCGCGGAACGTGTACCAGCACTTGCCGCGTGCCTTGGTCGGTCGATGGGATCGCCGCTGCGACGCCCATGTCGATGAAGGACCTCGCTCTGATCCATCGCCTGGATGATCTGCGCGCGGCGGGCGTCGCGGCGCTGAAGATCGAAGGCCGCATGAAGACCGCCGACTGGGTGTCCCAAGCAGTCGGCCTGTACCGCCGAGCGCTTTCGGGCGAAAACCTCGCAACGTTGCAGGCCGATATCGAAGCGTTGGGGGCTTACACCGGCCGGCAGTTGACCTGTGGATACCTGGACGGCGAGTACGACCAGCTGACCGGTGTCGCGGGCCGCGAACGCCGCGAGGCACTCTCGGGCCGAGATGCGGAAACAATGCCAGAAGGCGAATCCGAGGCCCAGCCGCCGCCGGAGGCGGGGCGTTCGGTGTATGAACTGGATATCGACGTCGAGCCTCAAGGCATTGTCTGCCGCTGTCACTACCTGGACGAAACCACCGAGTGGACCATGCCCAAAACGGTCGTTCACCGGGCGCACAAGGCCGTGGCGATCGGCAACCTGCTGGACTTTTTGAGCGTGCAAGAGGTCCAGGGCTGCGGACTCGCCAGAGGCTCGACGAATCAGCCGGACTTCCTGATGCCGCCGCGCAAGGTGAATGAGCTGACGAATCACATCGCCAAAGCGCTGCAGCATCGGCAGAAAGTCCGGCAGCGTCTGCGGCGAATGGAGGTGCCGGAGGGCGTACAGGCGATCTGCGACAGTTGCGCTCGCCATCCCTCCAACCGCACGGCGCTCGGCCGGCCGCCTGACCGCATCCGTCTGGCCGCCGGCGCCGTCGATGGTTTTCTTGCCGCCGTCCAGCCTGACGGCCGGATCGTCGAGGGCTTGATCGTCGAGGGTCTGGCGGCCGAACGCGTGAAAGAGATGCGCTCGCGCTGCAGGCGGATTCCACTGATCGCCGCGCTGCCGCCGGTGTTCTTCGAGGCGGACCTGGACGCGATTCGGGAGTTGTTGCGGGTCTGCCAGCGGACGGGCGTGACGGTCGAGGTCAACAGCTGGGGCGGCTGGCTGCTGGCCAAAGAAGCCAACGTCCGCATGGAAGGCGGTCCGTTCCTGGCCGTGCTGAATTCCTTGGCGGCCCGCGTCCTGGGCAACGCCGGCCTGCAGTCCGTGACGCTGTCCGTCGAAGCCGACCGCCGGCAGTTGGAGAACGTCACCGATCGCTGCCCGACGCCGTGTTCCCTGGTTGTCTATGGCCGTCCCCCGCTGATGATCACGCGCGTCGAACTGCCGGACGATTTCGACGGCCAGCTGATGGTGGATCGCCGGGAGACGCGCGTGATCCCGCGCCGCGAAAACGGCTTGTGGGTGCTGCGGCCCGAAGAGCCCTTCGACCTGCGCGACGTTCGCAACGACCGGATCCACGTCCGCCATCTGGTGGTGGACCTGGTCGGCGCCACCGACCCCGCCGGGGAATGGCTGGACAACCGCCGCAATCGCGATCCCTTCCGGTTCAACTATGATCGCTCGCTGGCGTGAGAGTAGGTTCCTGATGGTCAACGGAACGGTGATACTGGCTCCTCAACCTGTTTGATGACGTTCGATCACACGCTGTTTGATTTCGGCCCACTCTTGGCTCGCCCATTCTTCGGCCGATCCGCTCGGCACGCCTTCGACCAGAGCGGCTTCGATCTCGGATCGTTTCCTGCGGGCGGCATCGACAAGAGCCACGATGTACTCGCTCGGACTTGCGAAGCGACCTCGCCGCACCTTCGCTTCGACATAAAGTTGAGGATCTCTGGGGAGTTCCACCGGAATTGTCGGCATCGCGTGAACTCTCATCATTCTATGCGTCCACCCTCGTCATGATCAATATCGCCGCAAATCCGTCAACCGACTACGGCGCAGACGGTTCCCTAAAGATGCGCAGATCTTTGAACTGGATCTTCATCGGCGGCCCAGGGTGGACTTGCAGGCCGATGATGCCGTCGCGGGCGGCTTTGCCTTTCTCGTGATCGACGGCCTGCGACATGACCACGCCGTTGATGGCCAGCGTGATCTCGCTGCCGCGGGCGATGATGCAGTATTCGTTCCAGTCCTCCTTCTTGATGTGCTTTATCAATTCGGCCGGATCGCCCAGCGAGGTGACCTGTTTCTTGCCGTTCTCGTCCACCACGACTCGCTGCCCCCGCATGGCGATCCCGCCGCGGGCGTGCTCGAACAGCGCGCCGGCCCATTGCCCGGCGGCGTCGATGTCGGCCTGGTAGCCGTAGGTGTCCCAGTCGGGCCGCATCTGGCTGCGGAACTGGATGCCCGAGTTGCCGCCGGCGATGCGGTACTTCAACCGCAACTCAAAATCGCCCGGCTTGCCGCCCTGCCAGATCAGGTAGTTGCACTTGGTGCACGGCTTCTCCGGCGTGCTTTGCGAGGTGATCGCCCCGTCCTCGACGTACCACCAGCCTTCCTTGCCCTCCCAGCCGGTCAGGTCCTTGCCGTTGAACATCGAAATAAAGCCTTGTTCGCGGTCAGCGGCCACAGCCGGCGAGGCGGCGGAGCAGACCAGAACCACCATGGCCAATCCGTACAGCAGGGTTGTCAACACGCGTTGCATGGCAGCGTCTCCGGAAACACAGGGCGCAAAAAATGGCGGAAGCAGACATTATCGGCCGTCGTTCGGCCGGATGCAAGCGGCGCGCGTGTGCATGCGGGCGACGGCGCACGGCCGCCCGAGGGCGATCGCGCACCAAGGCTGCGCATGCCGGATTGGACCTTGACTCCTTTCCCCACTTGTTTCTACGACACTGCACTTTAGACAATCAAGTCGCGAGGGCCAATAGGGTTTCGAGGAGGGTT
>CAZAQY010000091.1:0-27581 GCA_964486845.1 uncultured Pirellulaceae bacterium
GGCTGGCCATTGACTTCAGGATGCCACTCTTGTCCTTCTGGCCCAACGTGCTCTCCTCGATCCCTTCCAGCCGCGCGACAAGATAGGGTCGGCGCCGCCAAGTAAGTCTGGCAAACCAGTTGCACCTGCTGCTCGAACTTTTCCGGATCTTTCTCCGGTAAGCCATTATCATTTCGCCGGTTACGGGCTGGCAAGGCCCGATCGGCGATGAACTGCAGGGCGATTTGTGGTAGAAATACTTTCCAAGGCGGGAAAACCGCCAAGCCCTTGAATTCGTCGGTATTTATGACAAGAGGTGCTGCGTGGTCAAGGCAGCAGGCAAATCGCAACCCGCCGAGCGTCCGTCGGACCACGGAACGCTGGAGGAAGCCTTTGCCTGCTTCCAAAGCGAACTCCTGGGCCTGTTGTACCACATGCTGGGCAACATGGAGGACGCGCGGGATGCGTACCAGGAGACGTTCGTCAAGTGTTGGCGACATCGGGGCCAGGTCGAGTCCGTACAGAACTTGAAAGCTTGGATCTTCCGGATTGCCCTCAATACGGGCCGCGACATGCGACAGACCGCTTACCGGCGGCACCGGCGAGCCCTGCCGGACGACGAGGCCGATGTCGCCTGCCACCGGAGCAGTCCCGAGGCGGAAGTGGAATACAACGAACAGCTGACGCTGATCCGCACTGCGGTCAGCCAACTACGATCGGAAGAGAAGGAGGTGTTTCTGCTGCGGCAGAATGGGGAGATGACCTACGAGGAGATCGCGGAAGCACTGCACATCCCCTCGGGCACCGTCAAGACGCGCATGCGGATGGCTTTGACCAAGCTGCGGGCGACGCTGGCGGGAGCCGGGTAGAGTCTCAGCCCTTGGGTTGCGGCGGCTGGCAGCGTTAAGAGACACGATTGTAGAACGGAATTCGCTCCGTTCGGAACGAAATGAATTCCGTTCTACTCGAGGTGCGGCCGAGGCCGCGCGAGAGGTTCAAGGATTATGGATCGTCGAGACCAGCTCGAACAACAGATCTGGGAATTCGTCTACGACTTGTTGCCGGAAGACGAAGCGGCGGCGTTGCGCCGGCGGATCGCTGCCGAGCCGGACGTGACGCGGCTGTACGACGAGGTCCGACGGCAGGCTGCCCTGCTGGCCGCGGCCGCCAAGCTGGAATTGCCGCCGATCCCGCTACAGCATCCCGGCGCGGAAGACGCGGCCCCCGCGGTGGACGGCGCCCCCACGCCGGCCTCGACGGTCGCCAAGCCCGCCCCTGGTCCCGCTCGACGTTGGGTCAATTGGGCCGTCGGCCTGGCGGCTTCCGCTCTTGCGTGCTACCTGGGCGTGGCCGGCTATCAAACCGGCTGGCTCGGCCGCACCGTCGCCGGCCGGTCGCCGGAAGCGACGTTGGTTGACCAGCCTGTCCGTGCTGTCCTGATCGGACCGCAGGAATTCCAGCCGGTGCTGACCAACTATGTGGCCGTGCAGACCCGAAACGCGGCCGGAGCCCCCGTGGCCGCGAAAGTGGACTATCGGTGGTACGGTGACGGCGGCACGCCGGTGGCCAGCGGTCAATGCCAGACCGACGCCAGCGGCTTCATCCAGCTTGCGCTGGCCAGCCCCCTGCGGACCCAGGCGGTCCACCTGGAAGTCGCACCGCAAACGCCGTTGAAGAACGTCTCGCTCCGCTGCTCAATTCCGGTGGCGACCAGCCAGTTGACGACCTATGTGACCACCGACAAGACGATCTATCACCCCGGCGAACGAGTTCGCTACCGCACGGTCACGCTGGACCGCGCGGATCTGCAGGTGCATCGGGAAGTGCCGGTGGCGTTCCGCGTCGTGAACGAAGAAGGAGAAGAACTGAACGGCCTGGGCGGAGAAGTTGTCACGAAAAAAGGCGTCGGATCGGGCGAATTCGAGCTGCCGCGGTTCCAACGGCCGGGAAAGCGGACGTTGATCGCCGCCAGCCCCACGGGCGATTTCCCGGAAGCCCGCCGCGAGTTCGAAGTCCGGCCGTACCGTACTCCGGCGCTGCGGCAGACGCTGGATTTCGCCCGCGACAGCTATGGTCCGGGCGACGAAGTCGAAGCCGATCTGCGGGTGGAACTCGCGGACGGCAAGCCGGCTCGCAATGTGCCGCTGGCCGTGAGGGCCGAATCGGGCGGTCAGAAGTTCTTCAACTTGCACACGATGACGGACGATCAGGGCTCGTACCGTGTCCGGTTCAATTTGCCCGCCCAGCTCGAACCCGGCCAGACCGTCCTGAACGTGACCACCGGCAAGGAGGTCCAGGAGCAGATCTCGGAATTGATCCCGGTTCATCAGGGCCGGGTGACGGTCGAGTTCTTTGCCGAGTCCGGCGACCTGGTGCCTGACGCTGCCAACCGCGTGTACTTCTTCGCTTGCGACGCTCAAGATCGGCCGGTCCACATTCGGGGCCGCGTGGTCGATGGGCAAGGCCGCCAGGTCGCGCCGGTGCAGACGACCCGCGATGGGCGAGGCGTGTTCGCCCTTCGTCCCGCGCGCGACCAGCGCTATCGGTTGCTGATTGATCAACCGTCGGACATCGCGGATCAACTGGATCTGCCTCAAGTCAGTTCGCGTCAGTTCGTGGCCATCAACGCAGGTCCTGGCGTTTTTGAAGCGGGAGCGCCGATCAGAGTCAAACTGGTCTCGCAGGAAGACCGTCCCGTGGCGGTTGTGGCCGTCTGTCGCGGCGTCGTGGTGGGCCAGGAGTTGGTTTCTCCGGCGGTGTTTCGAGACGAATCCGAGGCCGGCGGCACGGAGGTTGTGGTGCCGGTGGCGGAAACGGCGGAGGGCGTGATCCGGCTGACCGCTTATGACTACCGTACCCAGCCGCCGACGCCGGTCGCGGAACGGTTGGTGTATCGACGACCCGCACGAAAACTATCAATCCAAGGCACTCCGCCCAAGACCTACCCTCCCGGCGATGCCGTCAACCTTGCGGTTTCGGTCCAGGACGAACGCGGCCGGCCCCAGTCCGCGGTCCTCGGCGCTGCGGTGGTCGACGAAGCGGCGCTGAGTCTGGTGCGGGATCGTTCTGCGTCGCTGGCGACGCACTTCTGGCTGACGGGACAGATTGACGATGTGCGTGGTCTGGAGGACGCGAACTTCTATTTGAGCGAGGGCGCCGAGGCCGAGCAGGCGCTGGACCTGCTGCTGGGCACGCAGGGCTGGCGGCGGTTCGTCGACGTGCCGGTGGAGCAATTGGCTCAGGCACCGGCCGCGGGTCAGACGGACCGGGATGCGTTCGCTTACCAAACTCCCGCCGGCCTCGTCGCGGTCTCCGAACCGACGGCGCCCGCGGTGCTGGCGGACAACGCAGAGGAAGCGTCCCGGATCTTGAGCAACAGTTTGGCTTCCATGCGGGCCGCCTATGAACAGACGGTCCGGCGAGTCGGCCGCGTGTTGATTGCCGGCAGTCTGATTTTGGCGATCATGCTGGCGCTGCTGGCCGCCATGCGGCGATTGCCGGCCACCACCGTTTGGCTGCCGGCCCTGGGAACTTCGGCCATGTGCCTGGTCCTGGGCTGTGTGTGGCTGGTAACGCAAGTGCGACCAGCACCGGAATGGGCTCAAGTTGCCTTGGACGAATCGGCTGCCGGGCCGCAAGTCGCCCAAGCCGAAAAGTCCGTGGCCGCGGCCTCGACGCCCGAGGCAACTGCGCCGTCCGAGTTGCCCAGGGTCGAGGAAAGGGAGTTGGGGGTAAGCAGGGAATCGGCGGACAAGGCGAAAGAACTCCAAGCTTCCGAGAAGGATCAGTACGGAGCGCAACTGGAACAGAGGCAATCGCTCGCCGGGGATGCCCGGTCTGGCACGGAGGCGATGAAGCGACGCGTGGCCGGGGAGAGATACGAAGCCTCGCGGCAAGATGCCGTGAGGCAGGCGGAGGGTGCCAGTGAATCGTTGGGTGCGCGACGCGCTCCCAGCCTTGATCAGAAGCCTTTCGGAAGCGCCGTCGCCGGCCAAATTGAGGAAGCGCCCGCGATGCCCCAAGAGGCGCTGGCGGAACTGAAAACCGCACCGCCGGCTGCTGCGCCGGCGCCCGCGGAGGCGGTGCCGATGAGTGCCCCGCCTGCGGTGGAAGCCGAGCCGGCTGCCGAGATACCTCCGGCACCGCAGTCCGTTGCGGGCGAGCAAACCGCCGACTCGGAAAGGGCAACACGGGGCGTTGTGCCCGAAAAGGCTGAGAAAAAAGCGGGCCAACTGCGTTTCGGCAAGATGGCCGCGGAAGCCGAAGGCTTGATGCCCGGCATGGAAGCGCAAAGTGCGCCGGGCGCGATGTCAGGCATGGGCGGGGGCGCGGGGGCCCTTGGCGGGGCCGTACCGGCGGATGTGGTCCGCAACCGCAAAGCGCCGCTGCAAACTCGCGAGGCCGACAAGCTGGAAGCCGCCGCTCCCAGAGCGGCGTACGGGGGCGCTGCCCGCCCATCCGCACCGAGCAGTCGGGGAAAACCGGAGGCAGAACGCGCCCTGAACGAATTGGCCGATCAGCCCGTGCCAACTCCGTCTGCTCCCGCAGCGCCGGAGATGGCAGAACCAATCTCCCAGCCGTTTGCTGATTCGCCGGAGCGGTCCGGGCGATCGCTATATCGCCAATATGCTTCGCGCGGCCTGACCGCAGTTCGAGCCGACGAGCTGTCGCCGCCCGCGGAAACGGTGTTTTGGGTTCCGCTGTTGGATGCCGATGCTCAAGGTCAGACGACGTTGCAGTTCAAGCTGCCCGCCGCCGCTACGACCTATCGCGTTCTGGTCGACGGACACGCGGCAGGACGGATCGGTTCCTACCTCGGCCGCATCGTCGTCCAGCCGAATGCGGCGGCTCCCAAGTGATCTGCGATCTGTAGGCACTTTAGTCTTTCTCTGGGTTTCCGCGGATTTTCTCCTGGTCCGTTCCTCCTCTCGCCAGCAGCCGCCGAATCAGGACAGTGTCTACCGGTTTGCCGGCATGAACGACGTCGAGGCGGCTTTTGCCAGTCAACAGCAGGAGATTGACAGCCTGCGTGCGGAATTGACCTCGCTGCGTTCGATGGGCGGCGACGAGGGAGACAAGCTGACCAGCGGCGACTGCAGCGGCTATGGATCGGGATTGGAAGGCGGCTTGGGACTCTTGTATCTGGACGTCTATGCCAACCACGGCGGGGAACGTACTGCCAACGGCTACTCTTGGTTCGATGGTTTTGACTTCACGGTCGCCGGCCGCTATTGGTTTGGCTACCAGGGTCCCAACGGATTGGGTGTCCGAGCCCGGTACTACAACTTTGACGGGGACAGTGTGGCCGCGAACCAGTTCGTCGACCTGCAAATGTACGACCTGGAAATGACGGCCAAGCACGAGGCCTGCAATTTCGACTTTCTGTTCATCGCCGGCGTGCGCGGCGGTGAGATCGACTGGTCCCGCGAGGACTTCGGGGGCTATCCAGAAGCTTACGGGTTCGACGGCATCGGACCCACGCTCGGTTTGCAGGCAAGCCGGCCGCTCTTCGGCAGCCTGTCCGCCGTTGCCGGAGTCCGCTATAGCGCCCTGTTTGGTAACACCAAGCGACTTGACATTGACTACCAGGCCGATGACACCGTGCTCCATATCACCGAAGTCCAGCTGGGCGTCGAATGGCGGCGTGGCATGTTTGTCGCCCGAGCCATGTACGAATACCAATGGTACAACGGCTTGAGCAATATCATCGCCTACGACATCGACCCGGAAGACATCGACATCACGCTGGCGGGCCCGGTCTTCACGGTCGGGTTTGAGCGCTAGGCTCTCCCTTTGTGCCGCACGCGGTCGTGGATGGCACATTCACCGTAACCCGAAGCGTAAGCGAGTGGACACCTTACCTGGCTGACGCTTCGGGTTAAGTCACGGTCAACCGCCTGCGGTATCGCCGAGGGCGTTCCCGCTCAGGCCTCGCCTTCCCGCCCGTCGTACGCCGATTCCACAATGACCTCGCACGCCGGCAGCGATTCCAGCAGGATCTGGCCGTAGCGTTTGGTCCGCACCCGCGGGTCCAGCAGCACGACGATGCCGCGGTCTTGCTGGGTGCGGATCAGGCGGCCGAAGCCCTGCTTGAGCTTGATCGCCGCTTCCGGGACCTGGTAGTCCATGAACGGATTGCCGCCGTGGCGGCGGATGGCTTCCAGCCGCGCCTGCAACAGCGGCTGGTCCGGGACGCTGAACGGCAGCTTGGTGATGATTACGTTCTGCAGGGCGTCGCCCGGCACATCGACGCCCTGCCAGAAGCTGTCTGCGCCGAACAGCACCGAGCGCGGATTGGCCTTGAACCGCTCCAACATCTCGTGCCTCGGCAGCCCGTCGGCTTGCGAGTACAGAGCCAAATCCTGTTCGCTCAGCCAACCGTTCAGTTGACTGGCGGCGCGGCGCATCATGTCGTAGCTGGTGAACAGCACGAACGCCCGGCCGTCGGTGCGGGCGACATAGCGGCGGATCAAGGCGACGCAGCGGGCGTCGAACTGATCGCGCTGCTGCGTCGGGTCGGGCATGTCGTCCAGCAGGATCAGCTTGACCTGCCGGCGATAGTTGAAGGGGCTGCCCAGCCGAATCGTGTCCGCCTGGCTCAAACCGACGCGGGACTTGAAGAACTCGAACGATCCCTGCCGGCCCACGGCCAGCGTGGCGCTGGTCATGATCACGCTGTGGGTAGGTTCGAACAGTTCTTTGCGGAGCACCGGCCCGACGTCGATGGGAGCGGCGTCCAGCCGGATCTGCGGCCGGCCGCGGCGGGACTGGGCGGCTTCGATCCAGTACACGGATTCCGGGATCGACTGGGTCCGCCAGACCTCGAGTTCTCCGGCCAGGGTGTCCAGCCGCTCCTGGGCCGAGAGGAAATCCAGCCGCTGCGCGTCGTCCTTGACCTTGTCGCCGCGGTCCCGGATCATCGCCGCCAGTTCGGCTAGCGCGGGGCTGAGCGGATTGCCGACGATGCCCGGCGTGTGGACCCGGCCGTTTTTCTCGGTCTGTTCGCCCAGCCAGTTGTGGATGTCGCGAAAGAAATCGTCGGCCAACTGCGAACAGCGCAGCGTTTGCCGTTGTTCCTTGCTGCAGTGATGGTGGACCAGCAGGCCCTTGTTGGTGCGGTCGTTGTACAGCTTGTTCAAGATGTATTGCACCTGGCCCGACGACACGCTGATCCCCAAGTGGTCGGCCGCCACGGCTTCCAGCGTGTGCGCTTCGTCAAAGATCACGGCGTCGTACTTGGGCAGGATGCTGGCCCCGGCTCGGCGCAGCGCCAGATCGCTGAAGAACAGTGCGTGATTGACGATCAGGATCTGCGCGCTGTAAACCTGCCGCCGCGCCCGGTAGTAGAAGCACGCTTCGTAGGTCGGGCATTTCTTGCCCAGACAATTGCTGTTGTCGCTCGCCACTTCGTCCCACACGGCTCCCGGCGGCTTGAACGTCAGGTCGCTCAGCGAGCCGTCGGTGGTCGTCTTGGACCAGTCCCGCACCGCGCGCACTTGTTCCATCTCTTCCTCGGTGGTGAACAAGCTGGCGGCCCGCAAGAGCGCCGTATCGAGCCGCCGCAAGCTGACGTAGTTGCGGCGGCCCTTGACCAGCACCGCGGTGAACTCCAGCGGGAGCACGTCATCGAGCAGCGGCAGGTCCTTGTGCAGCAGTTGCTCCTGCAGGCTGATGGTGTGGGTCGACACGACGATTTTCTTCACGGGCTTGCCTGCCCGCGGTTCTTTTCCGTCCTTCGCGTCCTTTCCGTCCTTGGCCTCCGCCACCGCCAGGATGGCGGGCACCAGGTAGGCGAAACTCTTGCCCACGCCCGTGCCCGCTTCGGCGACCAGGTGCCGGCCACGGCGCAGGGCCGCCGCGACCGCGTCGGCCATCTCCATTTGCTGGTCGCGGTGCTCGTAATTCGTCAGCCGCCGGGCGATCAGCCCGCCGGGACCGAGGATGTCTGCAGGAGTTAACGGCATGCCGTCAGAATAACAGATCACCGGCCAAGTTGGGTAGGGTCCGAAGGCCGCAAGTTCGCGGCTATGGCTACTTGACGCCCCGGTAGACGAGGCCAGAATCGGAGACACGAGCATCGGTACACAAGTTTCCCAGTCCTCGTATGTTGAGACGTGATCGGCCCGCCTGCAAGATGCTGCAAGGCTCTCTTGCCGAACGACGCCCCCTTGCTGCCTCCCTCTTGATTCTAGCCGCACGCAGAAGCACGACGGTTCGCAGGCAATCGTACGCAGAGGTCGCGTCACGGTCAGTGTTGGATGGCTCTACGTCACGGCGATCTCGCTGATCGCGTTCTGGGGCCTTGCGTTTCTTCCCGCGATCCCGTCCGTGCCGCAGGAACCTACCCCTCTGCTTGAAGTTCCCGTTCATCCGTGCGATAAACACGTGTCCGCTGACAGGTCAAATCCACACCACGGCGCCGACGCGCCATGTAGCTTGGAGGAAAAAGCATGATTCACATCGGCATCCATACGGACAATTTTCGGCCCTTGAGCCAGAGCTTTGAGGCCGCCTGCGAGAAGATCGCCTCGCTGGGCGTCAAGCACATCGAATTCGCCGTGATCCACGGGCAGAACTTCATTCAGGCCCTGGGCTACGATCCGGGCATCTCGCTGCAATCGAACCCGCGGGCGTTGCGGAAGTACCTGGACAAGCTGGGTCTGGAGGTGACGCAAATCGACGGCTCGTACCCGATGATGGGACCGAACGGCTCGGCGTTCGGCGTCCAGTACGTGCAGCAGTCGATTCGCTTCGCCGCCGACATCAACTGTCCCATGGTCGATACGGTGGACGGGGCGTTCGAGATCCCCGGCCTGTCGCTGGAGGAGGTCTTCCGCATCACCTGCGACAACTACCGCCAGTGCCTGCCGTGGGCGGAGGACTACAACGTGGTGATCAACGTGGAAACCCACGGGCCGTACACCAGCAACCAGGAATTCATGCTGCGGCTGTTCGAGTACTTCGACTCGCCCTACCTGCGGTTCAACTTTGACACAGG
Organism: uncultured Pirellulaceae bacterium; assembly: GCA_964486845.1. Classification (GTDB taxonomy): domain Bacteria; phylum Planctomycetota; class Planctomycetia; order Pirellulales; family Pirellulaceae; genus Anammoximicrobium. The sequence goes on from CAZAQY010000091.1 coordinate 8,978, forward strand.
CAATACGTACATCGCCGGCAAGGACCCGCTGGAGTTCTGCAAGGCGTTCCGCAAGTACCTGACGCACTGCCACATCAAGGACGTTTCGCCGGCGCTGGCGGCCGCCGTCCGCGGCGAGGAGACGGGCATCGGCTCGTCCGAAGTCCCCGTCGGCGGCGGCGTGAATGCGGACAACATCCGGGCCGTGATTCGGTATCTGCAGGAGACGAACTGGGACGGCGCCGTGTCGCTGGAGTGCTCCGGCACCGACGAGAACACGCGCCGCAGCCTGGAATTCATGCGGAGCATCGTCGCAGGCGGTTGAGGCCCGGCGAACGGTGTGGCGTAAGCCCACCGGTGATTTGGAAATTCCACCGAATGCTGAATGAGGATTTGAGCATGACCGACCTCCTGCCCCTTCCGCCCCCGTGGGCTCTGCAATCGCTTCGCCAGGGCGTGGTCATTCCGGCCCATCCGCTGGCCGTGACCGCGGCTCGCCGCTTGGACGAACGCCGCCAGCGGGCTTTGACCCGCTATTACCACGCGGCCGGCGCGGGCGGCGTGGCGGTAGGCGTCCACACCACGCAGTTCGCGATCCGTGAACCGAAACACGGACTCCTGCAGCCGGTCCTCGAGCTGGCGGCCGAGACGGTGGCGGCCTGTGACGCGGCGGCCGGCCGGCAGACGGTGCTCGTCTCCGGCGTCTGCGGGCCGACCGCGCAGGCGGTCCGCGAAGCGCAGCTGGCCCGCGAATTGGGCTACCACGCGGGATTGTTGTCGCTGGGTGCGCTGCGGACGGCGACCGATGAGGAACTGCTGGCGCACAGCCGCGCCGTGGCAGACGAGATTCCGCTGGTCGGCTTCTATCTCCAGCCGGCCGTCGGGGGACGAGTCTTGCCACGGGCCTTCTGGCGGCGGTTCGTGGAGATTCCCAACGTGGTCGCCATCAAGATGGCCCCCTTCAACCGTTACCAGACGTTGGATGTGATCCAGGCCGTAGCGGAGGCGGGGCGCGCGGGCGAGATCGCGCTGTACACCGGCAACGACGACAACATCGTCGTCGACCTGCTGACGCCGTACGCGATCGCCACGTCGGCGGGCATCGTCGGGCTGAGAATCGCCGGCGGTCTGCTCGGACACTGGGCCTGCTGGACACAGAACTCCGTCGAGTTACTGCACGAGTGCCAGCGAGTCGGCGCGACTGCCGACGTTCCGGCCAACCTGCTTACGATCGCCGCCCAGGTGACCGACATGAACGCGGCCCTGTTCGACGCCGCCAACGGATACGCCGGCTGCATCGCCGGCATCCACGAGATCCTGCGGCGCCAAGGGTTGCTGGAAGGCATTTGGTGTCTGGACGAGCGCGAAACGCTGAGCCCCGGCCAAGCGGACGAACTGGACCGCGTCTGCCGCGCATACCCGAACCTGACCGACGACGCGTTCGTGCGGGAACACCTGGACGCGTGGTTGAGCTGAACGAACGGCGAGCGTGGGCTACGGCGAGCGGCGGGCGTGAGCCCGTCCGGTGGGAGACCGCTCGCAGCGCACATTACCGTGGGGCTTACGCCGTCACGCTCGCCGGATTACCGTGGGGCTTACGCCGCCACGCTCGCCGGATTAGACCGCTCCAACAGCAACCCAAGCCAGGAGGAGACTCACGTATGACCGCACGAATCGCGTTCGTGGCACCACTCTTCTGTGCCATGTTCTTGCTGCCGGGCGACAGCAGTTCGCCAGTTGCCGCCGCCGAACCGGCGGTGCCGCAGGTGGAACTGCCGCGCGAGTTGCCGCCCGCGGCGGCGGCCCTGAAAGCCCGGGACATCGAGCAGCGTTTCGTCCCGCCGGTGGCGGGTATCGACTTGGAGCAGGCCCTCAACTATACGGACTCCGACGGGCTCGACCTGGCCTGGTTCTACCGGTCCTTCACCTACCCCAGGGTTTTTTACAGGCAGGGCTCGCGGCCGTTTCTGGAACAGACGGTCTGGGAGCAGACGAAAGCCGACGCGCCGGCGATGGACAGGCTCCGCGCGTGCCTCGACGTGATCGTCCAGCGGATGCCGCACTACATCCTGCTGGGCTACAACGGCGCGACGGACCGGGCCCTGACGGAAGAAGACCTGCTCCGCTCGGGCCACGGCTGGTGCAACGAGCAGGCGCGGGTGCTGGTCGCCTTGACCCAGATCGCCGGACTCCCCTCGCGGCTGGTCTTCGCTCAATCGCGCGACGGCAAGATCGCCCACGTCGTGAGCGAGGTCTACGTCGACGGCAAATGGGTGCTTGTGGACCAGACGGAGGGCCTGATCTTTACGCGACAAGATGGACGTCCGATCAACGTCCTCGACCTCCGCACGGACCCCCACGTGTGGCGCGAAGCGGACGTGATCTACAAGGCCCAGCAGCAGCGCAATCGCCAGCGGGCCAAGGACAAGTCCTTCTGGGACAGCGGCCACGGCATCGCCCGCCGGGCGCATCCGCTGGACCTGTTCGAGTGCGTAGGTTACCACAACTACTTCATCCACTGAAAATCAGGAGAGAAAGCATGACCGTCAAGGAATTTTCGCGTCGCGGTTTTCTTCAACTCGGCGCCGCGACCGGCACGGCGGTTTTCACCGCATCGCAACGGGTTCACGCAGCGGGATCCGACGTTTTGAAAATCGGGCTGGTGGGCTGCGGCAATCGCGGCCGCGGTTCCCTGTTCGATTCGCTGACCGCCATGCCCAACGTCCGAGTCGTCGCGCTCGGCGATCTCTTCCGGGAGAAGGCCGTCATGACTCGTGCCGCAATCGCCGCGTCCGACATCGGCAAGGGGCGGATCGACGTTCCCGACGAACGGATCTTCGCGGGGTTCGACAGTTACAAGGGAGTGATCGCCGAAAGCGACATCGTGCACATCGCGCTGCCGTCCCGGTTTCATCCGCCGTACAATCTGGCTGCGGTTCAGGCCGGGAAACACGCCTTCACCGAAAAACCGAACGGCATCGACGCCGACGGAGTTCATGTCACGATCCAAGCGGCGAAAATCGCCGAAGAGAAGAAACTCGCCAACGTCTCCGGGCTCTGCTACCGCTACGACCTGCTCCGCGTTCAGGCGATCGAGCGGATCCGCAACGGCGAAATCGGCGAGATCATGGCCGCCCAGTCCGACTACCTGCGAACGCCGTACAACCTCATTCCGAAAAAGCCGGAATGGTCGGAAACGGAATATCAGATTCGCAACTGGGAGCATTTCACGTGGCTCAACGGCGACGAAATCCAGCAGTCGCTGCTGCACAACCTCGACTCCGTCCTGTGGGCGCTGGATGACGAGTTGCCCGAAACGTGCTACGCGCTCGGCGGCCGTTCCAGCGTTTTCAGCCCGGCGCTGGGCGACTTGTTCGACCACGCGTCGGTGATCTACGATTACGCCGACGGCAAGCGCATCTACGGTGCGACCCGGACCGCCCAGAACTGCCTCACCAGCAACATCGACGTTTTTCACGGAACCAAAGGGCGCCTGGTCTTCAACGCGACCGGAATTCCGTACATGACCGATACGCGGGGGAACGAACGCTGGCGTCCCGATCCGAAAGACCGGGTCCGTTCGATGTACGTCCAGGAACATTACGCCCTGATCAACTCGATTCTGGACGGCAAGCCGATCAACGACGGATTCCGGATGGCGAATTCGACGATGGTCGGCGTCCTCGGCATGATCGCCAGTTTCACGGGCAAGAGGGAATCGTACCGAGAACTGTTCGAAAGCCGGTTCAGAATTGAGCCGAACGTCGACCATCCGTCATTCGACTTGCCGGTCGCGTCGCCGGACGCGAACGGGCTCTATAAGATTCCCGTTCCGGGAGAGTACAAAGTGAAAACAGAAAGGTAGATCTTTACGTGAGATCGTGCCGGCGAGCGCTTCTCGCCCCTTCGATTTGTCCTTGCCATGCCCGGTCGTTGGCCATGCTTGCAAGCGATCTGGACGGAGGTTAGACTTACCGGCCGGGGCGCACGGGAGCGGTCCGTGCCCTGTCGCCCCCTGCAGCTGTTGGTTATCTCGTTCACACCCAACCGCAGAAATCTGCGGTCCCACCCCCAACGCGGCCGCTTGGCTTGTTTCGAGAAGCGTTGTTGTCTCGATCCGGGAGCGGCTTTGAGGAGATCCGATGATGTCTTGTCGTGCGCCTTCCTTTCGTCTTGCACTGTCGCTTGGTTTGGCCTCCGTTCTCGCTGTGCGACTGGTTGCCGCAGAAGCGCCGAGTCGCGTGCCGATCACGCCCACGGACGGAGCGATCAAGCTGTTCAACGGCCGGAACCTCGACGGGCTGTACACGTACTTCCGCGATACGAAATTTGAAGATCCGCGCCAGGTGGTCACGGTCCACGACGGGCTGTTGCACATCACGGGCGACGGCATGGGGGGCGTGTCGACCCGCAACGAATATCGCGACTATCACATGATTTGCGAATTCCGCTGGGGCCCGCGGACTTGGGGCAACCGCGTGGATCGTGCCAAGGATTCAGGGGTGCTCGTCCACTGCCAGGGACCCGAGGGTGGATACGGCGACGTCTGGATGGAGTCGATCGAGGCGCAAATCATCCAGGGCGGCACGGGCGACATCCTCGTGGTCCGCGGCAAGGGAGATGTGAAGCCGACGCTCACGGCCGAAGTCACCCAGGACCGGGACGGCGAAAGCGTTTGGCGGCCGGGCGGTGAAAAGAAAGTCTTCACTTCCGGCCGCGTCAACTGGTTCGGCCGCGACCCGGACTGGAAAGACGTGATTGGGTTCCGCGGAAAAGAGGACGTCGAGAGCCCTGGCGAAGAGTGGACGCGCATGGACGTGATCTGCCGCGGCGACCGGATCGCCCTCCTGGTTAACGGCGTCAAAGTCAACGAGGGGTTTGACGTCCATCCGTCGGCAGGCAAGTTGACGTTTCAGTCGGAACTGGCCGAGATCTTCGTCCGCCGCTGGGAACTGTGGCCGCTGGACCAAGCCCCACCAGCGGCCAAGCAGGCGCCACGGCAGTGACGCGCCAACGCTCCGGAGGAGAATTGCCCAAAAAAGCAGGAAGAGGCACACAGAAGCCCATCCGGCTTTCTTGTGCCTTTTGGTCCTTCCTGTGTCTAAGATCCTCTTGGCGGCACAGCCCAAGGTTCACGGACAGGTGCTAACGCGCTGTTTGAGTCGTCTGACCGCGACCGGATACACGCTTATGCCTGAGCAACGCCGACAACAATCGTTGTTTCCATTCGGCGACGACGCCGAGCCGGAGGCTCGTCAGCCGCTGACGGCTGCCGAAGCCGGGCCCGCTTCGCCAGCCGCGTCGCCGACTGCCTCGCCAGCCGCGTCAACGGAGGCCGGCCAGCGGCCGGCGGTCTACGCCGTGGACGCTTTCTCGCTGATCTTCCAGGTATTCCACGCGATGCCGGAAATGACCGGTCCCGGCGGGCAGCCTGTCGGGGCCATTCACGGCTTTGCGCGCGATCTGCTCGACTTGCTGGAGAAAAAGAAGCCCGATTTCCTGCTCTGCGCCTTCGACGCGCCGGGAGCCACGTTTCGCGACGGGCTGTTCCCCGAGTACAAGGCGGGCCGCAAGGAAATGCCGGCCGACCTGCAATTGCAGATTCCACACATCCGCCGCATCGTGGAAGCATTGGGCATCCCCGTGCTCGAAGCGGCCGGTTACGAAGCAGACGACGTGCTCGCCACGCTGGCTCGGCGAGCCGACCAGGCAGGATTTGACTGCTTGCTGGTGACCAGCGACAAGGACTGCCGGCAACTGATCACCGAGCGCGTGAAGATGTTCAACATCCGCAAAGATCAGGTGTTCGACGCGGCGGCGCTGAAGGCAGACTGGGGAGTCCGCCCGGACCAGGTCGTGGATTTTCAAGCCCTGGTCGGCGACTCGGTGGACAACGTTCCCGGGATCGCCCTGATCGGCCCCAAGATGGCCAGCGAGTTGCTCGGCAAGTACGAAACGCTGGAAGGCGTGCTCGATCACGCCTGGGAAGTCGCGGGCGAGAAACGGCGCGACAATCTGCTGCAGGGCCGAGAAACGGCCCTACTCAGCCGCCGTCTTGTGAAACTGGTCGATGATGTGCCCATCGAGTTCGATTGGGAGGCCGGCCGCAGCGGCCGAATCGATCTCGCGGCGATGGAACAACTGTGCCAAGAGTTCGGCTTCCGAAAACTGGCCGACCGGGTGCGACGGCTGGCAGGGAAAGCAGCAGGGGACGAGATACCTGAGGCGGCGGACCAGCGAAGAAGCCCGGCTTTCTCAGGAAGCGTGGCCTCTGAGCAATCCGACAGCCTCGAATCCGTCACCGGCCACCGTTCACCGACCCCCGATCACCGGTCACCGATCACCGACTACCGGACCGTCGCCACGCCGGAGGCATTGGCGGAACTGGTGCGAGAATTGTCGCAGCAGCCACGGATCTCGGTGGATACGGAAACCACCTCGACCAACCCGCGCTGGGCCGAGATCGTCGGCTACTCTTTCGCCTGGCGTCCGGGGCTGGCCTACTACATCCCCGTGCGAGCGCCGGCGGGCGACCCGCAAATGGACCCGGATCTGGTTCGGGACAGCCTGCGGCCCGCGCTGGAGGATCCCGGCATCGAGAAGATCGGCCAGAATCTAAAGTACGATATCGTCGTGCTGCGTTCGGCGGGCATTGGGCTTCGCGGGACCGCCTTCGACACGATGGTGGCGGACTATCTACTCGCGCCGGGCGAACGCAATCACAACCTGGACGATCTGGCCAAGCGTTATCTGGATCACACGACCATCAAGATCAAGGAGTTGATCGGGACCGGCAAGTCGCAAAAGCGAATGGACCAAGTGGCCGTGCCCCTGATCACGGCGTATGCGGCCGAAGATGCGGAGGTTCCGATCCGGCTGGCCGAGATCCTTCAACGCCGCTTGGACGAGGAAGGGCTTTCTTCGCTTTTCTGCGACCTGGAAATGCCGCTGATCGACGTGCTGGCCGAAATGGAATTCAACGGGATCAAGGTGAATACAGGCAGACTGGAGGAACTGGGAAAACGGTTCGCTCAACGAATGGAGGAGTTGGAAGGCGAGATTTACGAGTTGGCTGGCGGGCAATTCAACATCAATTCCCGCCAGCAGTTGGCCAAAATACTGTTCACGGATTTGGGGCTGCCGCCGGGCAAGAAAACGAAGACCGGAGCGAGCACGGACATGGAAGTCTTGGAAGGGCTGGCGAAACAGCACCCGTTGCCGGCGAAAATCATCGCCTATCGGCAGTACGCCAAACTGCAGAGCACCTATGTTGACGCTTTGATGGTCCTCGTACATCCGCAGACGGGGCGCGTCCACACCTCTTTCAAACAGGACGTTGCGGCCACGGGGCGCCTGAGTTCGACCGATCCGAACCTGCAGAACATCCCTGTCCGCACCCAGGAAGGCCGCGAAATCCGCTCGGCGTTCCTGCCTGGCGAGCCGGGCTGGAAATTGCTGACGGCGGACTATTCCCAGATCGAATTGCGGGTTCTGGCTCATTTTTCCGGCGATCAGGCTCTGCAACGGGCATTTGCTCAGAACGAGGACGTCCACGCGATGGTAGCCAGCGAGGTCTACGGAGTCCCCCTGCAGGAGGTGACTCGCGAGATGCGGCGGGGGGCCAAGGCCGTGAATTTTGGCGTGATTTATGGGCAAAGTCCTTTCGGATTGGCCAAATCGCTGGATATCGAGCAGGATCAGGCGGCAGCGTATATCGATGCGTATTTCGCCAGATATCCAGGCGTTGATGACTTTATTCGAAAGACCCTAGCGGAATGCCGGGAAAAGGGTTATGTTAATACTGTCCTGGGGCGGCGGCGAACCGTCCAAGGGGTCCGAGACCTCTCATCCCTCGGCGACTCGCGACAAAGGAACCTACCTGAGCGAATTGCCATCAACACGGTGATTCAAGGATCAGCGGCGGACTTGATCAAGCAAGCGATGATCAACGTCCACGCTCGAATGCGGCGGGAAGGATTCCGGGCGCGCCTGTTGCTGCAAATACATGACGAGTTGGTTTTTGAAACTCCGTGCGAGGAAATCGAGTCCTTGGCAGCCTTGGTGAACCAGGAGATGGGGGAGGTCCAGCGGCTGACCGTTCCCCTGAAGGTCGATGTCAAGGTCGGCGACAACTGGGCCGAATGTGAGGCGTGGCACTAACGCTCGATCAAGATGATTGTGATTGGCATCCTGGGTGGCGTGGGAAGCGGCAAGAGTGCGGTTTCCGATCGCTTGACGACGCTTGGTGCCGTCGTACTGGACGCCGACCAGTTGGGACACGAGGTCCTCCGCCAACCGGAGGTGAAAGCGGAATTGAGACGCCGATGGGGCGAGACGGTCATGGACGCAGCGGGCGAAATCGACCGCCGCAAGGTCGCGGAAATCGTGTTTGCCGCGACGCCGCAGGGCAGAGAAGAACTCGCGTTTTTGGAGCAGTTGACCCATCCCCGAATCAAGCAGCGGCTGCAAACGCAGCTGGCGGAACTGAACGTCGCGGGAGTGCGAGCCGCCGTGCTGGACGCTCCCGTCATGCTCAAAGCGGGATGGGACCGCATGTGCAATTTGCTACTGTTTGTGGATACACCCCGCCAGATCCGGCGCGCCCGAGTCCGGCGGCGCGGGTGGACGGAAGCCGATTTTGCGGCTCGTGAGGCGGCGCAGGAACCCGTGGAGACGAAACGCAGTCGGGCCGGGGTCATTCTCGACAACTCGTCTTCATGGGACCACTTGTACGAGCAAGTCGATCGGTTCTGGCGCGGTTTGCCCGAGGCTGCGGCTGACGGCCAAACCGCTTGGAACCAGGAGGTTTCGCAACACACCACCCAATGAATCAACGCTGGTTACGGCCAGCCTGGAAATAGTCAGTCCAAGTCACGGATTGCGAATTGTGTTTCACCCACCACCGGCAACGCTCGAGTGCCGGTACAGCCTTTTCGATCAGGAGTTCTTCATCATGCCCCGAACCAAAACAATCGACTACGACGAACAGGAACCGCTGTCCCTGGCGGAAGAGTTGGCCGAAGAGGCCAACCGCAAGGGAACGACGATGGACGAGTTGTGCGACCGCTATGAGAAGATCAAGCAGGGCGAGGTCCACATCGCCGAACTGCAGAAGATGAGCATGGCCCAGCTGATCGAGGCGGCCCGCCAAGAAAACGTCGAGGACGCGGCGGGCGCCAAGAAGCAGGACCTGATCTTCAAGATCCTCAAAGAGCGGGTCAAGATGAACGGGCTGATGTACGGCGAGGGCACGCTGGAGATCCTGCCGGACGGCTTCGGCTTCCTGCGCAGCCCGGACTATCACTACCTGTCCTGCCCCGACGACATCTACGTCTCGCCCAGCCAGATCCGCCGCTTCGGGTTGAAGACCGGCGTGACCGTCTCCGGCCAGATTCGCCCGCCCAAGGAAAACGAACGCTACTTCGCCTTGCTCCGCGTCGAAGCCATCAACTACGAAGATCCCAACCTGGCCTCCGACAAGGTCAGCTTCGACGACTTGACGCCGCTGCACCCCGACAAGCGAATCGTCATGGAGTTCGATTCGAACGATATGTCCACCCGGGTCGTCGATATGATGACGCCCATCGGCTTCGGCCAGCGCGGGCTGATCGTCAGCCCGCCTCGCGCCGGCAAGACGATCCTGATGCAGAAGATGGCCAAGGCGGTGCTGAAGAATTTCCCCGACGCCTACGTCATCATGCTGCTGATCGACGAGCGGCCGGAAGAGGTCACGGACATGGAACGGGAGGTCAAGGGCCGCAACTGTGAGGTCATCAGCTCGACCTTCGACGAACCCTCGTCGCGGCACGTGCAGGTCTCCGAGATGGTGATCGAGAAGGCCAAGCGGATGGTCGAATACGGGCACGATGTGCTGATTTTTCTGGATTCCATCACCCGCCTGGCGCGGGCTTGGAACACGGAGTGCCAGCAGTCCGGCAAGATCCTGTCCGGCGGCCTGGATGCCAATGCCTTGCAGAACCCCAAGCGGTTCTTCGGGTCGGCCCGCAAGGTCGAGGAGGGCGGATCGCTGACCATTATCGCCACAGCACTGGTCGATACGGGCAGCAAGATGGACGAGGTGATCTTCGAGGAATTCAAGGGCACGGGCAACATGGAGATCCTGCTGGACCGGCGACTGGTGGACAAGCGCATCTGGCCGGCCATCGACATCAACCGCAGCGGCACCCGGCGCGAGGAGATGCTGATGGATCCCGAAGAGTACCGCCGCGTGGTGATACTTCGCCGCGTGCTGAACGACATGAACTCGCCGGAAGCCATGGAACTGCTGGTGACGCGGCTGCAGAGGACCAAGTCGAACGCCGAGTTTCTGATGAGTATGAACATGTCGAAGTGAAGGATCGCGGCATGCCAAACATCTTGGAAGGCGAGCGAACGGGAGCGGGGGCGCGGTTTGCCATCACCGTTTCCCGTTACAACGACACCATCACTCGCAAGCTGCTGGCCGGGGCGGTCGAAACGCTGCTGGCCCACGGCGTGGCCGACGACGCCATCGACGTGGCCTGGGTGCCAGGCGCTTGGGAGATCCCGCTGGCGGCCGAACGGTTCGCCCGCTCGGGCTCTTATGCGGCCGTGCTGTGCCTGGGCGCCGTAATCCGCGGGGAAACCACGCACGACCAGCACATCAATCGGCAGGTCAGCCTGAGCCTGGGGCGGACCGCGGTGGAAACCGGCGTGCCCGTGTTGTTCGGCGTGCTGACCTGCAATAGCCTGGAGCAGGCGATTCACCGCGCGGGAGGCAACGTCGGCAATAAAGGCATCGAATGCGCCGAAGCCGCGCTGGAAATGGCGAGCCTGCTGAAGAAACTGCCCTGACGCGGCGAGATGCGAGATGCGAGATGCGGGATGCGGGATGCGAGAAAGGCCTTGAAATCTGCTGCTTCCGCAATCCGAAGTGCGAGAGTGATCTTGGCACGGCAAAGCCGTCCGCCGTAACCGCAACCCATATCCCGCAACCCGTATCCCGTATCCCGTATCCCGCAACCCGTTTCCCGTACCATGTCCCTCCGCCGCCAAGCCCGCCAGGTTGCTCTGCAACTGCTGTATCAGGACGACTTGAACCCGCAGGTCGAACCCGCAGCGGTCGCGAAGTTTCTGCGCAGCAGCCTGAAACGCAAGGCAACGGCGATGGAGTTCGCCCTGTCGCTGCTGGACGGCGTGCGGGAACATCGGGCGGAGCTGGATCCGTTGCTGGCCGCCAAGGCGGAGAACTGGACTTTGGACCGCATGGCCGTGGTGGACCGCAACATCCTCCGACTGGCGGCTTACGAAATGTTGTACACCGACACGCCGGAGCGAGTGGCCATCAACGAGGCGGTCGAATTGGCGAAGCTGTTCGGTGCCGAGCAATCGCCGGCCTTCGTCAACGCGATCCTGGACCGCGTGATGCGCGAGCGGCCGTAGGAGAACTTAACCGGCTTGGCCGGAACCCGAAACCCTAATCTTTCACCTGATCTTTCACCTAATCTCGCCCTCCTGCCTACCGCCTTAGACTCGGGGGAGATTAAGTGAAAGATTAGGGGAAAGATGCTGCGCCCAAGAAGAGGACGAACCCGCGATGGGATTCTTCGACAGATTCAAGAGCAAAGCGGAAACACCGGCGACGGAAACGAGTGCTGTGGAGCAGGAAACGCAGCCCGCAGCAGCGGTTGCGGCCCCGGCCGAGAAGGAGGGGCTGCTCGCCCGCTTCAAACGCGGCTTGAAACGCACGGCGCAGCTGCTGAACACCGACATTCGCGACCTGTTCAAGCAGGAAGGACGGCTGGTCGACGACGACTTCCTGCGCGACCTGTTCGCGATCCTGATCCGCACGGACATGGGCACTGGGCCGGCGAACACGATCTGCGGGCAAGTGGGTTCGGATCTCCGCGGCCGCCTGGTCAAGATGGACGAGATTCTCCAATCCATCCGGGCCAAACTCCTGGAATTGCTGGCCCAGCCGGAGCAACCGATCGCGTTTGCCGCCAGTGGCCCGACGGTGATCATGGTCGTGGGCGTAAACGGGTCGGGCAAGACCACCTCGATCGCCAAATTGGGCCGCATGTTCTGCGACCAAGGCAAGCGGGTGATCCTGGGCGCCGGCGACACCTACCGCGCGGCGGCCGTGGAGCAGTTGACGGTCTGGGCGGAACGGCTGGGCGTCGAACTGGTCAAAGGCGAGTCGGGCGGCGATCCGGCCAGTGTGGCACACCGCACGATCGCCCGGGCTTTAGAGAGCGGGGCCGATGTCTGCATCGTGGACACGGCGGGCCGGCTGCAGACCCAAGCGAACCTGATGAACCAGTTGTCCAAGATTCGCCGCGTGATGGGGAAACTGATTCCGGAGGCCCCTCACGAGGTGCTCCTGGTGCTCGATGCAACCGCCGGCCAGAATGGCATCAGTCAAGCCAAAGGGTTTTCCGATGCTGCGGGTTGTACCGGTATTGTGCTTGCCAAACTGGACGGTACGGCCAAGGGCGGCGTCGTGATTCCCATCCGCCAACAGTTCAATATCCCCGTCAAGTATGTGGGGATCGGCGAAAAGGCGGAGGATCTGGCCCTCTTCAACCCCGTCCAATTTGTCGACGCGCTGTTCGCCGGGGGCGAAGCGTAGGGCGGCCCCCGTCAGAACCGGTACATCCGTTTCCAGACGTTCCGTCGCGCATTCCGCAACGACCCGTGCGAGTCCACCATCTGCTGGTTTCCTTATCCTTGCGCCAGACGCTTTCCGATGCCTTTCACGTAGGACCCCAACTGCGAGAGACTTCCGGGTCGAGGAGAATCGAACATGTCATGGATGAGAATGGCGTACGCTTCGCTCGGCGTTTGCTGTCTGCTGGCGACCCCAGCGCTCGGTCAGTACTGGGTGCGGCCTGCGCCGGAGTATGAGTTGTCGCGACGTCCCGCGCCCTACGTGGCGGCGGAAGAACCTACCGCGCCGTCGCCCAGCGATCAGGTGATCGAACCAACGCCGCTGGCGCAGCCGCTGCCGAGCCAACCGGATTGGAACAACGGTAACGCGGCGAGCGAGGCTTGCTGCGGCACCGGTTGCGGCTTGGACCTGTGCTACGAAGGCGATCCCTGGGAATTGTACCCAAAAGGCTGTCGCGGACTGAAAATCGGCGGTTGGTTCCAGGCCGGCTACCACAACAAAACGGACGGCCGGTTCAACTCGCATCCGGACCGGCTCCACCTGCACCAAGGCTACTTGTACGCCGAGAAGGTGGCCGACGGCCAGTGCGGTTGGGACTGGGGCTTCCGCACCGACCTCGTGTATGGCGTCGATGCCCAGGACACTCAGGCGTTCGGCAACAATCCGGGGAAATGGGATTTCCGGAACGGCTTCGATCACGGCATCTACGGCTGGGCGCTGCCGCAGGCCTACGCCGAAGTCGCCTACAGTGACCTGTCGGTCAAAATCGGGCACTTCTATCGGCTGTTGGGCTACGAAACGGTAATGGCTCCCTACAACTTCTTCTACAGTCACGCGCTCACGATATACAACAGCGAGCCGTTCACCCACACGGGCATCCTGGCCTCTTACGAGGCGAGCGACAGGTTGACCGTCCACGGAGGCTGGACCCTCGGTTGGGACACCGGTTTCGACCAATACGCCCAAGGCAACAATTTCCTTGGCGGCTTGGCCTACTCCCTAACCGACAACGTGACTTTCTCGTACATGGTGTGCGCCGGGAACATGGGCTGGCGTCGCGGGGGCTACAACCACAGCCTGGTGTTTGACTTCAGCCTCACCGAGAGACTGAACTACGTGTTGCAGACCGATTGGGTGGAGACGGACGGCTGGTACGATATGGAAAAGGACCTTTTCTCCGCCCAGGAGCGCGACGACATCGGCATCAACCAGTACCTGTTCTACGAATTGAACGACTGCTGGAAGCTGGGCGGCCGGTTCGAGTGGTGGAAGCGGGACGGCGCCTCCGCCTACGAAGCCACCGCGGGCGTCAACTGGCGGCCGCACCCGAACTTCGTGCTCCGGCCCGAGGTGCGCTACAACTGGGGGCCCGGACTGGCTGCGAATCTCGGCCTGCCCGAGGATTCGTGGATCTTCGGCATGGACGGAATCTTGACGTTCTAACCCGCATTGGTCACGATTCGCGACCCACGGGTCTTGTGGTCACGCCGTTGCGGCGATAGATTCTCTCTTGGGCCGGCTGACCATGGCAGCACGAACAACCACCGCTGGCCCGTCCCGGCGCCCCCGGCCCGGCACAGGTGAGCCCGGCCGAAGCGCGGCGGCGCCGCCTCGCAGCCCGGCCCCAGGCGGAGAACCCAGACCCGTGAAACTGATCATCGCCATCATCCAACCCGGCAAGCTGGAAGCGGTCAAGGAAGCGTTGAACGAAGTCGAAGTCGTCCGACTGACCGTGATGGACTGCCAGGGCTTCGGACGCCAGAAAGGCCAGACGGAGACGTACCGCGGCCGGGAACTGGGCACTAGTCTGCTGCGCAAGGTCCAACTTCAGATCGCGGTCAACGAGGCGTTTGTCGAGCCGACGATCAACGCTATTATCAAGGGTGGCCGCAGCGGCGAAAAAGGCGAAATCGGCGACGGCAAGATCTTCGTGCTGCCGCTGGAAGACTGCGTCCGCATCCGCACCGGCGAACGCGGTTCGGAAGCGATCTGAAGCGGGATACGGGGCGCGGGATGCGGGGCGCGGCGTGCGGGTTGCGGGCCGTTCGTTTCCCGGCAAGCGCCCGAGCATCTTTCGAGAAGTAAGTGAACGGAATGGCGCCAGCCACCGGTTCCGAACCGTCCGGAATACCGGCGGCTAGCGTCTTGCCGCTCACGTCCAATCCTCAACCACCAAGCGGGGAACTTGGGCAAAGTCAACGAGATTGCGCGAAAGGAGAGTGGCCTCATGCGACAGTGCAATCGCGGCGATCTTCAGATCCATGGTCCCGATGCGGATTCCCCGGCGTCGCAGATCGACGAGAATGTCGGCGGCTTGCTCGGTCCAAGGTAACACCTCCCATGCGGCAGAGAATTCAATCCGCCGCTGCAGTCGCTCGTAGGCGGCGACTTGCCGATGTGGATCGTGGATTCGATGAATCTGTGCCAGCCATCCGCGGAATTGCCCTTCTGCTGATGTTCGCGGATCTCGCGGCCGAGCCGAACCAGTTCGTCGAAAGCCGGGTCGTCGCGTGACATCCCGAAGGTCACCCGCCAGTCCTTGACGGGTCGCCTGCCCTCCAGCATCGCCTTGATCCCTGTAACTTCGTGTTCGAGAGCCTCGACACGTGTTTCGAGCGTTGCGGACATGAATCTCACCTTTGCCTTCCCGACCGGCCTTTCTGCAGATCAACCTCATGTTCCTACTAATGCCGTCATTCCCCGATACCGTTTGTGATTCCAGTCGTCGGGCGGATGGCCGCCTAGCACCGAATGGAATTCGATCCGGCTTCATTCTCCAGGCCCGCCCCAGTCAGCATCGTCTGAGACCTGGACATCCTGCCCGCGGAGGTGCTTGTCGAAAAAGACGTTGACGCGCTGCATGACTTTGTCGCCGCCGATTCCGTGACCGCCGCCGAGGATCTTGACTAGCTTCACGTCCACCTCGGCCTTGCGCAACGCTGCGTAGAACATCTCGGCCTGTTCGAAGGGGACTGTATTGTCCGCCGTGCCGTGGACGATCAGGAACGGCGGGTCGTCTTTCGACACGTGCGTGATGGGCGAAGCCTGTTTGGCCAGTTCCTGCTTGTCTTCGATCTTGCCGCCCAGCAACAGATCGACGGCGGACGGCGAGCGTCCGCCGTCGAACCGCTTGGGAGCCAGGAAGTTGGCCGGGCCGCAGAAGGGCACCACGCAACAGACGCGGCTGGATTGTCCGGGCGATCCGCAGTCGCCCTCCAACTCCTGGACGTCGCCCGAGGTGCCCAGCATGTTCACCAGGTGCCCGCCGGCCGAACTGCCCCAGACGCCGATCCGCTCCGGGTCGATGCCGTACTTGTCGGCGTTGGCCTTCAGCCAGCGGATGGCTGCCTTGCAGTCGTGGATCTGAGCCGGCCAGGTCGCCTCGCCGCTGAGGCGGTAGCCGACGCTGGCCCCCACGTAGTTTCCCGTGGCGACGAAGGGAACCACGCGGCCCACGCCGCCCGCCTTGTCGCCGTTGCGCCAGCCGCCGCCGTGAATGAACACGATTACCGGCCGCGGCCGGTCGCTCTTCTCCTTGGGAAGCACCAGGTCCAACTTCAGCGGCCGTCCCCCCGCATCGCCGTAGACGACATCCCGCTGGATCGTCACGCTGTCGGGGATGCGGCCGCCCGGCGGTTGTCCCGGCCGCAACTTGGCCGGCTTCGCCGGGCGCTGGTCCGGCCGCAGTTTGAAACCGGCGGCCATCTTGCGGAAGTTCTCCCGCACCTGCGGCGGCACGGTCACGCGGCCCTCGATGATGTCCTGCACCATCGTCCGCCGCTCGACCGGGCTCAATTCCCCGTTACCGTCCCGATCGTACTTCTTGGTCAACTCCTCGCGACCCAGGTAGTTCTGGCTGTCACGCGGACTGCCGGCAGGTTGCCCGAAAACGCCGGCCGCGGGTGCGACCAGCAGAACGGCCAAGGTCAACAGCAAACGATCACGGCAATTGGACATGGCATGGCTCCTCGACTCGGTTGAAAGTAGCCATCACGCTCCGCGTGATGATAGCAAACAAGAACCGCACGGTTACCGATTCGCCGATCCTCAGGTGATCCCAAAACCCGCGAGATTCAACACCGATCGCCGCAAGGAGTTTCGCGGAACGTCCAGAATCTTACCGCGCCCCGTCTGGGAAAGGAATCGAACGTCGAAACACGCAGCTGCAACCGCGGCTTCCGGGATGGGGCGGTTGACATGTCTTCGTTTGCCAACAAGACTCAGGCTCGTCGCACCACCTGTTTCAACTCCCCCATCTTTGTACGGATCAATGAAATGAGGACATCTCGACGCAACTTCATGGCAGCCGCCGCCGGCGGCAGTCTCGGTGCGTGGGCGGTCAACGCGGGCGCGGGCTACGCCACGGTCGAGGGTGACGGCGGCGGGTCCGTCGTCGTCATTCCCGAACGCAGAGTGCCCGTTCTGGCCGAGGTTGACGTGCTGGTCTGCGGCGGCGGTACGGCCGGCATTGCCGCGGCCTGCAGCGCCGCCCGGCACGGCGTGAAAGTGCTCTTGATCGAGCGCTGGCCCTGTGTTGGGGGCATGGCCACCGCCGCGCTCGTCAACGGCTGGCACCGCAGCGACCGGGAGAAAGTGGTGATCAACGGGCTGGTCGAGGAAGCCGCCGAGCGCGCGCGAAAACGGGGCTGGATCCGGCAGGTCGGGAACTTTCCCAAAGCCTTCGAGACGCACTGGTTCGACCCCGAGGGGATGAAGGTCGTGTATCAGCACATGCTCGACGAGTCCGGCGTGCGGACGTTCTGCTACACGCTGGCCGGTGAGCCGATCGTCGAAGCGGGAAAGATCCGCGGTGTGGTCGTGGACACCAAGCAGGGCCAGCGGGCCTTCCTGGCGCGGATCGTGATCGACGCCACCGGCGACGGCGACATCGCCGCCAAGGCCGGACTGCCTTTTGATTACGGCCGGGCCGGGGACGGCCTGGTGCAGGGCATGACGATGATGTTCCGCTTGAACGGCGTGGAGCCCGCGGCCGTCCGCGCTCATCCAGAAGAGGCCGAACGCGTGTTTGAACTGATGAAGAAGCTGCGCGACGAAGGCCAATTTCCCCAGTTCCTGGAAGCCGCTGCCCGCCACTACCTGCGCAGCCCTCAGCCGCCGGATGTGTCGTACAACATGTGCCCAGCCGCCGGCAACCCACTGCACGAGGAGGAACTGACGCGGCTGACCGCGCAGACCCGCCGGCAGGTCCACCAGTATGTGGAACTGTGGCGCAAAGAAATGCCCGGCTTCAGCCAGGCCACCGTCGCGCAGACCGGATTCAGCCTGGGGATCCGCGAGTCGCGCCGGATTCGCGGCCTGAAGACTCTGGACGGACAGACGGTCGTTCAGGCCGTCAAGCAACCCGACGCCATCGGCCACGGCGTCTGGATGATCGACATCCACGATCCCAAGGGAAGCGGCCATACTACCTGGGCCGACCACAAGCCGGAGACGATGGTGCCGGTGGGCCAAAGTTACCACATCCCGCTCGGCATGTGTCTCAACGCGACGATGCCCAACCTGGCTGTCGTGGGCCGCTGTGCTTCGTCGACGCACGAAGGCCATTCGTCGGTCCGGGTCCAGACCCACTGCATGGTCATGGGCCAGGGCGTCGGCACGTGCGCCGCACTGGCGCTCTCCGGCGGCGTGAGCATGGCCCAGGTGGACATCGGCAAATTGCAGTCCACGCTGCGCCAGGACGGCGTCTATCTGGAGGATGTACCCTGAGAGCGGTACGACGCGTACGCGGTCGCCGTGCAACTGGACTCGAACCGGAAGACCGCCGAGGCGGTGCGCGAGTTCCACGAACATCTGTGCGAGATCCTCGTCCTCGACCCGGCCTGCGGGTCGGGAAACTCCTTGTTCGTGTGGCTGGAACTGATGACGCGGATGGTAGGTGAAGTGTCGAACGGTCTCCGCGAGCCGAGAGGGCGTGTCGCAGCCGGCGTTCTATCACTGGCGGAGACGGCTGCAGGC
>CAZAQY010000092.1:0-27460 GCA_964486845.1 uncultured Pirellulaceae bacterium
CAAACCCCTCCCCACACAAAAAGGCCCGCCGGACACAGCGGGAAATGCAGTGATAGTAACGAGTTACGCCCACATCCACCAATTGACTTCGAGCTACCGTCATCGCGCCACCCTCCCCGAAAAACGTCCACGTCCGTGAATCATCCTACCAGCAAACCGCCCCGCCGTCAATGAAAGATGCCTGTCCTTTTGAACTTTTGAATGGATCGACACTCATGGGAGACGCTCCTGGTTTTTGGTACGAGACCAAATCGCATTCGGACATTGATTTAATCTCTACGCTCGATTCTACTCGTTCCGAAAAGGATGATCCAGCTATGGAACGTAAACTTGCCAGCATTCAACGGGTGTTGGAGATTCAGCCCACCGAAAACGCCGACGCGATCGAGCTGGTGCGCATCAACGGCTGGCAGTGCGTGACGAAGAAAGGCGAGTTTCGCGCCGGCGATCTGGGCTTGTTCCTCGAGATCGACGCGATTCCACCTGACACGGAGATCAGCAACCGCTTCCTGCTCCGCGAGTGAGCCTAGTTTGTCGAACGGAGCCTAACGCTTCAGTTGAACAAAATCGCCCGCCGCCAAGGCAATCCGTATTCGCAGCGTTCCGCCGTCCGTTTCTTTCGACAGGATTTTGCCCGTCACCGACGACACCTCACGGCAAGGCGGGGCGTCATCCAGTTCGAGGGTGATCGTCTGTTCCTGCCCCGTCCAATTGGAGAGGGCAAGGATGTCTGCATCGGGAGACTGAATCCAATTCGCCTCGACGCGGTAGTTGTCGGTTCGCAGGCGGGGCTTGATGCTGCCTTGGGCCAGGACCTGCTGCATCCAGTGCCGGTGCGCTGCGTCGAAGTCCAGCGTCGAATGGTCAGCGCCTTCGCCTCGCTGCGAGGTCGCAATGTAGCTGATCGCCGGGAAGAACCCCACGACGATGACCTGACCTCGGCCGGCGGGGAACGTCTGCCAACGCGGCGCTTGCGTCCCGCACAGCAGCTTGATGCCCTCGAAAACGCCCAGTTCCTTCAGGTGACGCATCTCGTACTCCGACCGGCCGGGGTTGTCCCGGAAATCGAGCGGTTCGCGATGGAGATGCAGGGCTTCGTCCAGGCCCAGGGGATGGTCGAATTCGTCCCGCGCCAGCGCGCCGGCACTCAGGTACAACACCCCGCCGCCCTGGACCCATTTCAGCAACGGAGGCAATGCCGACCGTTTCAGATGTGCGTCGGTCGCCAGCAGCATCTTGTAGTCGGGCAGCAGGCTTGCCAGATCGTCTTCGCACAGGACGTCGCAACGGATGTTGCAGTGGCGCAGGAGCAGATTGAGCCAGGCCCGTTCTTTGCCGAAAACGTTGTCCCGCGTCGCGTACCAGATGTCTCCGGTAACGCTCAGCAAGTGGGCAACGTCACCTGGCGCCGTCTTGCCGGCCATGACAGGCTGTTCCACGGCCCCGACAGGAAACGTGATCCGCTTGATGGCCTCGTAGATCTCCGGCCGATGGCTGTTCGTGTCGCTGGTGATCGCATAGTAGGGCCCGTAGTTGAAGAAGCTGATGGACTTATCGCCATGGCCGATCTCGAGGAAACCGCGGGCCTGGATTTCCCAAGGCGGCCGGCAAAGGACGTTGTAGATTCCGTGCTGCAAGCCGGGCTTCCGGCAGGCGGATCGCATCACGTCGATATAGTAGCCGTTGACCTGCCGGGTGCGGGCCCAGCCGCCCCAGTCCTCGTTCCAGCCGAACGTCAACGCCCCGCTTCCGTAGATTTCGTACCAGTCCACGCAACGGGAAACCAGATTGCCTTCCAGCAGTTCACAGGCGAAATTGGCGGTCGCCGGAATGCCGGGCAGGTGCTTCTCTACGCTTTGGGTCCCCGCCCGCAGCATTTCCGTCATGATGTGATTCAGGTACCGGCGGGTGTAGTAGTACGACGCCTGTGCTTCCGGGCCGGCGCGCTGGGGATCGTTGTTGAGATTGAGCTGCGCGATTTCGGCATCCGCCAAGCCGAGACGTTTCAGATAGGGAACGAACCCTTCCTGACAGGCCGGGCAGCTTTCCACGTGATCGAATCCAAAACCCGGCTCGTCCATCAAGTTGATCATCGTCCAGCCGCTGCGGTCCGGGTTCTTGTCGGCGAATTCCTTCATGCTCGCATCGATTCGCTCTCGGTCTGGTTGGCTCAGGCAGCCCGGCGACTTCGTCAGGTGGAAAAAGAAGTTCGAGGGGCGTTTCTTGTCGCTGCCGATTCCGATCAGCCGGAGGGCTTCCCGCTCGTTGGCCACCGCTTCGGCCGTCGATCGTTGCGACGTCAGCGACATTCCGGTGAAGAACGGAAACTGGGCGGGAAACCTGCCAGGAACCGCGGGAGTTGCCTGGGCCATGCGCAGCGAGGCCTCACTGCCTTCCGTCTCGGTGACGAGCCGGTAATCGACCAGATCGACCGCAAAGATGAAGCCGTCGCCCATGCCCTTCCGTTCGGCCTTCTTCAGCAGTCCAGCCTCGGAAGGCGTCCTGGAAAACAGAATCTCGAAATACGCTTCCGGCTCGGGTTCGTGGTACGATCGCATCGCGTAGAGGCTGATTCGGTTCAAGCCTCCGTAAGCCAGGTACGGGGCGAGATCGACCCAGGGGCTTTTCTCACCGGCCGCCATGCGGACGCCGGGTTTGTCTGCCGATCCCGCGCTCACGCCCACAAACAGTCCCTGCTGATTGATGTTCGCGTGCGGGGTATACCAAGGCGAAAACGGCCGCCGGCCCCAGAAGTGAACCACGACCGGCGTCTTCTGCTGGGGCAGCATGCGGACCTTGACGTACAGAGGCGTCAAATCGGTGACCAGCGGCTCGTACATCAAATCGTCGGTCAGCAGCAGCAAGTCCAGCGTGCGGGTGCAGCCGTGTACGGGGGTCAGGTGGATTTTCTCGATCGTGACTTGCAGGTTCCCTGCCGCTGCGTCGAATTCGACGAAGTCCCAAATCCAGCGGGCAAAACCATCGCCCCATTTCTTCGCCCCTTCCGGCGTCGACCGGGGTGACGTCTCCGTATTGTCGAAATCCTTCTTGACAACCTGCCTGTCCTGCTGAGACCCCACCAGCAGGAATCCCGACTTGCTTCGATGGTTGACCATATCCAGGTAGCGGACCCAGATCCGGTACTTGCCCGCTGCCGGGATGCGGAACGTCGCCGCCGCCGTGCCGGCGAGCTTGTTCTGTCCGCCGAGCATCTGGCCCACCGGCCGGCTGGCGTACCAGTTGTCCGGGGAATGTTCCCGCACCGTCCAGCCCTCGCCCGTCAGAGTCATCGACTCCGCCTGGACGACCTGCGTCTTTTCCGGCAGGGCGGCGAACGAGGCGGAATTCAAGAGGAACGAGGCCAAGAAACCGAGACACGAGACGGCCGGCCACGGTGAGCCCGCCACTGGAATCGTTCGGTAACGCATGATCGTTGCCTCCGCAGGTTTATTGATGCAACACGAATCCGTATGATAGTGGCCGACTTGGGGAAATTGAAGCCATGAGTAGAAGTGGAAGAGATTTACGTGTACGTGTACGAGTACGGCGGGAAGTCGGGCGAAAACGGGCTTTCCACGTACTCTTACACGTACTCGGACACTCGTATCTCTTCCCGCTCCTCGTCCGATTTCTTTCGCCGGACGAGGACCCGGCGGAGCCGGTCGAGTTCACGACGCCCTGGGCGACGTGCGATCGGGTCTTGAGTCCCAGCTTGAATCGTGAATACTGATTGCTGTCGCAGGGCCTTCCGGTTACTGCGAACGTTGTTATCGACGCGCAAGAGCCTCTTGGAAAGGAGTTTTTCACTATGTCCACACCGAACAGCCTTCCCGTTTCCCGGCGGGCGATGATGCAAGCGGTCGGCGTCTGCGGCGCGGCGGCGCTGGGGGCCCGTCTGGCCGGCGCGGCCGACGAGGCGGCGTCACCTCGTCTGGACGGACAGAAGAGCGTGCTGGGCCTGAAACATCCGCCGCTGGAGACCGTCCGCGCCGGGATGGTCGGCGTGGGCGCGCGCGGCAGCGGTCTGCTGGGCGATCTGCTGAACATCGACGGCGTGGTCGTGACGGCCGTGTGCGACGTCGTGCCGCAGCGGGTCGCCGCCGCCCAGGCTCGGGTGGTCGCCAAGGGCCAGCCGTCGCCGGCCGGCTTCTCCGCGAACGAGACCGATTTTGAGAACCTCTGCCGGCGCGACGACGTGGACCTGGTCTACGTCGCCACGCCTTGGGAATGGCACGCGGCGATGGGTGTATGCGTCATGAACGGCGGCAAGCACGTCGCGATCGAGGTCCCCGCGGCCGTCACGCTGCAGGAGTGCTGGGACCTCGTGAACGCCTCGGAGCGGACGCAGCGGCATTGCATGATGCTGGAGAACTGCTGCTATGGCGAGATCGAGATGCTGGTGCTGAACATGGTCCGCCAAGGCGTCCTGGGTGAACTGACGCACGCCGAGGCCGGCTACATCCATCCGTTCCTCGCGGGCCTCCTGGGCACCGCGGAGTACAGCGTCTGGCGGCGGCGGCACCTGATGAAACTGAACGGCAACCTGTATCCCACGCACGGTCTGGGCCCGGTAGCGCTGTACCTGGACATTCACGGCGGGGACCGCTTCGACTACCTCGTGTCGATGAGTTCGTGCGAGAAGTCGCTCAGCAAGGCGCGCGACGCCCTGCCGGACGGCGACCCGCGCCGCCGGGAGACCTACGTCTGTGGCGACGTCAACACGAGTCTGATCAAGACGGCTCTGGGCCGGAGCATCTCGGTCCAGTTCGACCTCGTCACGCCGCGCCCCTACAGCCGGATCAACATGGTCTGTGGCACCGGCGGCACGTTCGCCGATTACCCGCCCCGACTCGCGCTGCAGGGCAAGGGACACGCGTGGGAAACCGATCTGGCCCCGTACCATGCCAAGTACGGCCACCCGCTCTGGAAGCAGCACAAGGAGCAGGCCCTCAAGTCGGGCGGGCACGGCGGCATGGACTACCTGATGAACCGGCGGCTGATCCACTGCCTGCGCACCGGAAGCCCTCTGGACATGACGGTGTACGACGCGGCGGCCTGGTCCAGCATCCTCCCGCTGAGCGTAGCGTCGGTCGGCAAGGGCAGTTCGCCGGTGAGCGTCCCGGACTTCACTCGCGGACAATGGCAGACACCCAGGCCGCTGCTGGCGGCCGGCGCATCGTAGGCCGCTCGCTGTGCGCGCGGAACCGCGTCGCGGAGCGACGCGTCTACGATGGCTGGTCTCCGAGAGCGACTGCGAGTATCGGAGAGACTCGCCCACGTGAACCGGGCAGGTCGGATTCGGTGGTCGCCCTGGGGCTCGAACTTGTTTCATCCGAAGCTCCTCACTGGATTGATACGAACTGCTGCTTGCCGGCATCGAACAAGCCGCGGGGCGTGACGCGCAATTCGGGAATCACGGGCAGCGGCAGGAAGGACAATACGGCAAACGGGCTGGGCAGTGGGCAGCCCAGCGTCTGGGCCGCCGCATGTAACTGTTGTAATTGATGCCGGACGGTGCGTACATTGGCGGTGGACATCAAACCGGCGATGCTCAGCGCTAATTCGGCCAGCACCTGGCCATCCGCCGCGGCCACAAATCCGCCGCCGCTGCGGGCCAAGGCCCGGACGCAAACCAACATGTCCGACGGATTGGTGCCGGCGATGATCAGGTTGTGCGAATCGTGGGCGACGGACGAACCCAGAGCGCCGTGGCGTTGAAATGCAAATCCCCGGACCAGCCCCAGGCCGATTTTCCCACTGGCCCGATGCCGTTCGATGCAGGCAGCCAGAGCGAGATCCCGGTCCGGCGCAAAACACCAGCGTCCGTCTTTCGCCGGCACGTCCTCGGTGATGCCTTGCGTCACGATCTGCCCCGGCACAAGGCGGACGACCGGACAAGCCTTGCCCGCCGTCTTCAACTCGAAATCCGCCTCGGTCACGGGGGCGATTCGCACCGTGTTTTCCAGACCGACGAGGCTCGGCTCGGCGTCCCAGACGCAACGCCCGTCGCGGGCCACAATCTGACCGCCGTGGATGACCAGAGTGGGCCGGAATTCCTGCAAATCGTTCATCACCACGACGTCAGCCCGATAGCCAGGGGCGACAGCGCCGCGGTCCGTCAACCCGTAATGCCGGGCAGGCACCAGCGTGGCGTGGCGGATCGCCCGCGCCGGCGGGACGCCCGCGGCTGCCGTCCGGCGCAACAAAGCATTGATGTGTCCGCGCTCGACGATGTCCGTCGGCAAGATGTCGTCGGTGGCGAGCGACCAGTCGCCGAGCCGATCTTCGACCAGCAGCGGCAGGAACGTCTCGAGGTTGTGCTCGCTGGAGCCCTGCCGCACCTGGACCATCATGCCCAGTGCCGCTTTCTGCAAGGCTTCCTCGATCTGGGTCGATTCATGGTCGGCGCGAATCCCTGCGGCGACATAGCCGACCAAGGACTGGCCCCGCAGTCCGGGCGCGTGGCCGTCGACCGGCGTCGACCGCCGGCGGGCGGCCAAGATTTTAGCGAGCACCGGCGCTTGGCCGTCCAGCACGGCGGGGAAATCCATCACCTCGGCCAGTCCCAGCACTCGCGGCAGTTGCAGCAACCGCTGTACGGCGGCCGCGTCGAGCGCGGCGCCGGCATCCTCCCAACTGGTCGCCGGCACGCACGACGGGGCCATGAAGAAGATGTCCAGCGGCAGCTGCTCGCTGGCCGCCAGCATCATCTCGACGCCGGGAATCCCCAGCACGTTGGCGATCTCGTGCGGGTCCGCAATAATGGCCGCGGTGCCGTGCGGCACGAGCGCGCGGGCCAACTCCGGCGGCCACAGCAACGTGCTCTCCAAGTGCATGTGGGCGTCGATCAATCCGGGGACAACCGGCCGGCCGTCCAAGGCGATCGTCTCTCGCGCCTGCCAGTCGTACGATCCGACGCCCGCGATCCAACCATCGGCAATGACCACGTTTCCCGGTTCGATCTGCCCCGTGAAGACGTTGACGATCCGCCCGCCGCACAGCAACAGATCGCCCGGTTCGAGCCCGCGAGCCACTCGGATTCGCCGCTGCAGTAGTTCCAAATCGTCCATGTCTACTCGTCCCCTTTCACGTGACCGACGAAGGGAAGTTCGCGGAACTGCTCGCCGCAATCCAGACCGTAACCGACCACAAACCGATCGGGGATTGGGAAGCCCACGTAGTCGGCCTGGACCGGCACTCGCCGCCGTTCGGATTTGTCCAGCAGTACGCACAAACGCAGGCTGGCCGGGTTCTTTTTCCGCAGGTGGTCCAGCAGCCAGGCGACGGAGACGCCCGTGTCCAGGATGTCATCTACGACCAGCACGTCGGCGCCCGCCACCGGTTCGAGGACGTCCAGCAGCAGCTTCGGCCGGCCGCTGGTTTCCGTTCCCATCCCGTAGCTGGTGACGCGGACGAAATCGCAGCGGACCGGGATCGTCAACTGCCGGACGAGGTCCGCCATCAGGACCCAGGCGCCTTTGAGGACGCCGACCACCAGCGGTTGCTTGCCGGCGTAGTCCGCCGAGATCTGCACGGCCAACCGCCGGACGCGCTCAGCGATTTCGTCGGCGGGGATCATGATTTCGACGCGGTCCGGATCGATCGTCGTGCTCACGGTTACTATTCCTCCAAACGGATGGCAAGTCTTTTGGAGTGCGGCGCCTTGTCGTCGCTTTGGCTTGATGGCACCCAACCACCGTCGCTTTATGTTCCACGGCACCTCGTGGGATCTCCTGAACCCAATCCGCTGCAACACTGCAGGCCGCTGCACAAAGCGGTGACAAGGCACCGCACTCCAAAACCGGCGGCATGGCCGGTTGCTGCGATTGTCCCACTGTAACGCCCAAACGCGCCGGCGGCAATTCCGTTTCGTTGCCGTGTGGCATGTCCCGCGGTTTCTTGTATGCTTTACCGCCGAAGGATCTGTTATGGTGTGGGATGTGGTGGTGACGGACGCAGCTGGGATCATCGCCGCGTTCGGCCGGCAGGGGCGGTTTCTGTATTCGGCCCTGGCGGCACTAAGTCCCGACGACGTGGTGCAGATGGTCGAACGCGAAGGCGTGGCCACCAAGGTCGAGGCAGGCGGCAAGGTGTTCCCTGCCAGCGATCGAGCGGCCGACGTGCTGAACGCGTTGCTGCGTCGTTTGGGACGCAGCGGGGCCATGTTGTCTTTCCGCGAGCCGTTGCTGCGGCTGGCGATCGGCGCCGACGGTTTTCGTTTGACGACTGCACAACGCCAGCTGCAGTCTCGCGCCGTGATCCTAACCAGCGGCGGCATGTCGTATCCGGGCTGCGGAACGAGGGGGGACGGCTACGCCTGGGCGGCCGAACTGGGCCATCGGATCGTGACGCCGCGGCCGGCCCTGACTCCGGTGCTGACGGCCGCCGAATGGGTGAAGCCGTTGAGTGGCGTGACCATCCCGGACGTCGCCGTGCAGGTTTGCGAGTCCGCGCCGGAGGCCGGCGAGTCGCCGGCGGCGAACAAGCGCCGGAGCCGGGATAAAGCGCCGGCCGTGCTGGCCGCCGCCCGCGGTTCCTTCTTGTTCACCCACTTCGGTCTGTCCGGCCCGGTCGTCCTGGACGTCAGCCGGGCCGTCAGCGCCAGCCCACAGCCGCAGGCCCTGCACTTGCGCTGCGACTTCTGGCCCGCCGAATCAGCCGGCGAACTCGAACGCTGGCTCGACGCGCGGTGCCGCGGCGAGGGCGGCAGGCAATTCGAGAGCTTTCTGGCAGAACGCTGGCCCCGCCGCCTGGTCCAGGCTGTGGCGGATGGGGCGGGCATCCCGCTGACGCAACGCGCTGCGGAGACGCCCAAACGAGACCGCCAGCGATGGATCGAGGCGATCAAGGGCACGCGGGTGCCGGTGCGCGGCGTGATGGGGTTCCGCAAGGCGGAAGTGACCGCCGGCGGAGTGAGCCTGGACGAAGTGGACTCGCGGACGGTGCAAAGCAAGCGCGTCGCCGGCCTGTACTTTGCCGGTGAACTCCTCGATCTCGACGGCCCCATCGGAGGTTACAATTTCCAAGCGGCCTTCAGTACCGGCTGGTTGGCAGGACAAAGTGTGTAGCTGAATCCAACGTGCCGCAATGCCACCGCTCCACAAGATTGGGCCGGATGGCTAGGCGTCCTGTGCCCTAAGCAGCGTTCGAGAGAGAACTGTCCGGTGTTTCTTGCTGATCATCACACGGAGTGTGATGGCTACTATTTCTCGAACGCTGCTGAGCCGCCGTGACTGCTACCAGACCTTAAGTTTGAGCATTCCCTGACCGGGATTCTCGAATGAGCCGGGCGTGGGATTGGCTGCGTTGCGCGGCTTGCCGAAGTAGTCGCTGTCGATCTTCAGCGGCGAGCCGTCAACGTTTTCGTAGGGCAGTCCCGGAATCTTGGCCTGGCCGAGTAATTCGGTGGTCACGAGCGTGGTCTTCGCTTGCCGGACGGCTGGAGCGTACGTCAGTTGCAGAGACCGATCAACGAGGCTGACTTGGGGATCGAATGCCTCCAGGGCCACCGCGCCGGCTTCCTGCGCGTAGGGCCGCGCGCCGTTCAGATACACGTTGCCGCCCGTTTGCAGCGGAAACTCGCGGGTGTCGTACACCCAAAGTCCATACCCGGCGACTCGACGGTGCCGATCGTCCTTGTTTGAGGACGGAGCTGGCGTTGGGCCTGCGCCAACGAAGAGGTTGCTGTAAAAGCGGTTGTCGCCGCCATGAATGTTGACCAACCCGGCGACCGTCGTGGAATGCGCGGGATGGTAGGGCGTTTCGCGTCGCAGTTCCTCGCTGCTGACAATCTTGCCGGTGATCAGGTTGTGTGCATAGGCCCCGCCCTGAGACATGTCCAACAGCGTGGTCGGGGAGAGGAAGATGTTGCTGTCCACCAGGAACGGCCCGTGGTTGACTTCGACGAACAAGTCTTCCGTGATGTTGTCGTGAAACAGGTTTCGTGAGACGCGCGTGCCTTGCGCCATCCAGTCGAGCCACAGCCCGCGCGTCGTCCGGTAGATGTGGTTGTTGCTGATCTCGGTATCAATGGCGGCGTGGAACTTGATGCCCGCCATCTCCGCGCCGGTGAACAGCCGCCGCACGTGGACGTCGTGGATGGTGTTGCCGGTGACCACGCTGAACGCGGGGCCGAGGCTGCCAACGATGCCGGCTTGTTCGCAGTGCGAAACGGTGTTGTTGCGGACGACGTGGTGGCCGATGTTCTCCTTGGTCCAGGCGATCGTGTGGGCATGGGCCCGTTCGATGGTCGTGACGTAGCCTTCGGCCGTGTTGGCCGAAGTATTGTCAAACTCGTCGCCGTGTTTCCCGAGCGCAATGCCGGAGCAGACCGAGTGGCTGATGACGTTGTTCTCGATGATCCAGCCTTTGCTCCAGTGCGTGCCGATCAAGCCGATCTGCTCGGCCGTCGGCGGCGCCCAGGGCGTGGCTGCATGGCGCATCGTGAAGCCGCGCACGGTGATGAAGTTCCGTCCCGGCTGGTCGGGATAGAACACGGTCCGGCGCACGTTGATTTCGACCAGTTGCTGGTTCGGGTCCGCGCCGGGGAACTGCGCCCAGATCGTTGTGTTGTCCTGGTCGACTTGGGCAAACCATTGGGGGGTACGTTCCACGTCCTCGTTGGCCGCCGTGGCGGTTCGAGCTGCGGGCTTGAGCACGTCTTCCAGTTTGGCCGCCTCGATCAGCCAGTTGCCGTTCAGGTAAACCGCGCCGGTATGGTGTTCGCGGCCCTTGCCGTTGAACCAGTCGCCGCGGATCAGGTCGCTGTACGGATTGAAGCCCTCGAAAAAGGAATTGGGCAGCGTCACCTTCCAGACATCGTCTTGAACCCTCACCCAGTTGTTGACGACTTCGGAGCCTTTGATTTCCACCTTCTCGCCCGGCGCGGCTTGATAAACGATCCGCTTCGCGTCGGATTGGCCGCCGCGCGTCGGATTGATGCGTTCCCGGTAGACGCCTTGATGCACGGTGATCACGTCGCCCGGCTGCGCCAATTCGGCGGCGCGTTGGATCGTGCGCAGCGGCGCGGCTTGCGTGCCGGGGTCGGAGTCGTTGCCGCCGGTGGCGACGTGCAACTCGGCGGCGCCAATGGTGGTGGCCAAGGCGAGGACGCTGGCCAGTGGGATCAGTATTCGAGCCATGTGATCGTCCTTTCCTGAAGTGCCATCGTTCGATCCGATCGGCGACAGGGTGCTGGCAGGCGTGCCGTTGCGTTGCGCCGTTCCGGCAAGGGGTCCGGCGACCTCGTTGCCATTGATTCTGCCGTTCGGCGCGCCCAGAGGAAAGAGGTGGCTGGTGCCGCCAACTGTTCCCGGCGAAAAAAATGTCCGATTCGTCCCTGGAAAGCCGGCGGGACGGCCATACGATAGGCTAGACGGTCAGCGCGCCACACAACCTCGTCGAGCGCTTGGCCAGTCGAGGGCAGTCCGAAATCCTTGTCTCGGTGCGATTCGTGGCAGGGGCTCTCATGTCGCAGGAGTCCTCTTCGCCGGATGCGCGCTTTCGCAGAAAAAAACGTGGGGAGGCAGCCATGCGTCGGACATTCGTGCTGGCGTGCGGAGTTCTCGCGTATCTGAGTTTCCAGGTCTCCTTCCTGTTTGGCGACGCGCCACTTCACACGGCGCAAGCCTGCCTGGCGGCCGCCTCGTCGGCGTACACCGACAACAGAGTGTCGGCCAGCTTGAGACGCTGCAGCGTTTCCAGCACCACCTCGCTCAGCCCGAACAGTTTCATCACCCCGGCCCAGGTGTTCATGCGGTTTTGGGCGATCAGCAGCGTGTTGATCAAAGCGGTCGAGCAGTACTGGACGTTGCCTAGATCCGCCAGCAACTTGCCGGGCTGCTGGCGTTCCACGAAGTCCACGAGAGCATGTTGGAGTTGGGCGTAGTGGTCGGTATCGAAATACCTCGTGTCAGCGATGCGAACGATCGTGACGTCTTCGCCCTGTTCGACGGCGAAAGGTGCGGTGCCGGTCATTTCTTGTCCCTCACTTGAACTCCCAACTGCCAAAGGAATTGCTTCAGAACCACCGAGGCACACTTCCTTTGTAGCAAGCTTAGGCGAAGCGTCAAGTGCTCTAACGACGACTACGGTGATATCGTCCCTGGGTTTTTCGGCCCCTGCGTATTCGCAAGCGGACCGGTAGAGCGCGCCGACGATCTCGGCTGACGGACGTTGCCGGTTGGCCCGGAAAATCCGCCGCCACGATCGCCGGGCCCAGTCCATGACCGCTGACATCGCCCAGCACCACCAGCAACGATCCGTCGAGCAGCCCCTGGCGCCGGCCTGCTTGCGTTCGGAAATGTCCGAGAAGATCTGGCAGGCCCAAGCCACAGCCGCAGATTGCCCCAAAACAGCAAAAGTGGGCCATTCAATATATTCCCTATTTAGTGCATGTTTCTTGCCAGTCATGGGCGCAGCCGGAGCGTCAGAGCAACGTTCCCTCCACGAAGGGCCGGCCTGCGGCAAGGCGGTGGACGTTTTCCACAGTGACGCGGGCGATGTCTTTCAACGCCTCGCGCGTCAGAAACGCCTGGTGGGCCGTGATCAGCACGTTGGGAAAGGTCAGCAGTCGCGCCAGCACATCGTCCTCCAGGACCTGCCCCGAAAGGTCCTCGAAGAAAACCCCTTCCTCTTCCTCGTAGACGTCCAGGGCCACGCCACCGAGACGGCGGGACTTGAGGGCCTGGATCAGCGCGGCGGTATCGATCAGTTGCCCGCGGCTGACGTTGACGAGAATCGCCCCGGGCTTCATCAACTCGATGGTTTCCCGGCGCACCAGATGTTTTGTTTCGGGAGTGAGCGGCAGGTGCAGCGACACCACGTCGCTTTCCTGCATCAGCGTCCGTTGATCCGTATAGACGATGCCGTGCTGGGTCGCCCAATCCGTCGCCGGATACGGGTCGTAGGCCAGCACGCGCATTCCGAATCCCTTCAGGATTTCCGCCACGATGCGCCCGATCTTGCCGGTGCCGAAGAGGCCCGCCGTCTTGCCGTGCAAATCGAAGCCTTCGAGTCCCGCCAGCGAGAAGTTGAGTTCCCGGATCCGGTTAAAGGCCCGGTGCAGCTTGCGGTTCAAGGCCAGGATCAGCGCCATCGTATGTTCGGCCACCGAGTAGGGCGAGTAATTCGGCACGCGCGTCACCGGCAGCCCCAACTCTTTGGCGGCCGGCAAGTCCACGTTGTTGAAGCCCGTGCAACGCAGGGCCAGCAGGCGCACTCCAAGCCTCGCGAGCTTCTCCAGCACCGGCCGGCCGGCATCGTCACTGACGAACACGCACACCGCCTGAGCGCCGGCGGCGGCCTGCACGCTGTCCGGGCCAAGACGAAAATCGAGGAACCGCCAGTCAATGGTTTCCGCGCCTTCGACACGCGCCAGCGATTCCCGGTCGTAGGGCTTGGTGTCATACACCGCAACGGTCGTGTTCATATTTCCTCATCTTTTCGTCAGGGGTCTTCTTCTGTGTTTGTCGGCCTCCACAGCATTTCGGCCCCGACCGGGCCGCCGTCGGATCGCAGCTTGCGTGCCGGGCTGTTGGGGCCGAGCCGGTAGTCGCCTTGCGCCGCATCGGCGAATTTCGGATCGGCGAATTGCGAGTTCGCATCCAGTCCGGTCTTTTCGCGGTACTCGTCGAACCCGTCAACGGAGTCGGCGGCCAGGGCGGCGGCGTGGTGCGAGCGATGGCCGCACCGCAGCGGAACATCGCGGCCCTCTGCGATGTGGATGTCCGCGACACGTGTCGTCTGACGTGCCTCACCGCGCCGAGGCGATCCCGGTCGAGCTGGCGGCGTCTTCCACGATCACACGGAAGCCCACGTCGTAGACTCTCTGCCAGAGCTCGTAAGCACGGCGGACGGAGGCGCCGGCGTTGGCGGGGCGGTCGGCCCAGGAGCCGCCGCGGGCGACACGCCGCTCGGTGCCGCCATCGCCGTTCCGGCCGTCGTCGTCGCGGTACGGATAAGGCCGATAGCTGCTGCGGGTCCATTCGCTGACGTTGCCCACCATGTCTTTCAGCCCCCAGGCATTGGCTTCGGTCTGGGCGACATAGTCCACGACGAACCACGGGTCGCGGAACCGCTGGTCGTGCAACGGGAAATTCATCTCCGGCGGATAGGGGTTCCGCCGCTGCAAGGCGCTGGGGCCGTCATAGCCCATGGCGTACCAGCGGAGCGCCTGGTCGGCCAGGTTGGCAAACCGGCCGAAGTCGGTGTCCATCGTGCCGTAGAAGAACTGCGTGTCGGCTCCCGCGCGAGCCGCCCATTCCCATTGGGCCTCGCTGGGCAGCGTCACCGCCAGGCCCGTCTTTGCACTCAGCCATTGGCAGAATCGCATCGCTTCCGACCAGGTGACTCGGGCCACCGGCTGATCGGGATGATTGGCGATGTGCCCCGGCACGACGCGGTCCAGCGAGTGCATGTCGATGTACCGCGTATCGTGCTGCGGATCGAACAAGGCGTACTGCCCGTTGGTCACTTCGGTGACCGCCATCCAGAAGGGCCGGCTGACGCGGACCACGGATCGAGGCCGCTCGTCCGGGGCGCCGTCCAGGCTGCCCATCACAAACTGGCCGGCGGGAATCCAAGCCAGGGTCAGCGTTACCCCGTGGCCCAGGTCGATCGTCTGCCGGACTGCCGCGGGGCCGGCCTGTTGCAGCCGGCCTGCTTCCGGCGCCGCAAAAGGAAAACCGGCCGCTTTCAGACCGTCGGGCTCCGCGGGCTGTTCCGGCGGGGGAGCGACGAACGGGACCGGCGTGCGGTTGCGGAACCGTTCGGCCGCCGCCGCGTACTCGCCTTCCGGATCGTCGTCGTTGTCGGCAAACGCCTTGGCTAACTCGCAGCGCCGTTGCCGCTGGTCGCGGCCCTGGAATGGCGGCGGCTCCCAACTGCCGGCGCGGGGTACGTTCAAGTCGATCCAGGTGTACAGCCGGTCCCGCGCTTCGTGACTCATCTCGGCCAGTTGCACCCCGTGATGTCCTTTCTCCAACATCTGGATCAGCAGGCTGGTCGAGGCGTGGTATTCCATCGGATACAGCAGCGCCATGTCGGATTCCACGCCGGGCCGATGGATGTACGGGTGCAGCGTGTTGTAGGCGGTGTCGGGGTCTTTGAAGCAGGGCTTGCTGCGCGGGCCGACCGCCGGCGGTTTGTCGTGGCAGCCGATGCAGTACTGCTCCAGCACGGGGAAGACCTCATGGGCGAAGCCAAACGGCCGCGGGGCGCCGTACCAGGGCTGCAGCGGTTCCGCCCGGCGGTCGTGGGCCAGATTGCGGCGAATCGGCAGCGTCTCCCGCCGCTTTTCGTGACAGCCCACACAGGACACTAACTCGCCCGGCATGCCCACCAGCCAGCTGCGCATCAGCTGGACCGCTCGACCTTCCGCGTCCAGCGGCTGGATCGAGACGGGCACGTTGGCCGGGATCTGGAAGAAGGCCGAACCGTCGGGCTCGACCGTCGCCGTGCCGAGCACCCGCTTCATGTCCCAGCCGGCCTGCGTGCCGACCAGCGGGAACCCGGCCTTGGCGTTGTAGCCGAAGTGGTACGAAAACACGCGCAGGCTCTTCACGGTGCCGCGCGGCACGCCTTGCAAGCCCGGACCGCTGTAGATGTCCGCGATATGGACGTCGGCCGTCCGCGATCCGGGCTTGACCCGGTTGGGAATCACCGGCGGCCGGGAGCGGGCGACGAACGGCTGCGGCTCGAACAGCCCCATGCCCTCGACTTCCGCGATCAGAGTCGCGTTGTCGAACACGTCCACCAGGTAGATGCCCCACAGACTCTGCTGCGTGGGTTTCATGGATACCAGGAAATACTTGCTGCTGAGCGGATGGGGATGCGTGGTCAGCGCCGGACGCTGCTTGCGGTATACGTGCCCGATGATGGCGTCGCACACGGTGCCGGCCACGGTCTGGCCTCGGCCGGGAATCAGCTGCACAAACCCGGTCTGCCCGGCCGGCAGGATGTCCGGCGTCACCGCGATCGGCTCGCCTTCGACTCCCCATTCTTTCGACGTTGGGCGGAAACGAAACGGATAGGCGCCGGCCAGCCCCGGATCGAGAATCGCCATCCGCCCGCAGTCGCCGAAATCGTGATGCCCGCTGATGATGCCCACGATCCGCGCCGGATGGTCGGGAACCGGCTTGGCAAAGCGGAACGCCGTGGGGAACCAGGAATTGCTGCCGTGAAAAGCCAACTGCCCCGTGCCGTCGGGATTCATGGTCATCCGCCGCCGCGAGAAGTAGTGCGGAATATCGCTGTACTCCCAGCGCTGGAACAGGACGCGGCCGTCGTTCAGCACGGTCGGGTCGGCGTCGCTGTCCTGGTCGAACGTCAGTTGCCGCAGCGATCTGGTCGCCGGGTCCAACAGGTACAGGCTGGCAACCTGCCCGCCGCCGTTCAAGCACGGCAGCCCGATGTAGTTGCCCGTCGAACACAGCACGATCCGTCCGTCGGGCAGGTAGCAGGCGTCGAAGTAGTCCAGGTCCGGGTAGTCGGTGGGAGTCAGCTGCACGAGGCCGCTGCCGTCGCTGCGCACCTCGAAGATGGCCCAGCGGCCGTTGGCGTCGATACTCGAAAACAGCATGCGATCGGCCGGGAAGTCCAGCCGGACGTCGCGGACGATCTGATCGCCGGACGGCTTGTACAACGGGTCGATCCGCGGCTGGCCGCGCAGGTTGGACAGCACGGCGATCTCGTTGTCCCAGCCGCCGCGCGGCATCGAGGTCTGGTTCTGATAGTTGGCCGCCACGAAGCCTGCGTCCGAGCTGGCGACGTGCCGGGCCCGCGGGCCGCCGAAGTTCCGGCGTACGACCAGCAGCCGGTCGAAATCCAGCAGCGGATTGGCCAGCAGCGCGGTGCGGATGCCGGCCAAGACCGCCTCGACCGGCACGCTCGCCGCGCCGGTACCGTCGGCCAGCGCCTTGAGGAGTCCCGCCCGCTCGCGTTCGAACCGGGCCACGGCCTGCCTGTGCGCCGCCGCGTCGTAGCGGCCCGGAAACTCCCTTTCCATGTCATCGATGGCCAGCCGCACGGCTTCCAGGTCGATGCTCTCCAACGCCGCGATTTGGGCCTTGATCTGCGCCCGCTGAGCGGCGCGTCGCATCCGCTCGGCCCGCTGCTCCGGCGTGGGCCGTGGCAGTTGCCAACCATCGGGGAACGGCACGGACGACTTCAAACGCAGCGCGCAGATATGGGGGAAGGGGCCCTCGCAACGCAGCATGATCGTGTGCGCGCCGCGCGAGATGGGCAGCTTGCACTGCTCTTCCCACTTGGCCGACGACGTGTTCCAGCTGCCCGTCACGCCCTTGAACCCGACGTGGACCTGCTTGTCGTCCAGCTTGATTTCGACCGGGCGGGCCTGCTCGGCGGCGTACAAAGCCGACAGGGTGTAATCGGCGGTGACCGGAAACTCGATCTCGTACTCCGTCCAATTCGGCAGCTCGCCCGCATTCCAGACGCAGGACGGTCCGTCGGCGTACGGCTGACCGGTGAGGCTCACTCGGGCGTTGCCGCCGTCGAAATCCCGCGACTCGATGGTGAACTCCGCCTCGGCGGCACGCGCCGCGACGGGGCCGGCCGCGAACAGTGCGTTCAACAGCAAGATGCCTGCGAATCCCTTGCGGTCCAGCGCTCGCATGATGGTCCCTTCCGTTCAATTCGAGTTTGCCACTCGCGGTTGATCGCCATTTCTCGTCCAATCGCCGCTTCGATGTCTGACCATTCGTCCTCATTGTCGGAGTTGATCGTCAGGGCTTGAACGCCCATCCGCTCCGCCGCCGCGATCTGGTTGCGCATCAGAGCCAGCAAGGGCGAGATGAGCAAGGCAGGACCGTTTCCCGCCTCCCGTAACAGCTTGGTAGCAATGAAGTAAACGAAGCTTTTGCCCCAGCCCGTTTTCTGCACCACCAGCAGCCGTCCGCGTCCTTCAAACACGTGGCGGATGGCCCGCGAACTTGCTGGAAGTCTACGCTCGCGGGGGCTGGTTTCGCAAGCGGCACCGTGCCAATCCCTGAGAAAACAGGAGGCTGCGAGGTGCCTGTCCCAATTTTTTGATTTTTTCACAGCCTCTCACTTCTGATGCCCGACGTGAATTTTGCGTTGACGAACCAGGATCGAGTCGGCCTTCTTCAAGACGCAGGCATAGTGGCTGTCGTGGCACGGCGAGGCTACAATGACCGCGGTTCGGAACTCGGTTTCACGGAGACACTCTCATGTTGCAGCGACACTCCATCACGGCTCTCGTGTTCGTCCTGTTGGCCTTCACTGCGGCACACGCTGGCGAGGCAGCCAAGCCGCTCTCGGATCTGGACGTGCCGTTCGACAAGATCCCCGGCGAGAAACCTGGGGAAATGATGAAACAGTACTGGCAGCGGCACGCCGGAACGGCCTTCCAACGCTGGCAGGCGGAATATGAAGCCCGCGCCAAACCGGAGGCGATCGCGGCTTATCAGAAAGAGCGACGGGAGGAGTTCCTCGCCGCGATCGGCGGCCTGCCCGACTGCACGCCGCTCCATCCGCAAGTCACCGGGACCGTGGCGCGCGACGGCTATCGCGTGGAGAAGATCATTTTCGAGAGCCAGCCAAAACACTTCGTCACGGCGCGGTTGTTCCTGCCCGCGGCGGACCGCTTTCCGCCGCCGTATCCCGGAGTGCTGGTGCCCTGCGGCCACGCGAAAAATGCCAAAGCCCATGACGAGTACCAGACCGTCGGCGCCTTTCTGGCCCTGTCCGGGATGGCGGCGCTCGTGTTTGATCCGATCGACCAGGGCGAACGCGGCCAGTACCTGGGCCCGGACGGCTGGCCGAAGCACTGGGGGACGCGGGCGCACACCATGTTCGGCATTGGCTGCACGCTGCTGGGCCGCAACACCGCGCGGTTCGAAATCTGGGACGGGATGCGGGCCATCGACTACCTCCAGTCCCGGCCCGAGGTCGATCCGCAGCGGATCGGTTGCACCGGCAACAGCGGCGGCGGCGGCACGCAGACCAGCTACCTGATGGCGTTGATCGTCCACGGGGCGCTGACAACCTATGATCTGCCCGACCTGGCGGCGACGCTGGGCGGCAAGCTGGCGATCGAGCAGCCGGTCGACGGCAAGCCGTAGGCCCGTACACCCGCACGCGGCGCAACCTTACCGCCGGGGTAGCGAGACTGAATTTCCGGGCAGGCGATGAACGTTTCTCAAACCACGAACTAGGACGGGTTTCAACCATGCGACGAGCGCTGACGCTTTTAACCCTGATCGTGCTGGGCTCGATTTCCGCAGCTCGGGCCGCCGGCCCGCCAAAATCGTTTGAGGTCGTGGCTCGCGGAACGTATCGCGTCACGGACGGCCGGAAGGAGACTGGCGCCACGGAGGCCGGCGAGGTGCTGGTGGTCTTGGCGACGGACCAGGACAAGTTTTGGGTCCAATCCTCGCGCGGCCTCAAGGGCTGGATCGAGGGGGCGGCGGTGGTTCCGTTGGCCGAGGCCGAGTCGATCTACAGCCAGCTGATCCGAGCCGATCCGCGCAATCCGGTCCATTACGAACGGCGGGCGGCGATCTGGCTGCAGAGCGGCCAGACGGACAAACTGGTCGCCGATTACGATCGCGCCGTGCAACTGGGCTCGAAGAACCCGCTGGTGTACCTGAACCGGGGCATCCATCGCGCCACCCAAGGCGAGTTCGACAAGGCGATCGCCGATTACGACATGGCCCAACGCTTGGGAGTGAACCAGGCGTACCTGTTCGTCAATCGCGGGGTGGCGCAGCTGGCCGGCGGCCGTCCTGAGAAGGCCGTCGAGGACTTCACCGCGGCCATCCAACGCGGCGACAAAACGGCTTCGGTCTACTTGAACCGCGCGTCGGCGTATCAAGCGGCCAACGAAGAGATCAAGGCGATTGACGATCTGGCCGAGGCCATCCGGCTGGACCCTAAGAACCCGGCCGCCTATCACCAGCGGGGCATGGTCTGGCAGGCGATGGAGAACTGGGACAAAGCCGTCGCCGATTTCGACCAGGCGATCCAGCTGGACGCCAAGTTCATCCCGGCCTACAGCAGCCGCGGTTTCCTCTGGTTCCAGCGGAAGGAGTCGGCCAAGGCGATTGCCGATTTCAATCAGGTGATCCAACTGAATCCGAAGGCGCCAGTGGCCTACAACAACCGCGGCTACAATCGGCAGGTCCTAAAAAAGTACCGTGAAGCGCTGGCCGACTATGACGAAGCGATTCGCCTCGCGCCGAACTACCTGTTGGCGTATCAGAACAAGGCCTGGCTGCTGGCCACCTGCCCGGACGATGCCATTCGCAATGGGAAGCAGGCGGTCGAGGCGGCCAAGAAAGCCTGCGAACTGGCCCAGGAAGAACAGTGGCCCGACCTGAAGGCTCTGGCTGCCGCCTACGCCGAATCCGGCGACTTTGCCAAAGCCGTCCAGTGGCAGACCAAAGCCATCGCGATAGCCCCGGAGGCCGAGCGGGGCGAAGAGCAGAAGGTCCTGGAGACGTACCAGAGCAAGCGGCCGTGGCGAGACAACCCGTAGGCCCTTGCGGGGGAACGATCATTCGCCGTACCTCGCACGACGATCGGGCGCGCAAGCTTCTGGTTCAGGCCAGCTCTACGGATTCGTCCGCCCGAAGAGTTCGTGGACTTTGCCCGCGATGCGTTCCTCCAGGGTGGGTTTCCAGCGCCGACCGCAGCGGACCGTGCAGCGGCCGTGCGGCGAGGTGTACCACTCGGCGATCGATGTCTTTGTACGCGACGGCGAGAAGGACTTGATCGCCATCGACGAAGCAGCGACGCAACTCGGCTGGTTCGAGAACCAACACCCTACCTGGAAGCGACACGTGCTGGCGGTTGATGTGCCGCGGCAACTGAACGTCGACTGCGAAACCGACCGTCATCAAGCGGAACTCAACCCAGTACAGCGTCGCGCGGCGAGAAAATGGCCGCCCGGAGCGTTCGGCGTGAGTCCACCCTACCAGCACCGGGCGGCCGAGGTTTGGTTTCGCCCGCGGCGGCAAGCCGCGGCGGGACGGGAAGACGGCCGGTTCGGTCGGGCGCGGCATCCACCGCCCTTGGCTGAGCTTCGGCCAGGCGGAAGCCGTTGTTCTGGTTCCGCCTCTCCGGGTCGTTCCTGTTGCGGTTCGCCGACCGGCAGTTCCTGCCGTTGTTGTTCCAGCTGCCGCCACGCAGGACCCGGTTCGTGGCCTTCTGGCCGCCCACCCGCAACGCACCCTACGGCTCGAAGTCCGAATCGGTGCGCCGCGATGGTTTTTCTAACACACTGCGGCGGAATTGCCAACTGGACACACCCTCCGTCCGCGTGAAAGCCACCAACGATTCCACGCGGCGCTGCAACTCGCACTCGTCCATCTGCCCCGCCGCAAACATCGCTTCGTAGACCCGCAGCTTGTGGGCAAAACGCCGCCGGCTGCGGCGATTCAGCGTCATGTGGCTGGGATACACGCGGCAGCCGAGCCAGTCCATACCCTGCCGGGTCCGTTGCACATAGGACGGCGGGTTGGGAGTCAGTCGCAATTCGTCACCCAGGAACTCCGTCACCTGTCCCATCTTCACCGTCAACTGGCGCGAGTCGTCCTCCCACAGCCCAAAGTCATCCATGTATCGGGCGTAGCCCGCCACGCGCAGATCCTGCTTGACGAGCCGGTCCAAGGGCCCCAAATAGAAGTTGGCAAAATGCTGTGAAGTCAGACTGCCGATGGGCAGTCCCCGGCCCGGCGCGCTGGCGTAGCTCTCGATAATGCGGCGAAACAACTCCAGCAGCGGAACGTCCTTGAACAACCGCGCCAGCTTGCCCAGCAGCACCTCGTGCGACACGCTGTCGAAGTATTTCCGGACGTCCATTTTCAAAAAGCAGGCGTGCTGCGCCGCGAACTGCCGGGCCCGCAACAGGGCCGCAATCCGGCCTTTGCCGCGGCGGCAGGCGAACGTGTCGGCGATCAGGCTCCGCTCGAACACCGGCTCGCAGACGTTCATGATGGCGTGGTGCAGCACACGTTCGCGGAAGCAGGGTGCGGTGATCAGACGCTTTTTCGGGTCGTAAATCGTGAACTGCGTGCCCTCGCCTACGGCGACGGTGCCCGCCGACAAATCTTCGGCCAGCCGTTCCAGATTTTCCTCGCGACGGGCCGCGAACTCTTGGGCGTCCTCCCTCCTGCGTTTGCCCCGCAGGGCCTTGCAAAACGCCAATTCCAGGTTCTCGTGCTGCCAGATGCGTTCCCACAAACCGCCTACGCGCTGCATGCGATTCAGGTCCCTTTTTGGGGCGGTTGGGTGTCCAACGAGTTCAGCAGGCTCAAGAACCGATCGGCGTACTTCGCTGCGCGGGCGGCGCCCACGCCTTGGATGGCCTCCAACGCCGCCTTCGTCCGCACTTTGCCCTCCGCAATTTGCGCCAAGTGGTCGTTGGTAAAGACCGCGTAAACCGGCACCGATTCTTCGGCCGCGACCGCTTTCCGCAACTCGCGCAGCTGGGCGTACACCGCAAAATCTTCCGGTTTTAGCCTCTCGCGGTAGTCGATCTTGCCCTTGCCCGGCTCGCCGGACGAAGCCGGCGCCGCCGGCACAGGCCCGACCGGCTCCGTGTACTCGACGCACACGCTCCAAAACGACTGCTCGCCGTTTTCCACCCAGCGGCGGTCGACCGACACAATGCGCTGCGTGCGC
This sequence comes from uncultured Pirellulaceae bacterium, assembly GCA_964486845.1. GTDB lineage: Bacteria > Planctomycetota > Planctomycetia > Pirellulales > Pirellulaceae > Anammoximicrobium. The sequence continues at coordinate 22,663 of CAZAQY010000092.1, forward strand.
AACAGCCGGTTCAATTCCCCCTCCGCCCCGGCCGCCTGCCGGGCGGGAATGCAGAAAAATTTCAACATGTTCGTGCCGTCTCCGTGACCCCCAGGTAGGCCGGAACAAGTCCGCGCAGTTCCGGCACGAGTTCGCCGCCGTTCCCGCTTTGTACCACGGGCCTGCCGGAACTACGCGGACTTGTTCCGGCCTATGAACTATCTATTTGTACAGTACTTCCCTGCACACCTGCGCGCCCGTACACCGCATCCGCTCGCTCCGCCTTCCGCTCCGGCTCGAAGGGGTTCGACTCCGCTCCGCTCCGTACGAACCCCTTCGGCCTTCGCTCCAGGCTCCGCTCGCCCCGGCTGGCCTGCCGGACCGAAGCTCAGCCTAGGAACCCGACCGAACTACGGCCAGGCGGAAGCCGCTGCTCTGGTACCGCCCCTCCGGGTCGAACCTGCTGCGGGACGCCGACCGGCAGTACCCGCCGTTGCTGATCCAGCTGCCGCCACGCAGGACCCGGCGCGCGGCCCCAGAGGACGTCTCTGGGTCAGTCCCGCCAGGCAGGCTGCTCTGATACCAGTCCCGGCACCACTCCCACACGTTGCCGTGCATGTCGTGCAAGCCCCAAGCGTTGGCGGCATAGCTTCCCACTTCTGTCGTCCGTTCCAAGTAGGGTCCCGTTTGCGCCCCGTTGTACGGAATGCGGCCATCGAAATTCGCTTGGCGGCTGCTAAGCTTATCGCCGAACGCCGTGGCCGTGACGGTCCCCGCCCGGCAGGCATATTCCCATTGGGCTTCCGTCGGCAAGCGGTATTCCCAGTCGGCGGGCAGCCGCCCAGCTTGGTGTTCCTGCTCAGTCAGCTTCCGGCAAAACTCCGAAGCGTCGTTCCAGCTCACGTCCTCCACGGGGAATCGCGTGGTGGCCATTCCCTGCACGCTGGACGAACCATCGCCGGTCGAGGAGAAATAACTGGGGTTGCTGCCCATCACGGCCCGCCAGTCCGCCTGGGTGACCTCATACTTACCCAGCCAGAATCCCTGCGAGAGCGTCACAGACACTTGGTTTTCGTCGTCATCTCGGTCTGGCTCAGTGGGCGGACTGCCCATCGTGAACGAGCCTGCCGGACACCAGCAGAGCTTCATCTGCAGCGCGTTGTCGTCCCGCTCCTGCCCGGCGCGGGTGCCGGTAAAGGAATCGGGCTGAGGAGCCGGTTTCGGCGACGTCGGCGAGGATGGCGATTTCGTCGGGGGAGAGGGGGTAAAGGAATCGGGCTGAGGAGCCGGTTTCGGCGACGGTTCGGGCCCTTCGCCTCGCCAGTTGACCAGCGTCATGACTGCGGCCAACAGCAGGAGGATTCCGGTCACGGACCAAACGACGGTTCGCCTGGAGCGACGTTGACGAGGCGGAGGGCGAACCGCGGGTCGAGGCTGCGGCGAGATGGGCGCCGGCGTGGGTTGCGGAGGCGGGCTTCGGGGCGCCGGCAGGGTCAGTCCCAAGGCCGCGACCAGTTGGGCGGCAGGCGTTCGTTGCCGCTCGGCGACGGTGAACACGTGGGGCGGCTGCAGCGGCTGCAGTGCCGCAACGCGAGTTCCTGCCAGTCGCGCCGTGAGGGCTTCCCAGCGGCGCCGCAGGACGGCCTTGTCCCACTTGACGGGCGGCTCGTCGGGCGAATGATCGGGACCGAGACAGAGCAGTTCCAGGGCCAACATGTCGCGGCCAAAGCGGTCGGAGTAGGGCAAAACAGAATCGTCCCCACGGTTGGCACGCTCGGTCAGATCCGGCGGACAATAGCCTTCGGTCCCGTAGCTGCCGCCTTCACCAAGCGTGACTTGCCCGACGGCGCCGGCCGCGGGGGCCACGAAGGCGTCGAAGTCGATCAAGTACAGCGCTGGTTGGCCGCGCGGCGCGTTGGGGTCGACGATGATGTTGTTGGGAGACAGATCCCCGTGGAGGATCCCGGCCCGCTCCAGCAGGGCCACCGACAGCACCAGATCGCAGAAGCAGCGCCAGCGGAATTCGTCGTCAGGCCGGAAGTCTTTTTCCTGGATCCGGTATTTCACTTCCAGCCACGTCATTCCGGGCACGGCGCGCGCCAGGCAGCCCGTGAAATCGAACCCGACCGCGGCAGGCCGCGAGTGCTGACGGCTATCGACCCACAGCGACGGGGCCGCCTGGAGTTGCTCCGCCCAAAGGTACATCCGCTGGGCGATCAGCCAGTGGGTTCGCTGCAAGCGTTTCGCTGTGGCCTGGGTAAAGAATTTGAGGTACGCCGCGGGGCGGCCGTTGCTGTCCAACAGCGGGTAGGCTTTGCCTTCCGCCCCCGTCCGCCACGGCGTCTGGCCGGGCTGTCCGGGGTCGTAGGGACGAAACTGATACCGTTGTCCCTGGATCTGGAAGGACCGGCCCGCCAACTCCTTGGCTTGCAGGTTGCTCAACGTCAGGATGTTGGAACTGGTCACCGCCATGGCCGTGTCCCACGGATCACGGCCAGCGTCAGATTGTCCTCAAAATCCCGAGGCTGGCGCGCGATCGCCTGTTCGACAAAGGTCCGGGCGTGGTTCGTCTCCGCGGATGAGTCCATTTCCTCCAAGCCGTCCAGCAAGACCGAGGCACAATTCCTGATGCCGCGTGCGATCCCGTCGGTGTAGATTGCGGCCAGGAATCGCTGGGGCAAGGGGATTTCTTCCCAGTGATCGAACCGGCTGACTTGCCGTTCGCCCGGCCCCAGCGCAAAGACCTGCTGCTGCTCCAGATCACACTCTGCGATCACCCGATCTTGCGGGCTGGGATTGGACGCCGGGCCTCGATACTCGCGCCACACGAGGCCCGCGTCGCCGAGGATGGCCGCACGAAAATACTCTGCGTCCAACCACGCCAAGGTCAGCGTGGTCTGCAGGAGGCTGCCCTTGCGGAGCATGTATTTCCACGTCGACAAGTACTGACCGGATGGGCAACTGCCCTGAGGATCGTCAGCCCACTGGTCCGCCAAGCATCCGATGGCTGCGCCGGCCATATCGAACGCCTGCTGCGCCGCCAGGCTGGCCTCGGTTGGGGACGATTCGACCAGCGCGCGCAAGGCCGCCCAGCACGCCAGTTTCGAAGCCCACTCGGAACCAAACGAGGTGGTCAGGCCGTCGCCCATGGCCAGCGCCCAGCGGATCGCTGAACGACGGTCGTCGTCTCGGGGCCACCAAGCCAGGGCGTAGTCTTGATTGGTCGTCTTGTCCTGGTCGGGCGGTCCGAAGTCCGTATGGATGGCGCCGGTCCAAGGACCCACGCGGAAGCATCCCGAACGTTCGAGCAACTGGCCTTGTTTGCCAAGCCAGTCGTGATGCGACGCCAGCGTCCGTTCCAGCGCCGTGCGATCGGGGGCGGCGGCAGAGGAAAGCAAATCGTCGCTCATGGCCTACGCCTGTACCTGTTGCTTAATGACGTCGGCGACCTCTTTCGCACGCGACGCGCCGGAACTGCCGACCGCGCTAATGAAGGCGGACAACGCGGCCACATTGCTGATCGGCACGTAGCATTCAGGCGAGGCGATCTCCCGCAACGTTCTCTCGTCGGGCTGGTCGCCTCCCACCGCAACTCCGGCCGCGGCAATGACCACGGGTTCGCCATCCAGTGTTAGCCGCTTGATTTCGGCAGCCACCGGCCCCGGGCCCTCGCCCACATTGTGCTGGCCGTCCGAAAACAACAGCACCAGTGGCAGCGGGTGCATCGCTCGTTCGGGGTGATCCTGCAGCGACGCCAGATACGGGCGCAGGCGATCCAACGTCAGTTGCAGGGCGGCGGTGATGTTGGTCTGCCCTCCCTTTCCGTCGATCGCGATGTCATCCGGATTGATCTTACGGACCGGCGTCAGATCGCACAGCGGGTCGATGGCGGCATGCTGGTCGAAACGGATCAGCAGGAGCTTGAAGTAGGACCGTTCGGGTCCGGGAGGCCCTTTCGACTGGCACTCCATGATCATCTCGCGAATGCCGTTGGTGGCCGCCTGTGCCTTCTCGCCCTCCATCGAGCCGCTGTTGTCGGCCAAAATGCACACCACTTGGGGACGGGTCTGTCTCGCCTGCCTCTCCATTTCAAACCTCCTTCCACGGCGGGGCACGCACGTCGGTCGCGAACACCAACCGCGGGCTAGATGAAATCACTTCGTGCCGTTCACCACGAACGTGGAGTATACACTCCTCGTCGGACGGTTGTCTACCAACTCCAAAAACAAAGCACAAGCAGCCGGCCATGCTGATCCAAACTTTGAACGGCATCATTCGTTTTTCCTTGCAGCAGCGCGGCAGCAGCGAAGGACCTGCCGCACAACCGCACAACCAATAAACGTGCGTCGCGGCATGGTTTCCTCCCGGCTACTCGTACCGCAGGGATTCGATCGGGTCCAGGCGACTGGCTCGCCGGGCGGGATAGTAGCCGAAAAAGATGCCCACGCCTGCGCTCGTAACTCAGACACCCAGAGATATATCAGCATCGAATCCAACGTGTACGGTGACGGGAACGAACCAAGCCCAGGCCATAGAAGCATCTGGCCAGGAGCCGGGGCGAAGCCGAGCATCGCCGAGGGAACAGCAACCTGCGGCGCATGCACGCAATATGGATAGTCAGCGCTGACGCCTCGCGCTTCAGCCGGAAGACGCGGCGATCCGCTGGGCTATGCAAAGACTTGTTGGCAGTGGCTGACGCCCTGCAACCAGCGTTTGCCGGCGCGGGCGGCCTCATCCGCCAACAGCGACTCACGGCCCGCCGCCCGGTGAAACCAGCGGCCAAAGTTTGTCACCGTGTCCAGCCAGAACTCCGCCGACA
>CAZAQY010000093.1:0-25766 GCA_964486845.1 uncultured Pirellulaceae bacterium
TGGTCGTCGGGCCGAGCGAAACACCCCCAAATTCTCACGAATTCGGCTACGCGCAACTTCGAAGACTCCGGCCGCCGCGGCTGGGAAGACACCAAACCAATCCTGGCTCTCTCTTTTTTGTCCGGCCTTTGGTATACTTTTTCCAAGCGTTTTCGGAAAAGCCGGGCTTCCAAAAGCCTGACGAAAGAATGACGAGGCTCGAATGACGAAGGTCGCGGCACGCACGCTTGCAGTCCGGACAGAGACCCACAGGGCGGCCGCGCTCCGCGCGGGACGCCCCCTGGCGTTCGCAATCCTGGTGACATTCCTCGCAGGCACGCGCATCCATGTCGCAGCCCAGGAGCCGACGTCTTTGGACGGGGCCGTGGCGCTGGAGAAGACCGTGACCGAGGCGATTGCCCGCGCGGAGAGATCTGTCGTGGCGATCGCCCGCTATCGCAAGGGGCGGTTGCCGCCGGCGCAGGGCGGGAGCCGGCCTGCGCCGTTTGTGCCCGGCCGAGCGGGCGGCTGGGACGAAACGGCGCCGAACGAGTACGCGACCGGCGTGGTGATCGACCGGCGAGGCTACATCCTGACCAACTACCATGTGCTGGGCAACCCGTCCGAGAACGATTACCGAGTCTGGGTCCAGCGCCGTCCGTTCACCGCCATCGGCGTGCAGAAGGTCGAACACGTCACGGCCGGCGATCCCTGGACGGATTTGGCGGTGCTGAAGATCGAGGCCGCGGATCTGGAACCGATCGCCTGGGGCGACACGAGGGACTTGCGCAAAGGCCAATTCGTGATCGCACTGGGGAATCCCTACGGAATCGCGAAAGACGGCTCGGTCAGTGCCAGCTGGGGAATCATCTCGAATTTGGGCCGGCCGCTGCCGCCGGCGGTTGACGAGTCCGGCCCCGACCCGGCGAAAGACTCGCTGTACCAGTACGGCGGTCTGATCCAGACAGACGCGCGGCTCCATCTGGGCACCAGCGGCGGCGCGCTGCTGAACTTGAAAGGCGAGATGATCGGCCTGATTACCGCCTTGGCCGCCTCCGAAGGCTACGAACGGTCGCTCGGTTTCGCCATCCCGGTGAACGACGTCTTCCTGCGCACGATCGAGACGCTCAAGAAGGGCCACAAGGCCGAGTTCGGCTTCCTGGGCGTCTCGCCGGAAAATCTGTCCGAGGCGATGCGCCGCGCGGGGCGGCACGGCGCGCTGGTCGCCCATGTCGTTCCCGGCACGCCAGCGTTTGCGGCGAGCCTGAAAGAGGGCGACATCATCACGCGCGTCAACGACGAGCCGGTGTACGACCGCAACACGTTGATGCTCGAGTTAGGCAAGCACCCGGTGGCGTCGGAGATCCGGTTGACCGTCGAACGGGGCGCGGAAGTCGGTCGTCGCGGACGGGTGCTGCAAGCCGGCGCCAAGCTCTCCAAGCGGAGCGTCGCCGGGGCGCGGCCGCCGTACTCGATGGTCCCCGATCCCACCTGGCGCGGCATGCAAATCGACTACGCCACGGCGCTGCCGCAAGCGCTGCTGCGGCAAGTCTGGCCCCAGATCCCCGCCGGCAGCCTGGCCGTGCTGGACGTCGAGCGCGATTCCCCTTGCTGGAAAGCCGGACTCCGCCCCGGAGCGCTGTTCTCGCACGTCGACGGCCAAGCCGTAGCCGCCCCCGACGACTTCTTCGCCGCGGTGGCCGAGAAGTCCGGGCCGGTCCGCATCCAACGCGTCTCGGACCCGCCAGCGGAAGTCACGGTCGCCCCCTGAAGCGGGTCCACCGCAGAGATGGCGATTACCTGCGCTAATCCACCGACGGCGCCCAGGCCAATTCCTTGAGCGACTCCAACGCGCCGAGTACGTCATTCAGCGAGATTTGCCGCCAGCCGTCCGCTTTGTGCCGCAGGATGGCCAGTTTGAACGCCTCGAAGGCGTCGGCCAGATCGTCGGGCAGTTCCGCCAGGTTGGCGAACGGCCGCACGAGCGGAACCGCTTCATCGCCCGCCCGTCCGGCGTCGTCCGCGCGAGCCCGCGTGCGGCCCTCATCTTCATCACCGAAATCCGCGCCTTCGGGGATGGGGGGACCTTGGACCTCGGCCACCGCATCCGGTACGCGTTTGGCAGCCTCTTCGCGGGCCAGGGCCGGGTCGACGTCTTCGTCCGTCTCGGCGACGACGATGTCTTCGTCCAGCGGACGCTCGGACTCGACCGCGCCCATCGCTTCCCAGCGCTGCCGGCGCATCTGCGACACCGACCACCGGGACTGGACCGCCCCTTCCAGCCACATCTCGGCATCGACCCAATCCAAGGCCGCGTGGAAATGGCTCCAGTACAAGCCCTCGTACTCCGAGCACGTTTTGCCAAAGCGATCGTACACCCGGCGCAAACGCCCTACGTGCTGGCCGGTGACGGCGCCGACCAGCCGCGCCCAGGCGTCGTCCGCGTATTCGCGTGCCGGGCGTTTGGCGCCGATCAGCGATTGCCGCCATTCCGCAATAATGCGGCCCTTTTCCCAATTCGTCGTGCTGATCAGGTGGTTCCAACGGCCCACAAACGGCTGCGACGTTTCGCTCGAAACCGCCGCCGGGCCGAAATCGGGGGCGGCGTCCAGCCGGTTTTTGGCAAGCGTTTTCGTCTTTTCCATCTGGCGAACTCCTGTCCTGTGGCGAAACGACTAAGAAACGGAGGTCACATCCCCTCGCGTCCAAGCCGGAGCTTAACTTACCATGTCGGCAAGCTAGCAACAGGGGCGGCTGGCGGGAATGCGGCCAAGGCGGAAAACCACGGGCGCCGGCCGCTGGCAGCTCCGTGCCGGCGACGGGGAAAACTTGTTAGTAGCCAGCCGATCAACAGAAAGGGCTCAGCCGTGCAATCGTATCGCGAGTGCTTGACTTTCAATCTTCCCGCCCGGATGGACTTCGTGAACATCACATCCCAGGTCGCAGCGGCCGTGCAGAAGAGCGGGATCCGCGAGGGTCTGTGCCTGGTCAATGCCATGCACATCACGGCCAGCGTGTTTATCAACGACGACGAACCGGGCTTGCTGCGGGACTACAAGAAATGGTTGGAGACGTTGGCCCCCTTCGATCCTTCGCCGGATCGGTACCACCACAACCGTACGGGCGAAGACAACGCGGATGCCCATCACAAACGCCAGATCATGGGCCGGGAAGTGGTTGTGGCGATCACGGAAGGCCGCCTGGATTTCGGTCCTTGGGAACAGATCTTCTATGGCGAGTTCGACGGACGCCGCCCCAAACGCGTGCTGGTCAAGATCATTGGCGAGTGATCCGTGGCGAACTCCCCTGGACAAACCGGCTTCCCCTGCGTAACGATAATGGCTTGCTGCTACGACTTCTTCCCTCAAACTACGGAGAACCTATCATGCGACGTCGCCAATTCCTTCAGACATGCACGGCGGCTGCGGCCGGCACGGCGATTCTCGGACGCCCGTTGCTGGCGCAGGGCAAGAAGGCCAAAGTGCTGTACTTTACGCGGAGCGTCGGCTTCGAGCACAGTCCCGTGAAGCGGGAGGGCGGCGAACTGGCGTTTTCCGAAAAGCTGCTGGTCGAGTGGGGCAAGGAGGCGGGCTTTGACGTGGAATGTTCCAAAGACGGCCGGGTGTTCGACGAAGACCTGGCCAAGTACGATGCCTTCGCCTTCTACACCTGCGGCGATCTCACCAAGCCGGACAAGTACAATAACCCGCCGATGACGGCGGACGGCAAGAAGCGATTCCTGGACGCGATCGCGGCCGGCAAGGGCTACGTCGGCTTTCACTCGGCCACCGATAGCTTCCACTCGGCCGGGCCGGCCAACCAAAACCAAACGGAACTCGATCCGTACATTGCCATGGCCGGCGGCGAGTTCATCGTCCACGGCCGGCAGCAGGAAGCGACCATGCGGGTGACCTCGCCCAAGTTCCCTGGCGTGCAGGAGATGGGCGAAGCTTCGAGGTTCCTGGAAGAGTGGTATGCCTTGAAGAACTTTGCCAAGGACATGCACGTGATCCTCGTGCAGGAAACCGAGGGCATGGTGGACGCCTGCTACCAGCGGCCGCCGTTCCCGGCCACGTGGGCCCGGATGCACGGCAAGGGGCGCGTGTACTACACGTCCTTCGGCCACCGCGAAGACATCTGGACCAATCCAAAGGTCAAGGCTCTGATTCTGGGCGGCTTCGCCTGGGCGTTGGGCCGCGCCGAAGCGGACGTCACGCCGAACCTCGCCCAGGCGGCGCCCAAGGCCGACCAACTTCCCGAAATGCCGCCGCGGGAGCCGAAGCCAAAAGCGAAGGTCAAGGCGAAAGTCAAAGCGAAGCAGTGAGCAGGCTCGGCAGGGCCTCACCCGTCGACGATCTCGGTCCCCGCCGGCCACGTGTCCTGCGGCTCGTAGCCCAGCAGGGTGCGCGCGGAGGAGATGTCGTAGCGCGTCTGGCGCCGCGGTTTGCTGGCTGCGAAAACCACGGCGTAGCGGATTTCTGCGGGGGCTTCGACCGCGCACACGAAGAATCGGCCCGCGTCGCGGGGGCTGAGGTATACATCCTTGCCGAATTCGTCCACCGCTAGTTTGGCCGCGTGTTCGTGGTCCCGCGGACACCAGCCGAGCCGAGCCACGATGATGCTGTGGCCGTACTCGTACGCGTAGACCTGTCCCACCACTTCGGTCATGACCTTGGCCGAAGCGTACCAGTTCCGCGGGCTGTACGGCATGTCGGGCGTAATCGGCCAGGGACCCGCATGGCCCATCACGACTTGGCCCGTGCTGGCCAGGATCACCCGCCGCACGCCGGTTTGGCGGGCGGACTCCAGCACGTGGTAGACCCCGACGATGTTGTTGGGCACCAGCTTGCCGAGAAAGTCATCTTCGTCCGGCGTTGCGGCCAGATGCACCACGGCTTCGATGCCTTCCATCGCCCGGCGGACCGCTGGGGCGTCGGTTAGATCGCCAACCACGGCATCGGACACACCCGGTGTGGGTCGGGCATCGAACCCGCGAACCCGATGGCCGCGTGCCAGCAAGCCTGCGCAGGCGGCACCACCCACGCGCCCGGCAGATCCCGTCACCAAGACCGAGAATGGTTTGTCCATGTCGTGCCCCGCGTCGCTTCTGGAACCGGAATTGTCCCAGCGATCGACGATGTTGTCCAGCGTCTGCAGAGAAGTTGGGGCCGACTGGAAACGAAAAACTGGGCTTCTTTCCCGTCGAGGCGGGATCGACTACAATAAGTTTCGGTCAACGATCTGGACCCGATCTTGTTGCGGCCGTGAGGCCACGATCGTCAACACCTTCTGCGATCCTTGAGTCTGACAGATGGCTACTGATACCGTCGAGAATTCCGTCTTACAGGCGCCGGCTGCCGGATTCCGCCCGAACGTGGACCATCTGGTGACGGAGGATGACACGCCTGTGGACAACGTTTTTTCCGAGAAACAGCAGCGGCTGTTGAGCGAGCCCTTGTTCAGCTCGTGGGCCGGTCCCGGCGAGGGGCGGCCGTTTGTCGCCATGTCGAATGTGGGCTTGTTCTACGCCGTACACCGGCCGCCCTACGTGCCGGACATGATGTTGAGTTTGGACGTGGAGCTGCCCGAGGACTTGTGGGCCAAGGAGCACCGTTCGTATTTTGTCTGGGAATACGGCAAGATGCCCGAAGTCGTCGTCGAGGTCGTCTCGAACCGCGAAGGCGGCGAGGACTCGGACAAGCTGACAGGCTACGCCCGGATTGGAATTTGCTACTACGTCATCTACGACCCGGACGCGTGGCTGAGCGCAGACCCGTTGCGGGCCTTTAAGCTGGATGGCCGGAAGTACCGTCCGCTGGCCGAGCCGATCTCGTTTGCCGAGATCGGCTTGGGCCTGCGGATCTGGCAGGGACGATACGAGAACGCCGATGGGACCTGGCTGCGATGGGTCGATGCCGAGGGCCGGTTGATCAAGACCGGCAGTGAACGGGCCGACGAGGAACAGGCGCGGGCGCAAGTCGCCCAAGATCGAGCCCGGCGCGCCCAGGAAGAAGCCCAGCGGGCCGCCGAGCGGGCCGAGCGGCTGGCCGAGCAGTTGCGGCGTCTGGGCGTCGAGCCGGAATCCTGAGTCTCGTGAGGGAGGGGCGCATGCCTTCACATTCGCTTCTTCCGAGCGAGAGCAGCCGAATCTGCGCGGATTGGGGGCCCTGCCGCCCGATCGCCGCCCGCGCCGGCGCCCCGAATTCCCCCGCATCTCGCGATGGGCAACCTCGCCGAGGTGTCGGCCGGCTGCCGGCACTGCTGGTTCTCTTGGCGAGCGGGGCGGCGTCAGCCCCCCGGTGGCCGGTGAGTGCCGGTTGGCTGCTGATTCTGGCGCTCTTTTCGGTTTCGGCGGCCGCGGCCGATCCCGCTGACAATGTCAGGACTCGCGCTGCTGCCGAGGACGCCACGTCGTCGGCATCCGCGCCTCTGGAATACGATTTGGCCGTGGTCGGCGGCGGCAGCGGCGGGTTTGGCGCAGCGTTGGCGGCGGCGCGGTTGGGGTTGAACGTCGTGCTGGTCGAGCGGGCGGACCGACTCGGCGGCAACTCCGTGGTGAGCGGCGTCACCTGCTGGGAGCCAGGCGCGGGCGGGACGGGGATTCCGTTCGACGTCTACCGGCGGCTGAAGCAGATCCCGAAGGCTGCCGGCATCTACTCGTTCGGACGGCACCTTGTCTGGTTCAACCCCGACCAGGAACCGTATCGCTTCCCCGGCGGCGAAACGGTCATCGATCCGACTCGCCGCTACGCCGACTCCCTTCGCCGGCACGGTTTGAAGGGCCTTGGCGCCGACGAAGCCGCCTGCCGCGAGCAGTTGCACGGCGTCGTGTTTGAGCCGGACGCCATGTCGGCCACGATGAACGCCATGCTGGAAGAGACCGGCCGCTGCCGCATTCTGCTGAACACCGAGTTTCGCACGCTGCGAGCCGCCGCGGGACGCATCCAATTCCTGCAGTCGGCAAACGGCCAGCGGATCGTCGCCCGTTACTACGTGGACGCGACCGGTGACGGCTGGCTGTGTCAGGATGCCGGCTGCGAGGCGATGACAGGCCAGGAGCCGCGGGACCGGTTTGACGAACCCAGCGCGCCGCCCCAGACGACCAACAAGGTCAACGGCGTGACCTTGATCTATCGCGTTGCGCCCCGGCCCGAGGCGGGAATCGACCCGCTGCCGCCGGACGTGCCCGCAAAATGCTGGTGGCGCGGCAGCTTCCCCGTCGCCCAAATGAACCACTACCCCAACGGCGACCTGAACATCAACATGCTGCCGACCATGGACGGCCAGGAGTTCCTCCAACGCGGTTATCAGGATTCGTACGCCGAGTGCCAGCGGCGGGTGCGGGCTCACTGGCACGACCTGCAGACGCGGTACGAGGAATTCCGCCGCCGCCGGATCACGTGGGTTGCTCCGGCCCTGGGCGTGCGCGAAGCGCGCCGCTTTGTGGGCGAGTACGTGCTGACCGAACGCGACGTGCGCGGCGGGCTGAGCCAGCAGAAGCACCCGGACATCATCGCCATCGCCGATCACTCGTTGGACACGCACGGCAGCCACGCGCACGGCATCGGCGAGCTGCGCGAGCCTTACGGCGTGCCCTATCGCTGCCTGATCCCCAAGGGCCACCGCAACCTGCTGATCGCCTGCCGCGCCGCCAGCTTCAGCTCGCTGGCCGCGTCCAGTTGCCGGCTGTCGCGCACGATGATCCAGTTGGGCCAGGCCGCCGGCACCGCTGCCGCGTTGGCCAAAGAGCGGAACGTCGATCTGCCCGACGTGCCGCCGGAGAAACTGCGCGCCGCGCTCCGCCAGCAGCATGTCCAACTGGAACACCCGATGCCGGACCAACTCCGGCAGTGGTTGTCGACGGAGTGATGTCAGTTGGCAGCACCTCTTTGCGCGCGATCCGAGCCCGGATAGAATGAGCCGCGCATGATATCATGTGCGTGTCTGCTGCGGACAACTCCGACAACCCCCACCACTTGAACGTCGCCCTGCCCCTCCTGCCATGTTCACTGACAACGTCCTGGACCTGATCGGCAACACGCCCATGGTGCGGCTCAAAGGCGAGAACATCTTTGCCAAGGCCGAATTCTTGAACCCTGGCGGCAGCGTCAAGGACCGCGTCGCGTTGGCCATGATCGAGGGCGCCGAGCGCGATCACAAGCTGACACCGGATTCGATCATCGTCGAGCCGACCAGCGGCAACACGGGCATCGGCGTGGCGTTGATCGGACGCTTGAAGGGCTATCACGTGCGGATCGTGATGCCGGAAGGCATGAGCGAGGAACGCAAGAAGATCATTTGCGCCTTGGGAGCGGAACTGATCCTGACGCCGGACCGCGAAGGCATCGGCGGGTGCGTCCAGCGCGTGCGGCAGATGGCGGCCGAGGACCCGCGGATTTACGTCCCGCAGCAATTCGAGAACCCGGACAATCCCCGCTGCCACTACGAAGCCACGGCGCCGGAGATCTGGCGGCAGATGAGCGGCGAGATCCGGTGTTTCGTTGCGGGCGTAGGCAGCGGCGGGACCCTGCAAGGGGTCGGACGGTTTCTGAAAGACCACCACCCGCAAGTGCGCATCGTGGCGGTGGAACCGAAGGACGTGTCCGCTTTGCTGGGTCACGAACCGGGACTGCACCAGATTCAGGGGATCGGCGACGGGTTCGTCCCCGCCGTGCTGGATGTGTCGCTGGTCGACGACGTGATCGAAGTGACCGACGACGATGCCATCGGCACGGCCCGGCAACTGGCCCGCGATTTGGGCCTGCTGGTGGGCGTCTCGTCAGGTGCCAACGTCTGGGCAGCCCGCCAACTGGCCCAACGCTACAGTGGGAACATCGTCACCGTGCTGGCCGACCGCGCCGAGCGGTATTTCAGCACGTCGCTGATGTAAATCTCGGCAACGCGATCAGCACGCACGCCGCGCGGAAGGCGAGCCGGTGCCGTGTCCAGACCGGTAGGCCGCCTTCTTCGGAAAAGCCCGGCTTCTGCCGCCAGGCGGCGTTCGTTTCGGCCGGCCCCGTCCTATAATGAAAAGTGACCACGTCCCGTGGCCACGTAGCATGCCGCCCCTTTTTTGATGGGAGGACATCCGATGATCGCAAAACAGCTGTCGGTTTTCCTGGAGAACAAGCCGGGGGTGTTGGCCGAGGTCTGCAAGGCGTTGGCAGACCATGACATCAACATTCGCGGAGTATCGGTCTCGGATACGGTGGACCATGCCGTGGTGCGGCTGATCGTCAGCGATCCGCACAAAGCCATTCACGTCCTGGGCGAGCACGGGGCATTGGTCGTGGAAACGGACGTGCTGGTTGTGAAACTGCCGGACCACCCCGGCGCGCTGGCCCAATTAGCGGCGAAGTTCGCCCGCGCCAAAGTCAACATCGAGTATGCCTACGGCAGCTCCGACGACACCCAGGCCACGGTCTTCATGCGGGTCTCGAATACCAAGAAGGGCTTAGAGATCCTGGCGCCCAAGAAAAAAGCCAAGCGATAGGCGCTCGCTCAGAACTCGCGCAGCGGGCTCGCCCTCTGTTGCCGCCCCGGTGTTCCTGCCCGATTCTGCCACGTCCCGCGCCGCCCGTTCGCCCGGTGCCTCGCTTCTCGGCCGTCGCCTTGGCGAATCCGGCGGCCGCGATGGCGGCGATGGCCTTGTCGGTGTCAAACGGGCCGTTCAGGCTGATCGTCACCAGCGGGTTGTCGATCGCGACTTCTTCCTTCTGCGGAGCCAGCTTGACCTCCGTCACGCCGGGCTGCTGCTGCAGCGCGTCGCGGACGGCAGGCCAGCAGTTCTTGGTACACACCATCGCCGGCGCGCGCAGGGTCACCTGCTAGACCGCAGCCGCGCCGGCCGCCGGAGTGACGCTTGCCGGCGGGGCGGGAGCATCCGGCGGATGGCCGGAGCAGCCCAGCAAAAGAACCCCCACGGCCACCAGGGACGCGAAACGAAACATAGGCGGGTCTCCGGTTGAGTTTTCGAGAATACGGTGTTGGGCTCAAGTCGCGACGCACGGTGATGCGCGCACGAGAATCTTGCGCACCGACATCTTAGCAGCGGCGGACGTTGGCGGCCAGATGCGGTGAGGGATTCACGGCGGTCGGCGCAACGGTGGATTCGTCCAGGTCCGCGAGTGACGGATATTTTTCGTCCGGGTGTTGTTGTCTGCCGTGTGGATGAGTTAAGATTGAGGGGCGTGTGTGCAGGTGTTTTTGGGACTTTCCCCGTTCGCGGTCAAGAAGGAAGCCATCATGTTCAACAACTTGCCGTGCTTGCTGGCCGAAGGCGAGGTCACCTGGCTCGTGGTGGCCGGGATCTGCATCGTTGCCGGCCTCGTCTTCTTTGGTTTCCTGATCGCCGCCGCAGCCTACGGCAAGCTGTGGTTCCAGGCGTTTATGTCAGGGGCCGACGTCAGCATCTGGAGCCTGATCGGGATGGGTTTCCGCCAGGTCAAGGCGACTGTGATTGTCACGGCCAAGATCATGTGCGCTCAGGCCGGATTGAATATCGACCGCCGCACAGGGATCAGCACGTCGCGGCTGGAAGCGCACTACCTGGCGGGCGGCGACGTGATGAAGGTCGTACACGCGATCATCGCCGCCCATCGGGCCAATATCGACTTGGACTTCGACCGCGCCGCCGCCATCGATCTGGCCGGACGCGACGTGGTTGACGCGGTCCGGACCAGCGTCTATCCGAAAGTCATCGACTGCCCCGACCCGCAACGCAGCGGCAAAACGACCCTCAGCGCCATCGCCAAGAACGGCATCGAACTCCGCGTGCGGGCTCGCGTCACGGTCCGCACCAACCTGGAACAACTGATCGGCGGAGCGACCGAGGAGACCGTGATCGCCCGCGTCGGGGAAGGCATCATCACCTCGATCGGTTCGTCCAATTCGCACAAAGAAGTGCTGGAGAACCCCGACCGCATCAGCAAAGCCGTGTTGGCCCGCGGCCTGGACTCCCAAACGGCGTTCGAAATCGTCTCGATCGACATCGCCGACATCGACGTGGGAGAGAATATCGGCGCACGCTTGCAGGCCGATCAGGCCGAAGCGGATATGCGCAAGCGCCGCGCCGAGGCCGAACGCCACCGCGCCGAGGCCGTCGCCATGGAACAGGAGAATCGGGCCAAGGTCGCCGAGAACCGCGCTCGCCTGGTGCTGGCCGAGGCGGAAGTCCCGTTGGCCATCGCCGACGCGTTCCGCGCCGGCAACTTCCACGAGCAGCGCGCGGTCGGCGCGGCCTAGCTCGCCCACGGCAAAACGCCCGTTTGGAGTGCGGCGACTTGTCGCCGCTTGGAAGCCGACGTCGCGCCGCGTGAGGCAGACGGAGTTCCAGTGTTCGACCAGCTTTTCATCAATTGTGGGACAACGTGATCGGAATGGTCGAGACCGGCGGCATGCCGCCCGAAGACGCGCCGCGGCCCACGGTCGAGCAGCGCGAGGCTTTCCTCCGCGCGGTGCGAGGCGTCTTCGCGCGTGCCGCGCGCGATGCCAAGCCCGATCCCGGCCGCGTCACCATGCGGCGGCTGAACCGCACGGAATACCGCAACACGATCCGCGATCTGGCCGGCGTTGATTTCCGAATGGAGCACCAACATGCCGAACAAGAAATCGATCTCCCGCCGCACCGTCCTGCGTGGCCCTACCCGTTTATCGAAGTGCCGGAGGGCCATCACGAGCTGTCGCACCACAGCAACGACCAGGCCAAGAAGCACAAGCTGCGCCTGATCAACACGTTCCACGTCAGGCAGTTGGCGTACTTGCTGGAGAAGCTCAAGTCGGTCCCTGAGGGCGACGGCGCGCTGTTGGACCACGCCATGATCGCTTACGGCAGCGGCAACTCGGACGGCAACCGCCACAACCACGACGATCTCCCCATCCTCCTGGCGGGCAGCGGTTGCGGCACATTGAAATCCGGGCGGCACATCCGTTACCCGAACGAAACCCCGCTGACCAACCTCTGGCTGGCCATACTCTAACCCTGTCGCAAAACGCATCGACATACCGTATTCTACGCATCGGCGAACTGAGACGAAAGGCTCCCGCACGCGAAAGTCGCGTCACGACGGATGATCTCGGCGGTCGGGTTCAGCCGTCGCTGCACGACTTGTTTTCGGCTGCACGGGTTCTTGGACCGCAGGTTAAAAGCCGCGCTACGCTCGATTGCCGCGACACGGCAGGGAGGAGACCATGCGACACGCCATCCTCGTTGCAGTTGTGTTTGGCGTTGCGAACCCGGACCCCGTTGCGCCAATATCCGTGGCGGCAGCCGCCGTTGAACAGGAAACAACAGAACGGTTGCTGCTGGCGGAAAACGGCGCGGCGCGGTTGCCGATCGTCGTTGCGCGGGACGCCGCTGAGTCCACGCGTCAGGTGGCCGCGGAATTGGCTGAGTACCTGGGCCGGATCACGGGGGCGAAGTTCGACGTCACGACGGGCGACGAGACACGCGGCATCGTGTTGGGGACGCTGGCGCAGTATCCCGATCCTGGTTTGAACGAGGCATTGGCCATCCGCGACGGCGTGGACGGGCGCGAGGCGTTTGCCATCCGCACGGAACCGGATCGGTTGCGGCTGATCGGAGCTACGGAACTGGGTGCGTCCCATGCCGCGTTTCGGTTTCTGGAGTCGCTCGGCTGCCGCTGGTTCTTTCCGGCTTCCGAATGGACGGTCGTGCCGCAGCAGCCGGCGCTGGCGGTACGAATCAACGAGACCGATCGGCCCACGATTCTGTCGCGGCGCATCTGGTGGGGCTACGGGTTTTTCGATCGCCGCGAAGGACGCTGCCAGGCCGATTACGAGGCGTGGGCGCGGCACAACCGCATGGCCATGTCGCGCAAGATCTGGTGCGGGCACGCCTGGCAGTCGATCATCGGCGACAAGCGTGCGACGTTCGACGCGCACCCCGAGTATCTGGCGCGGGTCAAAGGCGAACGCCGCGGCCCGCAAATGTGCGTCAGCAATCCGGCAGTCCGGCAAGTGGCGATCGAATGGGCGTTGAGCCAACTCCGCCGCCGGCCGGAACTGGACATGGTCTCGCTGGAAACCTCCGATGGCAGCGATCACTGCGAGTGCGAGTCGTGCCGGAAACTGGGCAACATCTCCGAGCGGGCGTTCGGGCTGGCCAACGAGGCGGCGCGGGTGATCGCCAAGGAATTCCCAGGGAAGATGGTCGGCATGTACGCCTACAACGATCACTGCGGACCGCCGTCGTTCCCGCTGGAGCCAAACGTCTACGTCCAGTCAACCGCCGGCTTTATCCGCGGCCGCTACACGTTTGACGAATTGATGGAAATCTGGCCCAAGCAGTGCCGCAACATGGGCTTCTACGAGTACTTCTCCGTGTGGCTGTGGGACTTCGACATGCCGCCGGGCGGACGCGGAGCGGACGTGAAGCTGATCTGCCAGCGGATGCGGAAATACGCGGCGCTGGGGGCGACCAGCGTCGATTGCGAGAGCGGCAACAACTGGGGGCTGCACGGCCGCGGCTACTACGTCGCCAACCGCCTGTTGTGGAACCCCGGCACGGACGTGGATGCCTTGCTGGCGGACTTCTACGAACAGGCATTCGGCCCGGCCGCGGCGGTGGTGCGGCGGTACTACGAACGGCTCGATCCGGGCAACGATCCGTTGCTGAGCGAGCACTTGCTGGGTCTGGCGCTGAGGGATCTGGACGAAGCCAGCCGGCTGGCCAAAGACCGCCGGGACGTGCTGGCGCGATTGGACCGCCTGAAGCAGTACCAGCACTACGTTCGGCTGCACTGGGAGTATCAACGGGCGGCGGACAAGCCGCGCAAGCAGGAACTGGCCCTGCAAGCCCTGACGCACGTCTACCGCACGCGGTACAGCTATATGAACCACTGGGAGGCCATCCGCCAATCGTGGATCGAGCAACTGGTGAAGGAGTTCGACACGCCCAGTTGGTCGGATCGGGGCGTCCAGGAAGCCCCGCCGTGGAAGATCGACCAGCCGGTCGGACCCGACGAGACGGAGCAACGGTTCCGAGAAGACCTCGAATTCTTTCAACCTCAGAACATACAAGAGCTTTCCTTCTCGACGGACCTGGTCCCCGCCGGTTTGAAGTCGGACGCTCCGGTCGCCTCCCGCCAGCAGTACCAGAAAGGAACACGTTACGCGCTGTGGAGCACGGGCGGCGAACCGTTGGAAATGACCATCGTGACGGGCGTCATCGCCTGGTACCGCGACCGGCCGGACGCGACGTACGTGGTGACGGACGCGGGCGGCAAGGAAGTAGCGAGCGGCCGGTTGCCGCAGGATGGCAAGGAACACCCGCTGCGCATTGAGGTCGCATCCGCAGGCTTGTACTGGTTCGACTTCAACGATCAGGCGGCCGCCTGGAGCATTCGCGTCGCGGCCGGGCGTCCGGTCGCCGTGGCGCTCTCGCGCAGTTCGCCGCCGGCGCACCTGGGACACATGCAGCGGATGTACTTCTACGTGCCGCGCGGCACGCGGAAAATCGAGTACTACTGGAAAGGCGGCCCGCACACCGTCCACGGGTCGGACGGTGCGGTCCGGGCCGAAGTGACCGCCAGCGGCAAGTTCGTAACGGTCGAGGTGCCGCCGGGCAGCGACGGCCAGCCGTGGTCGATCACCAAGCTGGCCCTCGGACACTTGTGGTTCTTCAACGTCCCCAACTATTTGGCCGCCTCGCCCGATGCGCTGCTGGTGCCGCGGGAGGTTTTGCCGTAGATTACAGTGGTAATGGCATTGATGCCCGGAGACACCGATATGACCGTTCGCAAACACGCTAGACTGTTCGTTATTCTGTTCCCACTGACCGTCGCCACCGCCGTTCTGGGCCAGCAAGTCGCGGATCCGTACGCGGAAGCCCTCAGCTACCAACTCGGCCAGCCGCGCACGGCGGTGATGGCGATTGAGGCAGAAATCCGCGCGGCGAATCCCGCCCAATTGGCAGCCATCGAGGACAAGCTGCTGAAGATTCTTCAATCGCCCCAGGCCACCGGCGATGCCAAAGGTTGGGCCTGCCGGCAACTCCGCCACGTCGGTTCGGAGAAGTCGGCGACCGCGCTCGCCGAGTTGCTCGCCGACAAGCAACTGGAGACCTTTGCTCGCTGGGCGCTGCAGAGCATTCCCGGCGAGAAAGTGGACGCGGCGCTGCGCGAGTCGCTGGGCCGGTTGCCGAACGAGAGCAAGACCGGCGTGCTGCAGACCATCGGCTCGCGCCGGGACCGCAACGCCGTGGCCGTCGTCGCGCCGCTGGCTGGCGATGCGAATCAAGCCGTAGCCGAGGCGGCGCTGTACGCCTTGGGCCAGATCGGCGGCGCGGATGCGCTGGCGGCGATCCAGAAAGCGACGGTGCCGCCCGGCGTCGAGCGGTACCGCAACCACGCCATTCTGCTGTGCGCCGGACACATGGAAGAAGAAGGCAAGACGGCAGAAGCTGCCGCGATCTACCGCAAGTTGTACGCCGACATCAGCGACATCGTCATCAAGACGGCTGCTCTTCGCGCGATCGTGCTGACCGAAAAGGTGCAGGCCGCTGGCGTCGCGATCGAAGCTTTGAAGGATGCCGATCCCCGCCTGCGGATGTCGGCGGCCAAGCTGGTGTGCGAGGGGTGTTGCCCGAAGCTGATCGGCGCGGTCTTCGCCGCTTTGTCGTCACTGCCCGCCGATGCCCAGACCGCGCTGTTGGATCTGGTGAACGAACCGGCGGCCTTGCCGGCGGCGCTGGCGGCGGCCAAGAGCGGCGACGAGTCCGTACGCGTGGCGGCGCTGGGCGCGCTGGGACGCATCGGCGACGCCGCCTGCGCAACGCTGCTGTTGGAGACTGCGGCCGGTGGCAGCGGCGCACCGCAAGCGGCGGCGCGGCACAGCCTGCAGCGGGTCCGGGGAGCCGAGGTCGATGCGGCGCTCGTGGCAGCGGCTCAGGGCGGTGAACTTCAGTTGCGGGCCGAGGCCATCCGAATGCTGGCGGCCCGCAACACGGTCTCCGCGGTGTCGGTGCTGCTCGCGGCTGCGGAGGACGGCAACGAAACGGTCCGCATCGAGTCGCTGGCGGCTCTGGCCACGTTGGCGAATTCTCAAAACCTCCCCGCCCTGGTCAGGCTCTTGGCGGACACGCCGTCGGCGGGCCAGCGTGAGGCTGTCGAGAAGGCCGTCATCGCCACGTGTCAGCGAACGCAAGATCAGGACGAGGCCGCGTCTAGCGTGTTGGCCGGACTGCCGGGTGCGAGTGCGGACGTGCGCAGCTCGTTGCTTCGAGTCCTGGCCCGCGTGCCGTCCGATCGCTCGCTGCAGGCCCTGCGTGCTGCGGTGCAAGACGCGGACGCAGGCGTCAAGGACGCGGCGATTCGCGGCTTGGCCGAATGGCCCGACGCGCGAGCGATCTCCGACCTGCCGCCGATTGCCCGCACGGCGGAGAGCCTGCCGCACAAGGTGTTGGCCCTGCGCGGACTGGTCCGCATGGCCGGACTGCCCGGTGGCCGGGGACCGGTGGAAACGGCAAAACTGCTGGGCGAAGCCTTGACGCTGGCACCACGCTCCGAAGACAAGAAGATGGCCCTGGCCGCGCTGGGCGACGTGCCGCACGTGGCGGCGTTGGAGCTGGCCGCCGGATGCCTGGCGGACAAGGACCTCGAGGTCGAGGCGGCGGTGGCGGTCGTCAAGATCGCCAAGAAGATCCAGAGCAGGCATCCGGACGAAGCCAAGAAAGCCGTCCAGAAGGTCCTGGAGGTCTGCACCAAGCTCGCCGCGCGCCAGGTGGCCGAAAGCGCTTGGTTCGTCGTCGGTTCGCTGGTCAACATCGCTCCGCAAGGCAAGGCCAGCAGTCCGGACGACTTGGAGAAAGACGGCGCCTCCAGTGGCGACCAGGCGGCCATCGACGGCAACACGGCCACGTACTGGGACGAAGTGGACGGCAAGAGTCTGTACCGGCTGGTCGTCACCCTGCCGCAACCCGAACGCATCGCCGCGATCAGCATCGTCGGTTACGAGCAGCACCGGTTCGCTCCCAAGGACTTTGAAATCGTGTGCGACGGCAAGGCCGTCAAGAAGCTCGAGAACGCCCAGTACGACGACAACCTGTTGGTCATCAAGCTGGACGAGGTGCAGGCCACGACCGTCGAACTGAAGATCACCGGCTACTACGGCGGGTCGCCCGCGATCCGGGAACTGGGGATCTATCGGCCCCAGTAGGCCAGGTTTTCCAACCTGTGGCCTCGCGAGAGGATCTGACAGAAATATGGGGGTGACAGAAAAATGAGTGGAACAGATGGGCGAGATCAGGCAAGCGTTTTGCGTTACTCCGCATCCCAACGATTGGCCGCCTCGAACAATTCGGCCAAGCGAAGTTCAAAGCCGGGCAGTAAGGGTGTGGTGTAGACTTGATCGTCGCCGAGTACTGTTCTCTTGCCGCCCGCCTGGAAGACGGTCAACGTGCGGTTGAAGCGGTTGAACACCCAGTACTCCTGTACGCCGATCTGCAAATACTCCCGGCGTTTGGTCTCATAGTCTCGCGTCAGGTTGCGTTTGCCGGACGAGACGAATTCGATCACGATCGCCGGCGTTTCGTCCACACGCGGCTGTCGGCCCAGCCCGGCCCAGATGACCCGATCCGCGCGCCGCCGGTCATCGTCCACCAGGACATCGTGGTCGGGCAGCGTGTGGTCCAGCGACCAGCCCTGAGGGTGGTTGTCTTGATAAGACCTCAGCCAATGGCCCAGACAATCGACGGGACTGCGCTCCTGCGGCAGCGGTGCGGGGGACACGATCAACACTCCGTGGATCAATTCGTAGCGATAGCCTTCCTCGAACTCGGCGGCGTCGAATTCCTCCGGAGTCAGGACCATTCCCGCAGCGCCGGGCCCCAACCGCAAGACCGTAGCTTCCGATGTGGCGACAGACATAAACGGTTCTCCGTGATTCGCGTGTTTCTGCATTCTAATCCTGGGGCAACCGCCAGAGCAAGGCGGGCCTGGCAACGTTCCGAGCCAGCCCGAATTATGCCCTCGAAACCGATGCCCGCCCTACCGCATCCTGCCGGGAAGTTGGTAGGATAAGCAAGACTCGCACCCCACGATTCCCTTCCCTCACGAAAGGAGACGCGTCATGACGCAGCGGTTTACTCGTCGCACGTTTCTGCGAGGCACGGCGGCCGCCGCCGGCCTGGGCTTGGCTTCCCAGGTGTTCGCCCCGCCCAACATACTCGGCCAACGCGCGCCGAATTCGAAACTCAACACGGTCGTGATTGGCTGTGCGAACCAGGGCCTGGCCAGCCTCAGCGGAGCCGTGACCGAGAACCTGGTGGCCTTGGTGGACGTCGACGAAAACCACCTGGCCACGGCGAACAACTGGTTCAAGGAGTACGCTCCCGACGTGAATCCGGCGAAGCTGAAGATCTTCTACGACTATCGCAAGATGTTCGACGAGATGCACAAGAGCATCGACGCCGTCTTCGTCGCCGCGCCGGACCATCACCACTTCCTGACGGCGATGATCGCCATGTCGTTGGGCAAGCACGTGTACGTGGAAAAGCCCTTGGCGCACACGATCGAGGAAGTGCGTCTGATGATGGCCGCGGCCAAGAAGTGCAAGGTGGTCACGCAATTGGGCCAACAGGGGCACAGCGGCGAGGGCATCCGCCGGCTGGTCGAGTACATCTGGGCGGGCGCCGTGGGCAACGTGCTGGAGACCTACAGCTGGGCCCGTTCGGGCCGCGGGGGCGCCGGCGGGCGTCTGCCCACCAAGCCGGTGCCGGCCGGCTTGCACTGGGAAGAGTGGATCGGCCCTATGCCTTTCCGCGATTACCACGACGAACTGCACCCGCTGCTGTGGCGCAGCTGGTGGGACTTCGGCGACGGCTCGGTGGGCGATTGGGGCTGCCACAACCTGGACGGCCCGTTCTGGGCTCTGAAGCTGGGCGAGACGCAGCCCACCAGCATCGAAGCCCTCGTGCAGGAAGGCGGCAGCGAAGAGCGGTTCCCGCTGCGCAACGTGATCCGCTGGAACTACCCGGCTCGCGGCAACCAGCCGCCGGTCAAGGTCTACTGGTACGACGGCTACTTCGACAAGACCGACCCCACGAAGACGGATGACGAGGGCAATCCGCTCCGCATTCAGAACCGGCCGCCGATCGTGGCCGAACTGGAGAAAAAATACGGCCGCGACCTGAAGGCCGGCGGCACCGTGTTCGTCGGCGACAAGGGCGTTATCGCCTGTGGCGACTACGGCGGCAGCCCGCGGATGATCCCGGAGGAAGCCCATCGGGCCTTCAAGTCTCCGCCCAGGACCCTGCCGCGTGTCCAAGCCAGGACCCACCAGTTGGACTTCCTCGGCGCCTGCAAGGAGGGGACCAAGGCCGTCTCCGATTTCTCCTACGGCGGGCCGCTGTCCGAGATGGTGCTGTTGGGCTGCCTGGCCATCCGCGCCGGCGTGGGCCGCAAGGTCGAATGGGACTCGGCGAACATGAAGTGTACGAACGTGCCCGAGGTTAATGCGCTGGTCAAGCGCGAGTACCGCAAGGGTTGGACCATCTGAGCCGCGTCGCAAGCGGCCCGGAAGTCCGGCTTCGTCGCAGAAGCCGGGCTTCTTTCTTGAACGGTCCCGAGCAGGCAAAAGAGGCGGTCTTCGCTCATCTCCACACGCCGCCTTCGCTCGAAATCCGCGCGCTAGCGTCTCATTTTGTCACTTTGACAGAATCTAGTCTGTCACTTTGACGGGCGTCTCTGCCGTCTGGCTCGCGGCGAGCGAGCATGCACCGGCGAGTTCGTTCCTTTCTGTGGCTGCAAATCATTGAACGAAGCAAGTTTTCGCCTTGTTTCGGGCTCCGTTGCACGCTCCTGGTGACCGTCAAACCCCCGAGAAGACCGTTTGGCACGCCGGTTGCTTTCCATCTCCGTCGGGACTGGAAACACGCCAGTTCCCAGCCAGGCAAGAGGCGCCGAGCAGTCGGCACAGTGACGCATAACCTTGAGAGGAGGAACGAATTATGTTGAGCACACGTTGGCAACCGATGGCGGATGTGCAGGGTGAAGTGAATCGCCTGCGCGACGAAATGGATCGGCTCTTTGGGCGTTGGACCGGCCGGCGGTTTCCGCTGGCGCCGACCGCCTATCCGCTGATGAATGTCTGGGAGGACGAAGAGAACCTGTTCGTCGAAGCGGAACTGCCCGGCATGGAGTTGGGCGAGCTGGAGATCTACGTGCATGGCGACCAGTTGGCCGTCAAGGGCGCGCGGAAGGAGCCGAGTTCCGACAAGGGGACGTGGCACCGCCAGGAGCGCGGACACGGGAAATTCGCCCGCGTGTTGGAACTGCCGTTGGCGGTGGACGAGGACAAGGTCGAAGCGGCCTTCAAGAACGGCGTGTTGACGATCACGCTGCCCAAGCGGGCCGAGGCCAAGCCGCGCCGGATCGAGGTCCGGGCGGACTGACCAAAGTAGCCATCTCGCTCCGCGAGATGAAAAGCCATCTTCAAAACAACTGACCACAGAAGGAGGATGAACGATGTCCCAATTAGCGAAGCAAGAGCATTCCGAAGCGACGCCGGCGGTGGAACGAACGCGCGAATGCCCGTCGTACACTCCGCGGTTCGACATTCTGGAGACGGACGAAGAATTGGTCCTGTACGGCGACCTGCCGGGCGTCGAGCCGGCAGATTTGGACATTCGGTTTGAAAACCGCGAGTTGACCGTACACGGCAAGGTGGCCCCGCGCCACACCGAGCGCCGGCACCTGTACGGCGAATACGGCATCGGCGACTTCTTTCGCACGTTCGCCATCGGCGAGACGATCGATAGCGGCAAGATCTCCGCCGAGTTGAAGAACGGCGTGCTGAGCCTGCACCTGCCGAAGACGGAAGCGGTCAAGCCGAAACGCATCGCCGTCAAGGCGGGCTAGAGAAATGGTGTGAACAGAGCATTGTGAAAAGGAGGCAGAGACCATGTTCAGCTTGATCCCGTGGAAGAAGAGCGGCAATGACCGCGGGAGCGTGTCAGCGGAACCGGCCCATCAGCTGGCGCGTCTCCGCCAAGAGTTCGACAGTTTGTTGGACCGTTTCTGGTCCGGTTGGCCCAGCCTGGGCGGCGATTGGTTCGCCGAACATGGGGGCTGGAGGCTGGGCGTGAACGAGGACGATCGCGAGTACCTCGTGCGCGCCGAAGCACCCGGTTTTGATGTGGGTGATTTTGACGTCCAAATCCGGGGCAACCACCTGGTGATCCGAGCGGAGCACAAGGTGGAACGTCAGGAGGGGGCGGGCTCCGCCTACCACTACGGCACCTTCTACCGCAGCATTCCGATCCCGCAAGGCGTCGAAGCCGACAAGATCGACGCCCGGTATCGCAACGGCGTCCTGGAACTGCGCCTGCCCAAGGGCGAGGGCGCCCGCGGGAAA
Source organism: uncultured Pirellulaceae bacterium (assembly GCA_964486845.1). GTDB lineage: Bacteria > Planctomycetota > Planctomycetia > Pirellulales > Pirellulaceae > Anammoximicrobium. Next base: position 21,352 of record CAZAQY010000093.1, read on the forward strand.
CGAATCGCGGTGAAACAGGACTGAGGCGGCGCTTGGAAGGTCCAACGGAAAGCCCGGCTTTTTTCAGAAGCCGGGCTCTTCCCCTTTACGGCAACACCGCGGAACTCACCGCCAAACGCTCCGAGACGGCTACGTTGCCGACGGCTCGACGTGGACGACGCAGTTGGACGGTTCCACCTCGAGGCGGATTGTCACGTCCAAGAATTTCTTCAGCACCTGGACGTGCGTGAGGGAATGCGAGGACAGCGGCAACGTGCGAAAGGCTCCGCCGCCCGTCCCCTGATGGGCGCCGATCCCCATCGGCAGCAGCAGTTGGTCGGCCAGGTGCTCGCCGACGGGGACGCCCGCGTCCAGGTAGTGCCGGGCCCGCTCCAGCGTCCGTTGGGCGACGACCTCCGCGGGCACGCCGCGCTCGCCGACCCCGGTGAAGACCTCGGTCACGTGCTCGAACTGCAGTTCGATCGTGACGGCATTGCCGGGACCGGGGGCCTCCGCGATCTCTTCGATTTCGAAGCAGGAGTCGTCCCACCGCGTCGCTTGGGCGATCGTTCGGCACTCCCGTTCCGCGATGTGCCGCGGCAGGCGAGCGACCAGTGCGCGAACTTTGCGGTCGATCAACGCTCCGCGTTCCAGCAACTCGATCCGGCCCAACTGGGGCGACGGACGGATCGCGGCCGAGATCCGCCCCAAACCGGCGGGAAAGAAGCCAGGCCGGTGCAGCGTCACCGCCACCTGGGGGCCGAGACGGGCGATCAGCGGCAGGTAGCAGCGGGCCAGAAAATCGTAGGGCGGAGCCAACGGGTTGTGCGTGCCGCCTTCGAGCGTCAGCGACGATTCGCCGCCGGCGACCATCAGCGCCGGCAGGACGGTCTGCAGGACCAGGGTCGTGCTGCCCGCGGTGCCGATGCGAAATGCGTAATCGCCGGGCTGAACCGCGCCGGGGCGGAACACCAGGTGCGTCGAGCCGAGTTCGTTGCCCTGAACGTGGGCTGACGAAACCTGCAGGGCCGCTTGGACCGCGGTCAGGTGCTGGCGCATCAAGCCCGGCTTCCGCCGCCGCGCTCGGACGCGACGGATCGTGACCGGCTGGCCGGTGACCAGCGACAGAGCCAACGACGACCGTACAATCTGGCCGCCGCCTTCGCCTTGAGAACCGTCGATGGTGATCAATGGATGAAGAATTCGAGATGAACGATGAAAGGAATCCGTTAACCCAGCCCGCGTCGACCGCCGCCCGTGGGCACCTATCCAATACAGCCGATAGACCGTATTCTGTAAAGGCCCGGATGCGGCACGGCGCGCGCATCCTAGGACCAAGCCCTCTTTGGACGTCCAGGAAACGTTTCTCATGTCCACCCCTTCGCTGATCCAACCTCGCACCCTCAAGGGCTTCCGCGATTACTTGCCGGAAACGATGATTCCGCGCGAGCGGCTGATCGATACCGCCAAGCGAGTCTATCGCTCGTACGGCTTCAGTCCCATCGACACGCCGGCGCTGGAGTACCTGGAAGTGCTGGCCGGCAAGGGCAGCGACGAGACGGACCGCCAGTTGTACCGGTTCCAGGATCATGGCGGGCGCGAGGTCGGCATGCGGTTCGATTTGACTGTGCCTTTGGCCCGCTTCGTGGCCCAGCACATCAGCGAGCTGGGCACGCCGTTCAAACGCTACCACATCGCCGCGGTGTGGCGCGGCGAAAACACCCAGCGCGGCCGTTATCGCGAGTTCATGCAGTGCGACTTTGACACGATCGGCACGCGCAGCGTCGCGGCGGACATCGAGACGGTGCTGGTGATCCACGACCTGATGCGAGCGATCGGTTTCGACCGTTTTACGATCCGCATCAACAACCGCAGCGTGCTGAACGGCCTGTTGGAGAGGTTGGGATTGGGCGACAAGTCGACGGCGATCTTGCGCGCTCTGGACAAGCTGTCGAAGATCGGCCCGGACAAGGTGGCCGGCGAGATGATGGTGGCTGCGGACGCGACGTCCGAGCAGGCGGCGGATGTGTTGCGGCTGTCCGGACTGACGGGCTCCAACGAGCAGATTCTGCGGCAAGTGGAGCCGCTGGTCGCCGGCAGCCAGGCCGGTCAGGAGGGAGTCGCTCGCCTGACGCAGATTCTGGCCGGGGTCCGCGCCGCGGGCGTGGCGGACGATCACGTGGCGTTGGACGTGTCGATTGCCCGCGGACTGGATTACTACACCGGGGCGGTCTTCGAGACCTTTCTGGAAGCCTTGCCCAACATCGGCAGCGTCTGTTCGGGCGGCCGCTACGACAACCTCGCGGGCCTGTACACCAAGCAGGACCTGCCCGGCATTGGCGCGTCGCTGGGGCTGGACCGTTTGCTGGCGGCGATGGAAGAGCTGGGCATGATCGGCCAGGTACGGACGCCGGCCGACGTGCTGATCGTCTTCTTCGACGCCGGGCACTTGAACGATTACCTGCGCCTGGCGGGCCAAGTCCGCCGCGCGGGGCTGGGCGTCGAGGTGTACCCGGAGGCGAGAAAGATCGGCCAGCAGTTGAAGTACGCCGACCAGCGCGGCTTTCGCGCAGCCCTGATCGCCGGCAGCCGCGAATTGCAGGCAGGCCAGTGCCAGGTGAAAGATCTGCGGACCGCCCAAAGCGAAACGTGTTCGTTGGCGGACAACGCGCAAGCCGTCATCGAAGCGATCCGGCGCATTCTGACAACGTAGCCATCCGCCCAAAACGCTCTCTGGCGATGTTCGCTCCGGCACTGGCAACCGGCGCTGCATCGGCTACAATGCCCGCATGAACGAGCAACCAGCAAAAACGCCGTTGTACGATTGGCACGTCGAGCAGGGGGGGCGGATGGTGGACTTTGCCGGCTGGTCCATGCCCGTCCAGTACACGTCGATCGTCGAGGAGCATCGCGCGGTACGGCACACGGCGGGGGTGTTCGACGTCTCGCACATGGGCCGGCTGCGATTCGACGGCCAGGACGCCGGCCGGTTTCTCGACCGCGTGCTGACGCGGCGCGTGGCCGATCTGCCGCCGGGCAAGATCCGCTATTCCCTGGTGGCCAACGAGCAAGGCGGCATCCTGGACGATATTCTGGCCTCGCAGTTGGAAACGCCCGGCGGCCGCCGGTATCACCTGCTGGTCGTGAACGCCGGCAACCGGGAGAAGCTCGTCGCCTGGTTCCGCGCCCAACTGACCCCGGCCGACGGCGATGTCGAGATGGCCGATCGGACGATCGAGACGGCGATGATCGCGATCCAAGGCCCCCAATCCTTACAGATTCTCAGCCGCCTGGTGAAAGCCGATTTGGAGCCGATGGGCTATTACACGGGCCGGGTGACGGAGTGCTTCGACCGCCCCTGTACGGTGACGCGCACGGGCTATACGGGCGAAGACGGATTTGAATTGATCGTGCGGGCCGAAGACGCGGTCGAATTGTGTGCGAACCTGTTCCGCGCAGGCCGCGATGCGGGGCTGCGGCCGGCTGGCCTGGGCGCGCGGGATACGTTACGCTTGGAGGCCGGCATGCCGCTGTACGGCCACGAGTTGTCGGAGAGCATCAACCCGTACCAGGCGGGGCTGGGCTTTGCCGTCAACTTGAAGGATCGCTCGTTCGTCGGCGCGGACGCCTTGCGGCGTCTGAAGGACGATCCGCAGCAGCCGAAGCGCATCGGCCTGGCGCTAGCGGGGCGGCGCGTGCCGCGCGAGCACTACCCGGTGCTCGCGGAAGGGCAGGGGGTAGGGGAGGTCACCAGCGGGACGTTCTCGCCCACGCTCGAACGGCCGATTGCCATGGCCTACGTGCGGCCGGAAGCAGCGGCCGTGGGCGCCGAACTGACCGTGGATATCCGCGGGCGGCCGGAGTCCGCTCGCGTGGTGGAATTGCCGTTTTACCGGCGGAGGCAAAGGGAGTAACGATCGGGACGGAAACTAAGGTAAGGAATGCAGTTGTGAAGCCAGAAGAGTTGTTGTTCAGCGAAACTCACGAGTGGGTACACGTCGAAGACCAGGACGGCGTCAAGGTGGCCACGATCGGCATCTCGGCGTTCGCCGTCGAGCAACTGACGGACCTGGTGTTCATGGAATTGCCGCCCGTCGGCAAGCACGTGGCGGCGGGCGAGGAATTCGGCGAGGTGGAATCGGTCAAGGCCGTCAGCCCGCTGTACAGCCCCGTGGATGGCGAGATCGTCGAGGTCAACCGGGATTTGCCGGACAATCTGGAGGTCCTGAACCAGGATCCGTACCAGGCCGGCTGGACGATCAAGGTGCGGCTGACCGACGAAACGGCACTGTCCAAGCTGATGGATTATGCAGCGTACCAGAAACAGTGCGCGGAGGCGGGGGAGGGGTGATCGGTGACCGGTGACTACCGATCACCGATTACCGATCACCGACACAAACATGGCCTACTTGTTCAACACTCCTGAGGATCAGCGT
>CAZAQY010000093.1:25866-27416 GCA_964486845.1 uncultured Pirellulaceae bacterium
ACCGATCACCGACACAAACATGGCCTACTTGTTCAACACTCCTGAGGATCAGCGTGCGATGCTGCAGGCGATCGGCGTCGGGTCGATCGACGCGTTGTTCGCAGCGATTCCGGGCGAGTTCCGGTTATCGCGTCCGCTGGACTTGCCGCCGGCGCTGACCGAACTCGATTTGACGCGGCACATGACGGCACTCGCCGGACGGAACGCCCACGCCGGGCAGAAGGTCTGCTTTCTGGGCGGGGGCAGCTACGATCACTTCGTGCCCGCCGTGGTGGACGCGATTGCCTCGCGCGGCGAATTCTACACGTCGTACACGCCGTATCAGGCGGAGGTGAGCCAGGGCAACTTGCAGGCGATGTTCGAGTACCAGACGCTGATCTGCCGGCTGACGGGCATGGACGTGTCGAACGCCAGCTTGTACGACGGCGGCACGGCGGCGGTCGAAGGGGTGTTGATGGCCATGAGCGTCACGCGGCGGGAAAGCAAGGTCGTCGTGGCGGCGGGCGTACACCCGGAGTACCGCGAGATTCTGCAGACGTACTTGGCCGGCCTGAAGACGGAGTGCGTCACGGTCGGGGCAGGGCAGGGGACCACCGATTTGGAGGCGTTGGCCGCGGCCGTAGACGAGGGCGCGGCGTGTGTGCTGATCCAGCATCCCAACTTTTTGGGCTGCCTGGAGGACGTGGCGGCCGCCGCCAGAATCGCGCACGATGCCGGAGCGTTGTTGGTCCAGGCGTTCGATCCGATCAGCCTGGGGCTGCTCAAGCGACCGGCGGAACTGGGCGCGGACATCGCGGTGGCCGAAGGCCAGTCGCTGGGCACGCCGATGCTGTTCGGCGGCCCGTACCTGGGCATCATGGCGTGCCGCGAGCAGTACGTGCGCCGCTTGCCGGGTCGCATCGCAGGCCAGACGACGGACCGCCGTGGGCAGCCCTGCTGGGTGCTGACGCTGCAAACCCGCGAGCAGCACATTCGCCGCGACAAGGCGACCAGCAACATTTGTACGAATCAAGGTCTGATTGCTTTGCGGGCGGCGATTTACCTCTCGGCCTTGGGCCCCCAGGGACTGCGGGAGACGGCCGAGCTGTGCCTGCAAAAAGCCCGTTATGCCGCGGCGCAGATCACGGCGGGCGACCGCTTCGAGTTGGCTTTCGACAGGCCGGCGTTCAAGGAGTTCGCGGTGCGGAGCAGGGCAGGGGGGGTGAGCCAGTTGTTGGCGGAGGCGGGCGAGGCGGGCTATCTGGCCGGCCTGCCGTTGGGGCGCTGGTATCCGGAGTTGAGCGATTGCTTCCTGGTGGCGGTGACGGAGAAGCGCACGCGGCAGGAGATCGACGCGCTGGCGCGGTGCCTGGCCGGTGGGCAATCGCCGCAGGCCACCGAGAAGACATGACGTTCGGAGAGTCAGAAGTTGGCGATCATCACGCGGAGCGTGATGGCTCCTTTGAGGACGAACGATGCGGAATACGAGTGCGACGAAATTGCTGTTCGAGTTGTCGAAACCGGGACGCCGCGCGGTGCGGTTGCCGGCGTGCGACGTGCCGCGGCGGCCG
>CAZAQY010000094.1:0-26713 GCA_964486845.1 uncultured Pirellulaceae bacterium
CCGATCCAACCCCCTGGCTCCGAAAAACTGGCTCCCTGTTCCGCCGGGCGCCGCACATCATCCGGATGTGAACCAGCCAGTGTGACGGCTGGCCGTTCTTCACGTAGTAGCCCTCCGCGAAGTCCTGGTAGGCGGAGCAAAGCTCGACCACGGTTAGGTCATTGGCAGAAGCCGGGCTCGCGATCTTCGCCTTGGCGGACGACGCAGAAAACTCAGCGATAGCCTTGCCGTACGCTTCGCGACTGGCTGCGGCGCCATGTTTGCCCAGGTAGATTGTCCGGCCACGAACCCGGATGTATGCCTGGCCAGTTGGGGCGTGAAGACAATACTTGGGAATCCGAACGGTACTCATCAGAAAGTGCCTCCTGAAACTGAACTGCGTAGTACTACGCACTTCGTCTTGGTTTCAGGCCGCACTGCCGACCATCGGCAGGTAACGTAAGTACTCGTTTCGGCAGGACTTAGAAAAAGTTGAGCGAAGCCAACCCTCTTCGAAATTCAAAACAGAGACAAAAAATGTCTCTACGGCTCATAACCCATTCGCAAGGTTGGAAACTGGCGACTGGCAGGTTATGACTCTGGGGCCACCATGCGACCTGTCGCTGCCCGCGATCTGAAACGCGCGGCATTCGGCGACACGGCCCAGACTCCAAGTCAAGCATGCCGCGGGCCGCAAACATCTGCCCATCGTCATCCTCCGCCGCGCGGCATAGCAGGCAACGATCTGGCGTCACCGACGCCGTCCCACCCCGATGGAACGGACATCGGAGTCGTGAAAACGGCAGGCATCGACGCGGGGGCGGGAAAGCAGGCCGCACGTCTTCGCACTGGGATTGACAGCTTCAATCGGCTGGCTATCATTTCGATTATTCTGCAAGTGACGATTGCAAAATGAGGCCCGCCGTGCGTGAACTCTTGGCTGTGATGAAGGCCCTGGCAGATCCGAGCAGGCTGCGAATCGTGGCTGCCTTACACGGCCGCGAGTTGTGCTTGTGCCAAGTTGTGGAACTGGTTGGCCTGGCTACGTCCACCGTCTCACGCCACATGTCCATTTTGGAGCAAGCGCGGCTGGTCGACGCACGCAAAAATGGCCGCTGGACGTACTTCCGTCTGGCAGATGAGCAGGGAACGCCCGAAGCGGGCGAAGCGGCGGCGCTGGTCTGCAGAGCCTTGGCGAAGGACGGTCAGGCTCGGGCCGACCGCGTTCGGCTGAAGCAACTCCTGAAAGTCAATCCCGAAGAACTATCTCGCCAACAAAGTGAGTGCAAATGTTGAAGGTACTTTTTCTCTGCACGGGTAATTCTTGCCGCAGCCAGATGGCTGAGGGCTGGGCGCGGAAGCTCAAAGGCGACGCGATCGAGTCGTATTCGGCCGGCGTCGAGACGCACGGGCTGAATCCCAAGGCGGTGCAGGTCATGGCCGAAGCTGGCGTGGATATCTCCGGCCACCGGTCGAAGCACGTCCGTGAATTGAGCGACGTCGCATTCGATTACGTGGTGACGGTCTGCGGCAATGCCCAGGAGTTCTGTCCCGTGTTTCCGGGCAAGACCAAGGTGGTCCACGTCGGTTTTGATGACCCACCGCGGCTCGCCAAGGAAGCTCGAACCGACGAAGAAGCATTGAACCATTACCGGCGTGTGCGGGACGAAATCCGCAAGTTCGTGGAAACGCTGCCGGAGTCGCTCACCGAAGGCGAGTGTAACACACCGAGTTCCTGACGCGGCCCCGTGGCCGCACCCAAGGTAGACGGCTCGCTGCGCGAGCCGGCATCCGCTCACGGAGTGAGCGGCGTACGATTTCATCCGCAGTACGAGGAGATGCCATGTCTGACGCTGCTGTGAACGCACCTGCCTGCCCGCGCGGGCGGCTCTCGTTCCTCGATCGATTCTTGACCCTGTGGATTTTTCTGGCGATGGCCATTGGCGTGGCCGCCGGCTATTTCTTTCCTGGGGTCGAGCGGTTCATCAATCGTTTCCAGGCGGGCACGACGAACATTCCCATCGCAATCGGGTTGATCCTGATGATGTACCCGCCGCTGGCCAAGGTGCGGTACGAGGAGTTGGGCGACGTCTTTCGCAACTGGAAGGTACTCGGCCTTTCGCTAATCCAGAACTGGATCATCGGTCCGATTTTGATGTTCGTCCTGGCCATCGTCTTTCTGCGGGATTATCCCGAGTACATGACCGGGCTGATCTTGATCGGACTGGCACGTTGTATCGCGATGGTGATCGTGTGGAATGAACTGGCCCGGGGCGACACGGAGTACTGTGCCGGGCTGGTGGCCTTCAACAGCGTGTTTCAGGTGCTTTTCTACAGTCTGTACTCGTGGGTCTTCATCAAGGTGCTGCCGCCGCTGCTGGGGGTTTCCCTGGGGGACATCGACCTGTCCAAGATCACGATCGGCAGTATCGCAGAGAGCGTCTTTATCTACCTGGGCATTCCGTTCCTGGCGGGGATGATCACGCGATTTGTGCTGGTCAAGACTCGGGGCCGGGAGTGGTACGAGCAGACATTCATTCCCCGCATCAGCCCAATTACCTTGATCGCCCTGCTGTTCACGATCCTGGTCATGTTCAGTTTGAAAGGCGACCAGATCGTGCGGATTCCGGTGGACGTGCTGCGGATTGCGGTGCCGCTGTTGATCTACTTTGTCGTGATGTTTCTCGTCAGCTTCTGGATGGGGCGGAAAATCGGCGCCGACTACAGCAAGACGGCAACTTTGTCGTTCACGGCGGCGAGCAATAATTTTGAATTGGCCATTGCCGTCGCGGTGGCCGTGTTCGGCATCGGCTCGGGAGCCGCTTTTGCGGCGGTGATCGGGCCCCTGGTCGAAGTTCCTGTACTGATCGGGCTGGTGAATGTGGCGTTGTATTTCCAACGCCGGTATTTTGCGCACGAGTCGGGCGGTTAGGCGTTTTCCGGCCACAAGTAGGCCAGTCCGATGAACCACAAAGCGAGGAGAATCCGATGAGCGATCCGATCGTTGAAGCCGTACGGTCCAAGTATGCGTCGGTTGCCCAAAGCGGCTTGTCCGGGGAACATGCGGGAGTCCAGGGCGTTGCCGAAGCGTTCGGGTACAGTCGCGAGCAACTGGCTTCGATCCCCGCGGAAGCCAACATGGGCCTGTCCTGTGGCAATCCAACGGCGTTCGCAAGTCTTCGTCCCGGAGAAGTCGTCGTCGATTTGGGGTGCGGGGGTGGACTGGACGTTTTCCTGGCGGCTGCCAAGGTTGGCCCGTTGGGCAAAGTGATCGGAATCGACATGACGCCCGAGATGATCGCGCGGGCTGAGGCGAATGCTGCGAAAGGAAGCGGCGGGAAACCAATCACCAATGTCGAGTTCCATCTGGCCACAATTGACCGATTGCCGTTGCCGGATGCCTCGGCGGATTGCGTGATCAGCAACTGCGTGATCAACCTGGCGCCGGACAAGCCAGCTGTATTTCGGGAAATCGCTCGCATTCTCAAGCCGGGAGGCCGGTTGGCGGTCAGCGACTTGGTACTTAAGAAGCCACTGCCGCCCGAAATCGCCGCAGACGTAATGGCGTACGTGGGCTGCATCGCAGGCGCGATTTCGGTAGACGAGTACCGTCGTGGCTTGTTGGAAGCGGGTTTTGCCGAGGTCGACGTGGTGGACACCGGAGCGGACCTGAATGCCTACGCTCAAGTGGAGAACTCGTCCGGATGTTGCTCTGCCCCCGCCTCGTCTGGATGCTGTTCCGCCCCTGCCTTGGTCACGATCCAGGGCCTCGCGCTGTCATCCGGGAGCGGAGCTTCGGGAGACACCGCCACGGATTCGACGGATCTGCATCGGGGGCTCCGAGATATGCTGTCGCGATACAACGTCAATGAGTACGCCGCCAGTGCGCGGGTTTACGCGGTAAAGCCGCGTTGAGTTCTGCGAGTTGACCGGCTTCGGGCAGGCGTGGCCTTGGATACAAGTGCGGAGGCGCAACGTGGAAGATAGCTGGATGTTTCGCGAACTGTCGCCACCGGCGGCAGGACTTACCGACGCGTTAAAGGGCTTTTCCGAAAGGGCGCGATCCCATTCTGCGCGACAGATTCTCTGCGTTTTCCCGGTGTTTTCGCAATCCTGACGCTGCGTTCAAGTTTTGGAACTCATGGGCTGAGGGTCCCAACGCCAGTCGAGTCGCCCGTCGTAACGGAGGTGTCGGCGTTTGGCAGTCATCCGTTCATCCCAGCGGCCGGTGAGCACTTGAGCACGGACTTGGAGCATTTCTTCCGCATGAGCCTCACGCCAAAACATCCCATTGCCTTTGAGCCGAAGATTGATCACGCGACGAACGCTGCTCTCAATCGCACCGCTGCCCAGCGGAAGGCCACATGCACGAAACGTTGGGTACTTGAGACGTCCCGCTTCCCCATGTTTGGTTAGGTACGCAATCTCCGTCTGAAGCTTCGCGTTCCCTGGACTCAGCTCGGCCAGATCCGTCAACTCTTCCACCACGCGCCGCCATTGTCCATTCCGTAGTAGCGTGCGATGCTGGCGATATTGTGGCATTCGCTCTTTGTCCGTCAGACCCAACGCCGCCAAGGCCAGCGAAATGTGATGCGCGGCGTGACAGCAGTCCAGCACTTCGTTCACCGGAACGCCTTCTAGTCCGGCTAAACGGACAATTGTGGGAATCCGGTCCCAAATCCAGGGCGCCCCATCAGCGACGAACGTCACCTTGGCGGCCTGAGCCGCACCCAGTCGGTGCAAATGCATCGCAATTAGCTCGGCTATGGCGTCCGGGCCCAAGAACGTCCCGTCAATCGTTGGTTGGGAGCCTTTGACCATGCGGCCCGTTTCGTCGTGGACAAAAATCGTCACCAGTTTCGGCTCCCGCCATTGGGCATCATACGTCTTTCTAGGACGCTTCCGTGAACGTCCGGGCGCATCGTCGATCAGCAAGCCGTCCTCGTCCGTATGCTCCTTGCGCCGGGAAGCTAGTCGCAACGCGCCCCGGATTTTGGTTCGCCCACCATCGATCTGAACGCACACCTGCTTACCTGCAAGCTCGGTGCCTGACGCCAGACGGTTCGCTCGCCATTGTTGCAACTCATGCGTCCGCAGAGCCAGGAGCCCCCTGCCACATTGGGACGCGATCCGATGAACGGTCTTCACGTCCATCACGACCCTCTCACGCTCCAGCTCCTCCACCGCCAATTGAAACGAAGGGCACAACGCCGCTTGCCGACTCACCTTGTTCTCCAGGGCGGGAGAGCAACCTTTGCCAAACCCGAACTGGGCCAACTCCACATGCAACCCCGGCGCCGTCACGTCCGTATCGCCAGACCGACGCTTGGCCGGAGCACAATACAAAGACGTGATCCATACGACCAGCCCACCCAGCAGCCGAACTCGCAATGTTCGCATCCGGCCCTGGCGAAGCGGGTGGCGGGAATGGCGTCGAGTCTGCTCGCACGCCGCATCAAACGTCGGTTGCTTCATCACCAGGGCCAACAGGCCGGTCAGCACCAAATCAGCGCCTCGTGCAAAGGCAGCATGGACATCGTGCTCCAGCGGGCCAAACTGCTCCGGATCCTCGGCCAAACGTTGCTTCCAACCCGGCATAGCCGCGGTCAGTTCCGCGTAAAACCGTCCGGCCATTTCTTCGGGGCCCGTCACACGCGGCCCGTCCAGTCCATCCACCTGAGCCTCTCCCATACTCTTGCTCTCCTGAACGCTACCGGGCATACGTCACAGGAGATCAGCATAGCCAAATACCGGCTTCCCACTAGTGCCGCAAATCACAATTGATGGGACATGAAGAGACAAGTTTTACCAGATTTCTGCATACCCACATTTGCCAGATGCCGCACGTTGCCTAGTTTCTATTGCTTAAAAAGCCTCCCTCCTGTCTGATAACCGCGATGTAAACAAATTCCGGTCTTCAACAGGAGGAAGGCATGTCAGGCAAGGCAGCTCGAATCACGGTCACGCAGAAGCAAGAGAGCATCTTGAAGCAAATCGCATGTTCGGTCACGAACCCAAAGCGATTGATTCAGCGGGCACGCATGATCCTACTTGGATTCGCCCGCCGACTCAACGGGGAGATTGCGAAAGAAATTGGCGTGGACCGAAAACAGGTCGGCCTGTGGAGGCGGCGTTGGCAGGCATCTTTCGATTCGTTAGTGGCCATCGAACAGCAGGAGTCGCAGGCTACGCTCCGCCGCGCCATCGAGGACGTTCTCAGCGACGCGCCGCGTGCCGGATCACCGGGTACATTCACAGCCGAACAGGTCACGCAAGTTCTCGCGGTGGCCTGCGAAGACCCCAGCCAATCAGGCCTTCCCATCAACCACTGGACCATGCGAGAACTGGCGGCGGAAGTCGTCCGCCGAAATATCGTCCCATCGATTTCGGCGAGTACGGTCCAGCGTTACCTGGCCCAGGCCGCACTCCAGCCGCATCGCATGAAGTATTGGCTCAACACCACGGAGAAAGATCCGCAAGTGTTCGAGCAACAGGTGCAATGGGTTTGCCAGACGTACTTAGAGGCGCCGGACCTTTATTTTCAGTATCACACGCACACTGTCAGCGTCGATGAAATGACGGGCATCCAAGCCTTGCAGCGCAACGCGGAGAAGATTCCGATGGCGCCGGGTCAGCCAGCACGGATCGAGTTCGAGTATACCCGTAACGGCACTTTATGTTTGATTGGGAACTGGCATGTGGTACTTGGACAAATGATCACGCCGACTATCTGTCCGACTCGAACAGAGGAGGATTTCTGTAGACATATTCATCGCACGATCATGACTGACCCGGATGCGGGCTGGGTGTTCGTCGTGGACAACTTGAACACACACTGCAGCGAGAGTTTGGTACGCCTTGTCGCGCGTCTGGAAGGGATCGATGAAAGTACCTTGGAACAGAAGGGCAAGAGCGGCATCCTCAAGTCGCTGACCAGCCGACAAGCGTTTCTTTCAAATCGTAGCCATCGCGTTCGATTTGTCTACTTGCCGAAGTACACGTCATGGTTAAACCAAATTGAAATAGTGTTTGGCATCGTGACCCGACGTGTTATTCGGCACGCGAGTTTCAAATCGACCGAAGACTTGAAAACACGCTTGCTTGAGTTCATCGACTATTTCAACCGCACCTTTGCCCGCCCGTTTCGTTGGACCTATACCGGCCGCCCGATGGGGAACAGCACGACAAAACGGCCCACAAATTGGAAGGCAAGCTGGGTAAGCTCTAGGCAAACTGGTGAAAAACTTGCTATGGTGACCTGACAATTCCGAGTTGCGGCACTAGAGCCCAACGACGCGATCTGGATTCCCTAAGTGCTAGCACTGCTAGCACTTAGTGCGCAAAACGGGAATGCACCCTTTCCGAAATGCTCTCCGCCGGTCACCGCGTGGTTGACCTGGCCACACAGGCCCTCTTGGGAACGTTGGACTCCGCCACCTGCCGTGACGAGATTCTCCAGACGGAGGAACGGATCGACTCGCTGGAGCGGAGCATTCGGCGTCGAGTGACGATCCACGCGATGGCGTACTCGGGCACCGAGGTGGCCGTCGGCTTGGGGCTGATGAGCTTGGTCAAAGACGCGGAGAGGATCGGCGACTACGGGACAGCGCTCTTCAATTTGTCCCAGTGGCTGGGAACCCGACTTGCGGGCGAGCATTGCGACGACGTACGGCGAGTGTCGCAACAGACTCTGGAACTCCTCGAGCGTGGGCGGCAAGCGTTCGATGCTCGCGACCAGCACGCGGCGGAGGACGTCATCCGCCAATGTACCGATGTGCGTGACCACTGCGAGGTCGTCGTCCGGCACCTTGTCCAAGGTGTGCCCAGCGAGCCTCAGGCGGTGGCGTATGCCTTGGCGTATCAGCGGTTGCGACGGATTGCTTCCCACCTTCGCAACATCCAAACGGCTCTTGTTCAGCCGCTGGACAAGCTGGATTTTCTGCCGTGACCGCGGGCGCAACGCACTTACGCTGCGGGTTAAGTTTTTCCGCGGCCGCCTTTTTGGGCAACACTCGGTCAGGTCCGCGGTTCCAACTGGGCGGCTTGGGGAAAGAAAAAATTCTGAGCTGGTCTTGACTCGTCGTGTATATTTGGTTTAATTGCCAAGCAGCAACGGACGATAATCAGACCATGAATGCAAAAACGCTCGCCCAATACCAAGCTCGTGCGAAGATCATCAAGGCCTTGGCCCATCCGGCACGGCTCTTGATCGTAGACGAACTGTCGAAACACGGCGAACGTTGCGTGTGTGAGTTGACCGAGATGATCGGTTCGGACATGTCCACGGTTTCGCGTCACTTGGCGATGCTCAAAGGCGCCGGGCTGGTCGAGGACGAGAAGCGCGGACAAATGGTGTTTTATCGGCTCCGGGTGCAGTGCATCCTGAGTTTTTTCGACTGCATCGAGTCGGTGATGGCGTGCAACGCAAAGAGGCATCAGGAACTGATGGCGTGATCTCCGGGCGTTTTTTTGTGGCAAGCATTGCCGATTTAGCCAAATAGCCCAGCAGGCATTGCTGGCTTAATAAGGAGGTAAATCGTCCATGAACAAGCGAGAATGGGGCATCTTCGCGGGCTTGGTGGTAGTATTCCTGCTAGCCTATTTTCTAAACTATTCCGATCCAAAAATTCAGAATGCCCTGATGGAGGCGTTCTACATGCTGCAGTGGTACGCGCGGAACCATACACTGGCCTGCGTCGTCCCAGCCATGTTCATTGCCGGCGGGATTGCGAGCTTCTTCTCCAAGGAAGCCGTGTTGCGCCACTTGGGGCCGAAGGCCAACCGCGTCGAGGCGTATTCGGTCGCCTCGGTTTCGGGCACGGTGCTGGCGGTGTGCTCGTGCAGCGTGCTGCCGATGTTTGCGGGCATTTATCGCGTCGGGGCTGGACTGGGCCCCGCGTCCGCGTTCCTCTATTCGGGACCAGCAATCAACGTGATGGCGATCTTCCTAACCGCCCGCGTGCTGGGTTTCGATCTGGGCATCGCCCGCTTGATCGGCTCGATCGTATTCGCCGTGATCATCGGCCTGATCATGGCCGCTATTTTCCGCAAGGATGAGGACAAACGCACAGCGGCCGCGATGGCGCTGCCGGAGCCCCCGCCGGCGAAACGTTCGCTGTGGCAGACGAGCCTGTTCTTCGTGGCGATGATCGCCTTTCTGGTGTTCAGCGACTGGGCGAATCCGAGCCAGACGGTGATCCACAAGAAAGACGGGACGCGGATGCAAGTGGCCGTGATGCTGGAAACCACGGAGATGTTCCGTGTGCAGATCGAGGAGCCGGTGGGAGACCTGAAGAAAGGGACGAAACTGATGTTGGCCAAGGCCGACATCGAACGCACTGAGCGACTCGCGCCGCCCAATTACCAGTGGGCGGTCTGGGTGTACGATCATCGCTGGTACTTTGCCGGCGCCTGCTTCTTGGCTACGTTGGCCATGGTCGGGACGTGGTTCGATCGGGAAGAATTGTCCGACTGGATGGGGCAGACCTGGAGCTTTGCCAAGTCGATCGTTCCCCTGTTGTTCGGAGGCGTTCTGGTCACGGGTTTTGTGGGCGCGCTGATCCCGGAAGAAGCGGTCGCCAAGTGGGTCGGCGGCGACAGCTTCCAGGCCAACATGGTGGCCTCCGTGATCGGGGCGATGTGGTACTTTGCGACGCTGACCGAGATTCCGATTTTGGAAGCGTTACTCGGCCTGGGCATGGGCCGCGGTCCGGCGTTGACGCTGCTGCTGGCGGGACCGGCGCTGTCGTTGCCCAGCATCGCGGTGATTTACAGTGTGGTCGGCTTCAAGAAGACGGCCGTGTTTGTTCTACTGACCATCGTGATGAGTGCGGTGGTGGGGATGATTTTCGGTTGGTTTTTTGTGTAGCGGCGACGGGCCGCGTGGTTGTACGTCAGCCTTTCCAGGCTGACGCGGTCAGGCTCGAAAGCCTGACGTACATTTAGCTGCAAATCGCGTAAGGAGGTTGGTCATGAAACTCATTCAGGTACTCGGTCCCGGTTGTGCAAAATGCGAAACGCTTAAGAAGAACGCCGAACAGGCCGCCAAGCAGGCCGGAGTCGAGGCGACGGTGGAAAAAATCAGTGACATCAATGTCATCA
Source organism: uncultured Pirellulaceae bacterium (assembly GCA_964486845.1). GTDB lineage: Bacteria > Planctomycetota > Planctomycetia > Pirellulales > Pirellulaceae > Anammoximicrobium. The sequence goes on from CAZAQY010000094.1 coordinate 10,081, forward strand.
CGGGATTCGGCGTCATGATGACCCCGGCCCTGGTGATCGATGGTGAAGTGAAGATGGTCGGCAAGGTGGCCAGCGCCGCTGACATTCAGAAGTTGCTGACCTGAAACGACTAGGCTGGATTCCCGGTAGGTCCCGGCCGCCGGACGGGATCTCGGAATTTCGACAGCGACGGATCCCATCCGGCGGTTGGGACCCACCACAGGGAGACCCATCATGGCTCGAAACGTATCGCGACGACGGTTTCTCAGAGCGGGGGCGGCGGTTGCCGCGACGACCGTGGCGGCGACAGCCGCTCGCACCAGCCTCGCGCAAGGTGAGCAGGAAGCCCGGAAGCTGAAAATCATCGCGGTGGCCTGCAGCCCGCGGCAAGGCAAGACGACGGCGGCGGCGCTGCAGGTCTGCCTGGAGGCGGCGAAAGCGGTGGCCCCCGAAAGGATCGAAGTGGAACTGATCGAGTTGGCCGGCCTCAAGATCCCGGCACATCTCGCCGTTGGACTGCCATTGGAGCCCGGCGAGAAGGATGATTTCCCATTGGTGGCGGAGAAACTGGGCGATCGGAACGTGGCTGGGATCATCATCGGCAGCCCAGTCTATTTCTGCAATATGAGCGCCTTGTGCAAGGCCTTCCTGGACCGTTGCTTCAGTTTTCGGGCCCGTAAATTCGCGCTGGCGAATAAAATCGCGGGGGTCGTGGCGGTCGGGGGCGTTCGCAATGGCGGTCAGGAGTTGACCATCCAGTCGATTCAAGCAGCGCTGATGTGCCAGGAGATGCTGGTGGTTGGCGACGGCAGGCCGACGGCGCACACGGGCGCGACGCTGTGGAACAGCGGCAAGGACGACCTGAGCGACGACGAATTCGGCCTCGGAACGGCCAAAAATCTGGGCCGGCGCGTGGCCGAAGTGGCGTTGAACCGGGCTACGTCGGCGTAGGTGCCCGTCGTTTGAGTCTTGGGTACTTGGAAGGAGTCTTGACATGGAGTTGAAGAACGCGTTGACCGTCTGCCTGATCTCGTTGTTCTCGGCGACGTTGGTCTTGCTGATGGCTCGGGTGCTGGACCTGCAGGCAGCCGCCAGTCTGGAGCCGCAACTGACCCGAATCGTCGAGGAACTCGAAGGGCTGCGGAAGCAAGGCGGAATCGCCGCCGCGCCCGCCGGCCAGTCGGGGCAGGCTCAAACTGAGAATGCCTCCGATGGGCTGATCGTCTACTATCTGCACAGCAAGACCCGTTGCCCCACCTGCCGTTCGATCGAGTCGCAGGCTGACGAGGTCGTGCACTCGGATTTCGCTTCCGAATTGCAGTCTGGAGCCATGGCGTGGAAGGTCGTGAACTACGAGGAACCTTCCGCCGCCGGTTTGGCGAAGAAGTTCGAGATCCAAATGCCGGTCGTCGTCCTCGCGCGGATGAAGGACGGCGAGATCGCGGACTGGAAAAGCTTGGACCGCGTGTGGGCGTTGTTCGGAGACAAGGCTCGTTTTGCGTCCTACGTGCGGGACGAGATCAACAAAATGCTCCGTCCGTCAGAACCGCAGCCGACCTTGGCATCCTCCGGGGACAGCCCCGAGGCGAAGGAACCGGCCCCGGAGCCGACGGAAAAACTGGTGCCCACGCCGGATGATTTGCCGATTCCACAATAGCGAACGTACGTCAGGCTTTCCAGCCTGACCGTGTCAGCCTGGAAAGGCTGACGTACAACTTGTCTTCCACGAAAGGAGAAGAACTGAGATGCAACGCATCGCCGCTAGCACGCTGTTCGTAGTCATCGCTACTTTCTTCGGCACGCTGGCCGCTAACGCGGTCCACGCGGCCGACGCTCCCAAGGATCGCGTCGTCGCCATGTACTTTCATCGCACGGAACGCTGCCCGACCTGCCAAAAAATGGGCAGTTACTCGGAGGAAGCGGTCAAGACCGCCTTTGCGGACGAGATCAAAGAGGGCAAAGTCGCATTCTATTACATCGACTTCCAGGCGGCCAAAAACGCCAAGTATGTGAACGCCTACGGCATCACCGGGCCGACCTTGATCGTCGCCAAGATTTCGGACAACAAGGTCGTCTCACACCGCAATCTGGAGGACATTTGGGAACATGTCCGTGAAAAGCCGGCGTTTCTCCAGTACGTCCAGGAGAACGTCAAGGCCGCGCTGGGCGAACGATCGGCAAACAGCGGCAGGAATTCCGGCATTTCGTTTAGGTAACTTCTGTCGGATTCAGGGCGGAATGAATGCACCCTACGCTGTTGTTTTCTGACAGGTCGCCACGAAACGCGTCTCCACGGCGGGAGACGCGAAAACTGCAATTTGGAGGTGTCGTTTGATGACCTATATGCTTTACATCCTGGCAGCGCTCTACCTGGGACTGCTGACCTCGATCAGTCCCTGCCCGCTGGCGACGAACATCGCCGCCATTTCCTACGTGGGGCGCAAGGTGGGTAGTACGCGTCTGGTGGTCAACGCGGGCCTGCTTTATACGCTGGGGCGATGCCTCCTGTACCTGACGCTGGCGGCCTTGTTGACGACGACAGCGCTTTCGATTCCCGTGGTGTCGATCTTCTTGCAAAAGTACATGCATCTGGTGCTGGGGCCGATCTTCCTGGTGCTGGGCATGTTTCTGGTCGGTCTGATCACCGTCTCCAGCGGCGGGACGATGATGAGCGAAGGGATGCAGAAGCGAGTGGACGCGATGGGTATCTGGGGCGCCCTGCTGTTGGGTGTTTTCTTCGCCCTCTCGTTCTGTCCCACTTCGGCGGCGTGGTTCTTCGGCCTGGTGGCCTTGATCATGGGCTCCGAAGCCGGCGCGATCACGGGCGTGCTCGAGAAAGTGGGAATCGCCCTACCGCAAGCATCCCTGCCCGGCGGGTCGCTCGTTTTGCCGCTGGTCTACGGCATCGGGACGGGCGTGCCGGTGTTGATCGTGGCGTTCCTGCTGGCCTACAGCGCCAAGTCGGTCGGCAAGACCTACAACGTGCTGTCCAAGGTCGAGTGGTGGGCGAGGACCGTGACGGGCAGCGTCTTTATCGTCGTAGGAATCTGGTTCTCGCTGACGTACGTGTTCGAACTGCGGTAGGCCGTAGCGGAAAGGCGCCATCATGACCGCAAAAGAAAAACAACGATACGAGGCGTGGGCGCAGATCATCAAGGGTCTGGCTCATCCCTCGCGGCTGTTGCTGGTCGACGAACTGTTGCGGTGGGGAGAGCGTTGCGTGTACGATTTGACGGCGGCGGTCGGTTCCGACATGTCGACCGTGTCCCGCCACCTGCTGATGCTGAAAAATGCCGGAATCGTCACGGACGAGAAGCGGGGAAAAATGGTGTACTACCAGCTATGCACGAAGCAGGTGAAGGTAATTCTCAAGTTCACCGAATGCTGCTTGCGTCATAAGTGACTCTAAGTTCCCTGACTTGCGAGGTGTGTCCATGAGCGGAAAGAAAGTTGGTTTCGTGGGCGGCGGGAGGGTCGCCAGGATCCTGCTCGGAGGGTGGGCCAAGGCCGGCCGGATACCCGCCGAAGTCGTCGTCAGCGATTTGGACCCGGGCGCGCTGGCGCGATTGGCAAACGCCTTCCCAACCGTACGACCGGTGGGAGCCGACAATTCTCGAGCCGCCAGCCAAGATGTCGTCTTTCTGGCCGTTCATCCGCCGCGCGTCGCCGTTGTGCTAGGCGATATTCGAGCCAGCCTCAAGCCCGATGCCATCCTGATCTCGCTGGCCCCGAAGTGGACTATCGAGAAACTCGCGGGATTGCTGAACGGCTTCACGCGGATCGCCCGGATGATTCCCAATGCGCCGTCGATCGTGGGCCAAGGTTACAACCCGATCGCCTACAGTCCATCCCTGACGGCGCAGGATCGAAGCGATCTGGCGGAATTGTTCGCGGGACTGGGCGAGTTGCCCGTAGTCGAGGAAGGCAAACTGGAGAGCTATGCCCTGCTGACCGCAATGGGGCCGACGTACCTCTGGCCGCAACTGTACGAATTGCAGTCTTTGGCCGAGTCGTTTGGGCTGACCGGCGCCGAAGCGTCTGCGGGATTAACAGCGATGGTAACCGGTGCGGTGGCGACGATGAGCGAAGCCGGCCTGAGCCCGGAGGATGTCCAAGATCTGGTCCCGGTGAAGCCGTTGGCCGATCTCCAGCCGGCCCTCCTGGAAGCGTATCGCACCAAGCTGAACGCCCTCCTGGAAAAGATACGACCCTAACGCGGCCAGATGCCGCAACCAAAGTAGCATGGCTCTCGGAGCCGTGTTGCGGGTCGGGCACGGCTCGGAGAGCCATGCTACGAAGATGCGCGCACGACGCGAGCGAAGACTCTAGCTTGGGAGCTACGTGATGAAACACGAAACCCTGATCGGCAGCACTGCCGTCCGTCATCCGCGAGCCTGCACGACGATATTCGCGGTGGTTTTGTTAGCGGCAATGTCCGCGGGCGGCTGTTCTTCGGCTGTTTCGACGGGACCGCAGCCTGCGGACGACGGGAAACCGGCGGCAAGCGCGGATGCAACCACCGCCGCCGAGCCGGCGACCAAAGTGGAAACGCCGGACACTCCGGCAAAGCCAGCGGCCAGCGAGAATGCAGCCCAGGGCTTGCCGCGTTTGCTGGATCTGGGCGCCACAAAGTGTATCCCCTGCAAGATGATGGCCCCAATCCTGGACGAACTGAAAGAACAGTACGCGGGCGTGTTCCAGGTCGAGTTCATCGACGTGTGGGAGAAGCCGGCCGAAGCTGAAAAGTACGGCATCGAATCGATCCCGACGCAAATCTTCTTTGACGCCTCCGGCAAAGAACTCTTCCGCCACGAGGGTTGTTTCTCCAAGGAAGAGATCCTGGCGAAGTGGAAGGAATTCGGCGTCGAGCGGAAGGAAGGCAAAGATGTTTGACAAGATCCTCATTGCCACGGACCTATCGAAAGCTTCTGACGGCGTGCTGGACTGCGCCCGCGGGTTGCTTCCCCTGGGCGTCAAGAGCGCGGTCCTGGTGCATGCCCTCGGAATTCAGTACCTGGAGCAGATGCGGCACGGCATGGCTCAATTCATCGAGCCGTACCTACAGCGACAGAAGAAGCGGCTCGAGGCGGAGGGATTCCAGGCAAGTACCGAACTGGCCCTGGGACCGGCAGTTGTGGAAGTGAACCGGATCGCCAAGGAGCAAGGGGCATCGTTGATCGTGGTCGGTTCGCACGGTGCGACGCTCGCCCGCGAGATTTTCATCGGCGGCACGGCGCTGGGGATCGTGTCGCATACCAGCGTGCCCGTACTCCTGATCCGGCTGAAGATCACCGAGGCGGGCGGCGAGGCGCACTGCGAGGCCTTGTGCGATGATTTTCGCGAACAGGTTTTGTATTGCACCGATTTCTCGGAGACGGCCGAACGGGCATTCCCCTACGTGGAAAAAATCGTCGACGCCGGCACAAAGCGGGTCACGCTGCTGCACGTCCAAGACCGCACGCGGATCGAGAAGTACCTGTCCGACCGCCTGACGGAATTCAACGAAATCGATCGCCGCCGAATGCAGACGCTCCGGGAACGGCTAGAACAGCGCGGCGCCACGGAGGTGCGAGTCGAGATCCCGTATGGCCTGCCGGGTCAAGAGATCGTCCGTCTGGCCCGCGAACACAATTACAACTTGATCGTGATGGGCACCCGCGGCCGAGGTTTCTTTGCGGAAGCCTTTCTGGGTAGCGTCAGTCTTCAACTGGTGCGGTCGGCCCCGACGCCGGTGTTGCTCGTCCCGCCGCTGGGGAAGCAGGAAGGCAGTTACGCCGGCTTGCCTGTAAGCGGGCAGGCCATAGAATCAAAACGACCTCTTTAGACGAGGAGACCGAATCATGAAGTTGCGAGCATGGGCCTTGGTGGGCGGGATGTTGGTTGGCCTTCTCGGCGCAGCGGTTGCCGTGGCGGCAGACCAGAAGGCGTTGCCGCGAGTGGTCGATTTCGGCGACAAGTTCTGCATTCCCTGCAAGTTGATGGCGCCGCAGTTGGAGGAGCTGAAGACCGAGCAGGCGGGAAAACTGGGGGTCCAGTTTGTCAGCCTGGGCGACAAGGACAACTTGCCGCTGGCCGAGAAATTCCAGATCAAGCTGATCCCGACGCAGATCTTTTTCGACGCGGACGGCAAGGAGGTCTGGCGGCATGAGGGGTACATCTCCAAGCACGGCATCCTGCTCAAATGGAAGGAGCTGGGCGTCGAGTTGAATCCCTTTGGCCCGGCCTTCAAACGCCTGGAGGCGTCAGCGAAGGACGAGCGGCCGAAGGGCAAGATCTGCTTCATGTGCGACGGCGACGTGGCCGCGACAGCCATGGTCACGGTGCCCACGGAAAAGGGCAACGTGAACCTGTGCTCCGCGCACCATTTCTTTGTCATGCTCTCCTGCCTGCAAAAGGATCTGGAGGCGACGGAGCAGGCGGCCACCATCGCCGATGCCGCGACCGGGAAGATGATTCCCGCCCTGACAGCGAACTATCTGTGCGGGATGGACGAAAAAACCGGCCGTCCGGCGGTAAAGGCTTTTGCGGATCGCGGCGAAGCGGAGAAGGCTCGCGCCGCTGAAGGCGGCAGCATCATCGGCTACGACGTCCTGAAGCAGAAGGAACTGGCCGCCCGCTGCGGCTTCTGCGACCGCTCGGTGTACCCCGAAGACGTTGCGCTGGTCAAGGTCGAGGGTGTACACAGCTGGGGCTGCTGCGCGCATTGCTCGATGGGCTGCGCGGCGCGGACGGGCAAGGAGATCGAGGTCCATCAGCCCGACGGCCTGACGGGCGAGCCGGTGATCGTCAAGACGTTGGGCGGCTACGTCGCTTCCATCGAACCGCCGACGGCGGTGGCCTGGTTTGGCAAGCGCACGAATGCCGAGGGCAAGTTCGCCTCCGCCGGCTGCTTCCACCAGGGATTCTTCGTGAACGAGGACAATCTGCGGAAATGGGTGCAGCAGCGTCCGCTGGAGACGGGCGAGGCGATTACGATCGAGCAATCGCTGCGCGACAAGATGATGCTGTCGCCGGCGCAGATTCAGAAGGCCTGCAAGGTGGGCGAATGCAGCCCCAAATAGACATGGAAAAAGCAAAAAACATCACCTGCAATGTGTTGCTTGCCTTTGCGCTGGTCTCGATTGGCTTTGCCTTGGGCAAGGAAGTGACCGCGCAGCGGCAGGCATCGGCAATCCAAACTGAATCGACGGCATCCGCAGCGACCAGCGACGCGCCCGCGGCGGCAACCGCCCAGGTCGCGGCGACCGGTGACAAGCCCGCGGCGACCAGCAACAAGGTCGTCGTCTACTACGTGCACACCACGTTCCGCTGCGTCACCTGCAACGAGATCGAGCGGCTGGCGAAGACCTTGGTCGAGACCGAGTTTGCCGACGCGCTGGCTGCGGGCCGAATCGAATGGCGGGAAGCGAATTTTCAGAAGGACGAATCCTTGGCGAAACGCTACGAAATAATGTCGAGCTGTGTCGTGGTGGTCAACATCCAGGGCGGCCAGGAGAAGGGCTTTCAGCGTTTGGACGACGTGTGGACTCGCTATGAAGATCCAGCGGCCTTCAACGCCTACGTGGGAGCGGCGATCCGCAAGTACCTGACGTAACGAGGGAAGCGATGACCTGGCTTGCCATTGGCTCCGCGTTCTGGCTCGGGCTGTTCACGGCCATCAGTCCCTGTCCGTTGGCCACCAACATCGCGGCCATCTCGTTCATCGGACGCCAGGTGGGAAACCGGCGCAACGTCCTGGCGTCGGGGCTGCTGTACACGCTGGGCCGCACGCTGACTTACGTGGCCTTGGGCACAGTGCTGGCCGGTGGTTTGCTGGCGGTGGCCGAAGTGTCTCGTTTCCTGCAGAAATACATGAACGAGATCTTGGGCCCGGTCATGATCCTGCTGGGCATGGTGCTGCTGGGCTGGATCGGTTCGGGGCTGTCCATGAACCTGGCCGGACAGCGGGTGCAGGAGCGGGCGGCCAAGGGCGGCGTTCTCTGGGCCGGCTTGCTCGGCATTCTGTTTGCACTTTCCTTTTGCCCCGTCTCGGCCGGGCTGTTTTTCGCCGGCCTGATTCCGTTGACACTGAAGGAGGGTTCGCGTTTGCTCCTGCCCACGGTTTATGGTGTGGGCACGGCCCTGCCGGTGCTCGTCTTCGCGTTTCTGATCGCGTTTTCGGCCGAGTACCTGGGCAGGGCCTTCAACCGCTTGACGCAAGTGGAGAAATGGGTCCGACTCGTGGCCGGGGTCCTGTTCGTGTTGGCGGGCGTCTACTACTGCCTGACGCACATCTACGGACTGTCGCTGACAGGGAACTGAAGACGGCGGAACTTTGCCGCCGATAACGAGTAATTGAGGACTTGTATGATCCGGCTCTCCCGCACCCTGAGCATCGTGTTGCTGGTCGTTCGCCTGATGGTGGGCTGCTGCACGCAGTATGCGCACGGCTGCGAAAACAAGCATATCTCCTCGGCAACTCATAGCGGCGCAACACTTGAGGGACAATGCCCGGAGTGTGGATGCGATCATTCGCATCACGGCCCAGGGGAGTGCCAACGCCCCAAGTGCTCCCTGGCGTCTCCGCGCCGAACCATCGGCGGTCCCTTCAGTCCACCGTTGCAGGCATTCTTCGCAGGATTGACCAATGCCCACGTTCGGCGGCAGGCAATCGGCTTGCACCAACAATCCCGAGTCACGTCGCGTCTTCTGCTACCCGTTCGTCTCCATCTCGCCAATCAAGTCCTGCTGATTTGACAGCGCGATCTCCTTGAATCGGCCCCTGTTTGACGCTGCGCGCATCGGAGGCCTGGGTGCGCCGCAGGCCGTTCTGGTTTTCGCCGTGGGATGCCGTCATGGTTTTCAGTTCCCACTTGTTTCTGTTCTACTTTCTGCCCGCAGTGCTGGTGCTGTATTACCTCAGCCCGCGCTGGCTCAAGCACCTGACGCTCACGGCGGTCAGCTACGTTTTCTACGGCTGGGCGAATCCGCTGTTCGTGGTCCTGATGTTCGTCTCGACGCTCATCGACTACCTCTGCGGCTTGGCGCTCGTCGGCCAATTGCAGCCCTCGACGTGGCGCGCCCCCGTCCCTTTGTTGCCGCCGGGCCAACCTCGGACCAGGCGTCAGCGCTGGTTGCTGGCGATCTCCATGATCTCCAACCTCTCGCTGCTGGGGTTCTTCAAGTACTTCAACTTCCTCGCGTTCAACTACACGGCCCTGGTGGAGTCGCTCGGCCTGATCGGCATGGGGCTGGAAAACGTGCTCAAGGTGACGTTGCCGCTGGGCATCAGCTTCTACACGTTCCAGTCGATGAGCTATACGATCGACGTTTATCGAGGCGACGCGTCGGCGATCCGCAATCCGATCGACTTCTGGTGCTACGTGGCTATGTTTCCGCAGTTGGTGGCCGGGCCGATCATCCGCTTCCAGGACGTGGCCGATCAGCTTCGCGAGCGGACGCACACGATCGAAAAGTTCGCCCGCGGCGTCGCGTTCCTCAGCCTGGGCCTCGGCAAGAAGATCCTGCTGGCCAATCCCTGCGGCAAGGTGGCCGACATGGCGTTCGACGCCGGCTCGATCGGCTGCCTCGACTCGTGGGTCGGCGTAGTCGCTTACTCCTTTCAGATCTACTTCGACTTCAGCGCCTACAGCGACATGGCGATCGGCCTGGGGCTGATGCTGGGCTTCATGTTCGCCAAGAACTTCGATTCGCCCTACCTCAGCCAGTCGATCACCGAATTCTGGCGGCGTTGGCACTTAAGCCTTTCGACGTGGCTCCGCGACAACCTCTACTATCCGCTCGGCGGCAATCGCAAAGGCCCCGTGCGGACCTACATCAACCTGGCGTTGGTGATGCTCCTCGGCGGGCTGTGGCACGGAGCCTCATGGAACTTCGTGATCTGGGGCGCGATCCACGGACTGATGCTGATCCTCGAACGGCTCGGCGGAAAGCACGCGTTCTATGAACGGCTCCCGAAGGTCGCCAAGGTGGCGATCACGTTCGTGATCATCTGCTTCACGTGGGTCTTCTTCCGTGCCGCCGATCTGTCCGCGGCTGTGGAATACTGCCGGAGCATGTTGGGACTGACAACGCCGCAACCGGGCGCGGGGCTAATTGGCGGGCTGATCTATCAGCCGTACTACGTCGTGTTAATGCTGTTGGCGGCGAGCGTCGTCTGGTTCTGCCCGCAAACCTGGGACTTCACCCGCAAGATCACCTGGAGGAAGGCCCTGTGGATCACGAGCGTCTTCTGGCTGGCGATCGCGGCCATGACGACGCAGGAGTTCAATCCTTTCATTTACTTCATTTTCTGACGGCGGTTTTGCCATCGTAGACCAATGACCGAACGAGCCAACCCCCACGCCCGCGAAGAGCAAGCTAAGCTCGAAGTCGGCCATACCGAAATCAGCCTTGCTGTGAAGTGGATGCTCTTCGTGGTCGGGCTGTTCACGCTGTTCGCAGTCCCGGCCGCGCAGACCTATCGCGAGCTGCGGCAGCACGCCGATGGCCGGCGTGCGACCCCTTGGCCGCAGTGCTGCGACATCCTCGAGGCTTTGCCCCACGCCGCAGCGGCCTTCCGCGAGCATAACGGCGGCTGGATGTCGAAGACGTTCCGAGGCAACGCGGTACTCTTGCAGGCGATCAACAAATACGAAAACGACCTGAAGGCCGAGTCGTTCCTGACGCAATTCGTTCTGCCGTCGAGCCAAGAGCTTCTGGTGTACGCCGGCAGCGGCAACGAGAAGGGCTATGTCGGCCGTCAGCGGTGGTTGTTCTATCGGCCGGGCGTCGACTATTGCACCGGTCCCGGATTCTTGAACCCGCAGCACATGGGCCGCCGGGCTGAAAGCGGCACCGAATGGCGGCCGGCCCCGCAGCCCGACCCACGCGCGGCGATCCTCCAGTTCCACCGTCAGCTTGCCCAGCGGAACATCCGGCTGGTGCTCATGCCGACGCCCGACAAGGCTACGCTGCACCCGGAAAAGTTCTCCTCGCGCTACGAAGGCCGGCGGATGAGCGTTCACAATCCGTCGTACTGGCAGTTCCTCGACGAGCTGCAGGCCGAGGGCGTGCTGGTCTGCGATGTGACCGAGGCGCTGGCCCAGTGTCGCGACCGTTCCGGCAATGCGGTGTATCTGGCCACCGACACCCACTGGCGGCCCGAAGCGATGGAGTTGGCCGCAGCGGAACTGGCCCGGCTCATCGAAAAGACGATCATGTTGGGCACGACTTCCGTGGATCGTAATCGGCGTCAGCAGTCCCTGGACGTCAAGAACGTCGGCGACATCGCGATGATGCTCAAGCTACGCCAGAACCAGGGCGTTTTCGGCGAGGAAATGGTAACGATCCACCCGGTGACCGACGCAGCGGGCAATCCGTGGCGGCCCGATCCGACCGCCGAAGTCTTGCTGCTGGGCGACAGCTTCGCCAACATCTACTCGCTGGAGATGATGGGTTGGGGGTGCGCGGCCGGGCTGGCCGAGCGACTGAGCTACGCGCTGAATCGCCCTGTGGATACGATCCTGCGGAGCGACGATGGGGCGTATGCCACGCGCGAGACGCTCAGCCGGGAGTTGGCGCAAGGCGAAGACGGCCTGGCCGGCAAGAAGGTCGTTGTCTGGCAGTTTGCCGCCCGCGAACTGGCCTTCGGCGACTGGAAGCTGCTCGATATGACGCTTAAGCAGCCGCGTCAACCGGCCGATAGCTCGCCGCCGCCAGCTGGCGACGAGTTGATTGTCAGCGGGACGATCGCCGCCAAATCGGCGGCCCCGCGGGCAGGCCGCATGCCCTATGCCGACCACGTCTTCACCCTCGACCTGACCGATTTGGAGGTCCACGGCGGGACGCTCACCGAGCCGAAGATCGCCGTCTACCTGTTCAGCATGCGAAACCAGCAGAATACGCCGGCCTTCGCCTGGCCGATCGGCAAACGAGTGAAACTTAAGATTCAACCGTGGAAACCCGGCTTCTTTCGCCGTTACGGACGGATCAATCGCACGGAAACTGACGACATCGAACTCCAACGCCCCTGGTGGGGAGAGGTCCTCGAATGAAGAACTGCATGACATGGTGTGTGGCGTGGGTCGCCGTCACGTTGGCGACCGGTTGTGGAAGCCCGTCCCCTTCGCAGCAAGAGGACGCAGGTAAAACCTCCGTGGCTCCGGCGGTTCGGAAAACCGTCGAGTTGGGCGGCGGCGTACGGCTGGAGATGGTGATGATTCCAGCGGGATCTTTCGACATGGGAGGCAGCGGGGGCGGTGACGACGAGTTACCCGTCCACAAGGTGACGATTGCTACGCCTTTCTATCTCGGAAGATACGAGGTGACGGTCGAGCAGTTCCGCCGGTTCGTCGAGGAGACGGGCTACGCGACGGACGCGGAAAAGGGAACGGGTTTCCAGGGCGCCTTTGGCTGGGACCGCGACACGATGGAGTTCAAGATGAACGACAAGTATTCGTGGCGGAACACGGGATTTGCTCAGGCAGATTCCCACCCGGTGGTGAACGTGAGCTGGAATGACGCGATGGAGTTCTGCAAGTGGCTGGGCAACAAGGATGGCAAGCGTTGCCGACTGCCGACGGAGGCGGAGTGGGAGTATGCGTGTCGAGCCGGTACAACAACGCGCTACTATCACGGCGATGACGTCGAAGGAGTGGCCAAAGTGGGGAACGTGGCGGACGCGGACTTCGAGGCACAGTACCCCGAGTTGAAGGGCGTGATCAAAGCCAGTGACGGCTATGCCTACACTTCGCCTGCGGGGACGTTCTCGCCGAACCCGTTCGGCTTGTACGACATGCACGGAAATGTCTGGGAGTGGTGCGCGGACTGGTACGACCTCGAGTACTATGCGATGTCGCTGACGGACGATCCAATGGGGCCGGGAACCGGTGAAGAACGCGTGTACCGTGGCGGCGGCTGGTTCAATTGCGCCAGGGGCTTCCGATCCTCCAGCCGCAGCGCGGGCCCACCCGACAACCGCCACCTGACGCTGGGCTTCCGCGTCGCCATGACAGCGGAGTAGCAGACCGAGGAGCCGACAGCTCGCGGCCACCGCGTTCAGTCTGGTGTTCGGATGGTAGCTGACGCTGCCGGACTAAAACGATTCGTAGAGCGGGGCTTGGAACGGGATTCGCGCGACCATTAGAGGTCTTGAGGAAGGCGAGAACATTATGGCTGACAGCAATTCGCGGATTCTGAAACGCGACTATGGGTTCGACGTGGCAGCCACTCGTCGGGAGGTACTGCGCCTCGTCGAGCTGCGGCCGGGTCAGCGAGCTTTGGACATCGGCACAGGCGAGGGTTCGATGGCTTTCGCATTGGCGCGGCGCAAATTGCGGGTCATCGGCGTGGACACCGACCGGGAATCACTCCGGGTAGCCCGGCTCCGAGCCAAGCGCGCGGGTATCCAGCTCCGCAAACGTGTCCGATTCGTGTACGGCGACGCTCTCGCTCTACCGTTCTCGGACGGGGAGCTTGACGTTGTTTTTTCATTTGACACCCTGCATCATCTCTCCCAGTGTGCGGACGCAGTGGGCGAAATGCTCCGCGTGTGCAGCGATACGGGCGTCGTGGCCATCGCGGACCTGAACCGCAAGGGTCTGCGGGCCATCGAAGAAGTGATGGCCCGCTACGGCGATGAACACTATCACAACTCCTGCCGCGTCAACGTCGTCGGCCAGATCCTCAAGCAACAGGGCGTCCCGTACAAGCGATACGCCCTGCCATTCGTCACCCTCTTGGTGGCCCGGAAACCTATACAACGAGTTACCAAGTTGCCCGGATAGGCTGTCAAGGGCGATTGCGAACGCCTTCTTGACGATCTGGCGGATTTCGTCTATCGTAAATCGTCGATGCGCGCTATAATGCCAGGAAGTGACGTTCGCAAGATCTTGAGTCTGGGTTCTGTGGAGTTGGGGAGGTAGAGAGCATGCCGAATTACGACTACGTCTGCAAGGATTGCAGTGAGCGGTTCGAAGTCCGGGCTTCGGTCGCGGAGTATTCCAACGGCATCAAGCCGCATTGTCCCAAGTGTCAGTCTCGTAACGTGATACGCGGGTTCTCGCCGATCAGCATCGTGGGTTCGCCTCGCGGGACGTTCGGCCCCTCTGGTTGCTGTGGTCCCGGTGGCGGCGGCGGTTGCTGCGGTCCCCGAACGTAACCGTAAATGCCTCGGACTCGTGATCCCTGCCTTCCGTTACGGGAGCGATGCAGCGATGCCTGGCAGCAACGCCCAAATCCTGAAGAACGAGTTTGGCTTCGACACCGCGGCGGCCCGCGAGGCGCTCGTTAGGCTCGCCAGTCCGCCGCCGGTCGGGCATGTCCTGGATGTTGGGACGGGCTGTGGCTCAATGGCGATCGTCCTCGCCCAACACGGATTCGACGTTACGACCGTGGACGTGGACGCCCAGTCCATCGAGTGCATCAGGCAGCGCGTCCAGCAAGCAGGAAAGGTAGTAGCTAGTGTCTGTCAGAAATCCGGTTGAGGCGAGGAAAACAGGGGAATCCGCACGCCAGACGGTTTGAAGATTTGCGGCAGTTGTTGTAAACAATGGGAAAACCGCCAAGTGTTTCCAGTGTGGACCACAAATCTTCATCGCACGGAGGCCCGCCGAGAATGCGAATTCCCCAGCGAAGTCAGTTGCAATTGGATTGCATTGCCATCTCGCAAATCGAACTCAATACCGAGTGCCGACACCGCATTGTTCCTGTGCTGCGTGCGCTGCAGCACGTGCATTCGCAACCCGATCTGCTGAACCGAATCTTTGAACTCCTTGAGCCCGATATTCTGGGTGACGCGGATCCCGACCAGGGCCGGGAAGGCATGACCTATTGGCAAATCGTGGTCTTGGCCGCCGCCAAGGCCGGCTGCAATTTCACTTACGATGAACTCCAGGATCTCGCTGAGAACCATCACAACGTGCGGGCCATGATGCAAGTGGGCCAATGGGGCACTGAGTCTTTTCACTGGGCGAGAATCCGGGACAATCTGTGCCGCCTACGACCGGAAACCGTCGAGGAACTCAATCAGTTAATTGTCGGTGAGGGCCACCGCCTGGAGCCCGCCGCCGTGGAATCCGTTCGCGGCGATTCGTTCGTTTGCGAAACGAATGTGCATTATCCCACGGAATCCAGTTTGATTGTCGACGGTCTGAAGAAGATCCTCAAGCTGGCTCCCCAGCTGGCGGTGTTGATTGGCTTTCTGGGCTGGCGGCAAAGCAAGTCGCTGTTCAGAAAAGCGAAGAAGGCGAACCGCGAACTGACGCGGCTGAAGAAGGGCCGCAATTATCAGGAACGGCTGCAACAAGGCTACGAACAGCTGTTCCATGTTACGGATTTAGTGCTGCCGCGATTGCAAGCACTGCTGGATGCGGCCTTGGGTCTGCTGCCTACGGACGAGCATGGTGTACCCATCGGCGAAGCCGCCGCACTGTGTCATCAATTGACTTACTGGCACGCGGTCACGGAGCACGTCGTGAACACCGCTTGGCGGCGTGTGATGGAAGGCGAGTCGGTTCCCAATGGGGACAAACTGTTCAGCCTGTTCGAGCCGGATACGGAGTTGATCAAACGCGGCAAGGCTGCCAAGCCGAACGAGTTCGGGCATCAAGTGTTGGTGATTGAAGACGCCGTGGGCTACATTTGTCACTACCAAGTGTTGGGCCGCGACGAAGACGATCGAGATGTCTTGATCCCGGCGATGGAGTTATTGCAAGCGCGATTGGAACACCGCATCCAACGCGGCTCTTTCGATCGAGGCTTTCACAGCGAAGAGAATCAGCGCGAGTTGGCCAAGTTGTTGACGCACCCTTGCTTGCCGAAGCCGGGTAGTGTGCAAGGGGCCGAACAAGAAGCGCAAGCGACCGTTGAATTTCGTCGCAGCCGTCAGCGGCATCCGGGAATCGAGTCGGCCATTGGTGCGTTGCAAAGTGGGAATGGCCTGGGACGCTGCCGGGACCATTCGTCCGTGGGCTATCGACGGTATGTCGGCTTGGGCGTACTGGGGCGCAACTTATTCGTGTTGGGTAAGTGGCTGATCCAGCGAGAAGCCCCCAAGAGCGAAGCGGCCAGCAGCAAACGGCAAGCTGCGTAGTGTTCCCGCACCCCTTTACTCGTCATCTTCAGCACCTCGCGTTCGATGCTGCGCGCCCAGGGAGCTTTTTGAGACTCCCCGCCTTGCCCTTGCCGTCCCGTCAGACTTTTCGTACCCGCCGAGGGCCACGGTCGTAGCGGATCCCCCGGGAAAAGCCGACCCCTCCTTCGGAAAACACGACTTTTCCGACAGACACTAGCTAACCGCATCCGCTTCGTGCGTGCGGACGCCCTTCGACTGCCGTTCGAAGACCAAACCTTCGACGCGGTCTTTTCTTTTGACTCGCTGCATCATCTGCCGAATTGCGGTGCGGCGGTCGCAGAAATGCTGCGCGTCTTGCGGCCGGGGGGAATCCTCGCGGCGGCGGATCTGAACGACAAAGGGTCGCGAGCAATTGATGAAGTCTTTGCCAGAAATGACGAAGCCCACTTCCATAACCAGTGCCGCGTGGATGTGATCGGCAAGATCTTAGGCGAAAGGGGCATCCAATATCACCGCCATCGCCTGGAGTTCGTCACCGTGTACGTGTGAGCGCCCATCAGTACCATGCCGCATTTGGGGTGGGGCGAACGGGCGGGAGCT
>CAZAQY010000095.1:0-15867 GCA_964486845.1 uncultured Pirellulaceae bacterium
CCGCTTCAACATTGCTTCTCTCGCCGCGTGACCCACAAATTCTGCTGACGAGCCGTTTTTTTTTGGGGGAGGGCCGACGATGAAATACATCCACGCCTCAGCACTCGTTGCCCTTCTGCCAGCGATCGTTTCGGGAGCCGACGCCGTACGTGTGCCTCCGGAAGGCATAGCCGATGAACGAAACCAGCCCGGCGAATCGGTAGCTGGGATCGGCATAGTGCTCGATGACGTAGAAGGCGAACCGTCGATCAGTGGCCTCGTTCGGAGGCAGTAATGACCTCCAGATCGGCCTCAGTCACCAGTTCGCCGACTTTGCGGAGCAACGGTCGCCCCTCGCCGCGCGGCGTGCCTTCCGCCAACCGGACATGTTCGAGTGCCAGCCAGCCTCGACGCGACGGCTTGCCTTCGCCGGGCTCGAACTCCACGCGGACGCCGTCCTGGTCGACGGCCAAAACCTGGAAGGTTTTGCCCTTCTCAGCGGTCCCAATCGTGCGCGGCCCCGTTCGAATCGGTGCGCTGTCCACCGTGACTTCCACGGTATCGCCATGAACGTAAGCGAGTTCCCGACGGCGCTTGCGCAACTCGTTGAACAATTCGTTCACCAGCACCCGGACCGACTGCTCGGCCTTTCCTTCCGCGGCGGCGTCCCCCTGTTCTGCTGCGGTCGCCGCCTGGACCAGCACGCCGGCCGTCTTGACTTCCGCTTCTGTTGCCCGGAACCTGCGCCGCACGTCTTCCTCGCTCACGCCCTTTTGAAGCCACACCGCCACCTGAATCGCCTTGAGGCTGGCGCCGGCCTCTTTCCCCTTGGCGATGACCCGGGTGGCCGGACGATCCGTCGTGCCAAGGCGAAACGAGCTGCCGGCACCGGGCGTGGGTTTGGCAAAATCGCGACAGAAAGCCTCCAGCAGGAAAGTCCGAGGCGCATTGTCGTTCAACACCATCACGTTGACGCGCCGGTACTTGTCGCCGGCCTGTTGGTATTTCACGCCGTGGCATACCATGCTCTGCACCTTGCCGGAAGTGCTTTCCACAACCGTGCCCGGCTCGACGATCACGTGAACCGGTCGATCCGCCTTGCGGCGAACTTCGACCCGAACGGCATCGCCGCTGCACACCCCTCGCCCTTGCACCTGGACCTCGACCAGTCCGGTCTTGACGGCGACATCCAGCGGTACGGGCGTCGGATCGGCAGCGACCAGTCCGATCGTGGAAAAGACAGAAAAACCGACGGCGAGCCAGCTTGCGCGCAGCACGACTTGAATCCTCGCGATTATCGTACCGAGACGTTGGCTTTGGAGTACACCTTACCGTTGTCGCGAAGGACGACCCAGCCGGCCACCGCGGAAACCTCGGCACCGCGTTCTTTGGCGTTGTGCCGCTGCATGTCGTAGCGGTCGCCTACCTGGACGAGATCGATGCGGTTGTTGATCCCGGCCCGGTCCAACACGGCATGGACCCAGTTGATCAGCGGCGTCAACAAACGCGGATTTCCGTCCGGCTTCCAGACGTAAAAGGCTTCGCCCAACTCCTTCAGCAGCTTAGGCTTTCGCTCCTGGTCGGCCGCACGGAACGCTAACAGGTAGCCCAGCATACCGACGGCGTCGTCCGCCTTGGCTTGGACCTCGGACAGCAACATACCGCTGAGCGATCCGATGCCCGGATCGACCTTGAGCTGATCGCCAAAAATGATTTGGCTCCAGTTCCCGCCGGCCCCGCCGGTTACGGGGATGGAACCTGGGCGAGCTGGTTGCGCTGGCGAGGGCACGGGGACGGCCTGGGCGACGGGAGGCACAGGGGAAGCGGCGGGAATCGGGGCCGCAGCCGCTGGCAGAATCTGGGCCGTGGGGGGCAGCATGTCGCTGGGCGTCTGCGCCGGGGCAGCGCCAGCCGTTGATGGCGCGCGGACGGGCGACACCAAGGGCGCTTCAACCTTCGGTTCGGCCGCCGGCCGGCGTTCCTCGGACGGCGCGGATTCTCTCGTCGCGGCAGCGGGCGCCGGGCGTTTTTCGGCCGCCGCGGCGGGGGCTGCGCCCAGGTGCTCGGCCAGGGCGTCGAGCGTGACGCGGATCGCCTTGAAGCCTTCTTCGATCTTCTCGACTTGCGGGCGAAGGACGTCGAGCACTTCGATGAGGTTCACGGAGGCGGCGGCAGCGCCCGCTCTTGCGTTTTCTGGAGTCATATTTGCCCTCTGTAGTGGGAAGCGGAACGATCCGCCGAACGAGCCGGTAGCATCAGGCGGCGTTCGAGAAATCACTGTCCGGTGTTTGTTGCCGATCATCACACGGAGTGTGATGGCTACTTTGACGCTGCTAACGGCCGATTTCGATGTTGTCCAGGCCGCCGGTGTCGAGGAAGTAGCTTTCGTCCGCCAGCGTCCGCCAGTTGAAGAACACGTTTTCGTCCAACACGGCCGGCTCCCCGGCGACGGTGCCGGAGACCGAGTCCAGTTCCAAGTGTTCCTCCGTCTCCTCGCTGGAGGGCACGCGGCGGATGCGGACGGTGACTTCCGTCGGCCCGATGCGGTCCTTGGTCTCCATCTTCAGCACGTAGATCGGCGTGGCCTGGGCGTATTCGTCGCCGGTCATCTTGCGCGCCAGCACCGTGCGCAGCGCGATCGTGGTGAACTCCGTCCATTCGTCCTTCGTATTTGCGTCCTCCACCGGATGGAACAGCACGCGTTCTTCACGGATCGTCGAGGTGGACTCGGTCATCACGCCCCAGTAGTACGTGTTCTCTTTGTCCTTGCCCTGCATCGAGAACTTGAACTGGGACAGCATGCCGTTGCGGGCCATGAACTCGATGGCGGCGCCCACGACCACGGCGCTCTTGGGATCGACGATCAAGCCGGGCTTGTTGCCCTTGACGTCCTGGTACGGGTACCAGTTTCCGGCGTAGTGGTGGAACATGGGGATGATCCGCGTGGGCGGCAGCGGCAGGTACTTTCGCACCAGCTCCTGCAGGTAGCCCAGCTTGGTCGGCTGGCCGGCCAACAGCAGCACATCCGCCTGGTACTCGGCCATCCGCGTGCAGAAGTCGAACAGCAGATCGTCAAAGACCTCATGGACGACCTCCTCGAAGGCGGCCTTCTCATATCTCAGGCCCAGTTCCTGGTTGAAATCGTAGTAGCCGGGGCCGCGGAGCTTGGTACAGACCTGGTCGAGGGATTCGAGCACGGCCGGATCGACGATTTCGGGGTTGGTGTGGCTGATTTCTTCCAGTTCGCCGCCGCCCCGCTCGGCCTGCGCGGTCTCCTCGACGGCCGCCTGCAAGTGCGCTTCGGCCAGCGGGACGAACATGCGGTTGATCCAGTCGATGCGCTGGGAACTGAAGCCGCGGTTCTTGGGCACGCGCGGCCCGAACAGCAACTGGACATCCTCTTCTTCCATGCCGATGGCCCGCGCAAAGTGCGGCACGATGATCTTCTCCAGCAGGCGTTTGACCAGCTGGTCGCCGGCGATGGACACGCCGTCCTGGTGCAGGATCTTGCCGTAGATGTAGTCGTCGATGCCCGGCTGGTAGACGTAGCTGGCGATCATCAGATCGGTCGTGCCGCCGCCGACGTCGATACAGGCGATGCGCAGCTCTTTCTTCTTGCTGTCCTCCTGTGTTTCCGCCTCCGCCGGCTTGCCGCCCCGGCCGGGACGCGCGGGACGCGTGGGGCGAGTCGCCCCGCGGCGGCGGCCGGCCGGCACGGCGTCCACGCTTGCCGCCTGCTCGGCCTCGCCTTCGCCCGCTGGGCCGGCGCCCTTGGACCCCGAATGATCGCGGGCCAGCGCGGAAAACCACAACCGCGGGTCCTGGCCCAACATCCGCAATTCGGCCCAGATGTACGTCAAGTGTACGGCGCTGGCCTCGTCGATGCTGAACGTCAGCGTCGGCTTGACGCGCTGGTACTTGCCCAGCGTGCGGGCAAAGATATTGATCGCCTTCTGGCATTGCTTGACATAGCGCTCCTTCTCCGGCTGGAACATGCCGCTGGGGAAGGTCATCGTCAAGCTGTGAATCTCGCGGGTCCGCGCCGGGTCCTCGGTGCGGCTGCGGTAGCCGATCGAGTTGACGTAGGTGTGCGCTTGGCAGAGCATCTCGTAGACGGCGGTGCTCATCAAGCAACGAGGCGCATGGATCGGCTTGACGGGCGTCATCTGCGCGAACAGGTCCTCCGGCGGATCGTCTTTCTCGATCAGGAAATCGCGGTCGTTCTCGTGGATGAACTTCAGCAGCGGCCCGTGCAGCTTGGCGGCGAACTCATTGGTGCCGTCCCGGTCGTGGGGATCGGCCATGTACCAGAACGCGCCTTCCAGCCAGCTCTCGTCGTCCGCCCACAGGTAGCGTTTGGGCGAACTGACCCCCATGCGGAAATCGCCTTTGGCCCGCATGATCTGGCAGATTTCGTCCACCTCGCGTCCCAGGCGGACCATGGACCAATCGTCGAACAGGTTCGGTTTGACGTACGTCTCCCGCTCGCGAGCCACCTGCTTCTTGCCGAAGATGCCTTTCTTGGTTTCGCGGTAGAACTCCTTCTTGGCCATGGCGGGCGGCTCCAAGTACGGCACGTTGGCCCACCGCGTCTTGGAGGAGAACCAACGCGTGGCCGGCCGGCTGATCTGCTCGCCTTCGTCGTTGAAGTAGTCCAGGCTGTACCGGTTGGACAGCTCGAACGGCATCATTTCGGCCGTCTGCGAGACCTCGCCTGCCATTTCGATCAGCAGCGCGCCGGTGCGGCTGTTGCCAAAGTCCACGACCATGTGGACGGGCTTGGCCTCGCCGGCCGTAGCCGAAGCGGCCCGCAAACACAGTTCGACGGGCGGCAAGCCCAGCAACGGCTGTCCGGTCCGGTCCAGGATGTTGCGGAGCGTCACGTGGAAGTCGCCAGCCAGCGTGGTGGGATCGGCAAAGTAACCGATTTCCGGGTCGCCCAGGCTGGTATCGACCGCCAGGAACAGCTTGCTCACGTTCGACTGGATGATCTGCCACTGGATGTAGGGAAAGACGAGCGATTCGAACTCCTCTTCGTCGTCATCACGCCGGCCATCCTCGTCGGCCTCCGCTTCCGGCTGACAGCGGCACGTCTGCCAGCCGTAGCCGATCTGGGCCGTTGTGTAACGGCGCCCCGATTGAAGCGGTATGCAGACGATCTGGACTCCCGTGTTGGCAAACAGAATGTGCATGAGAATCTTCCGTCTATTGCGAGTTGCCGTACCGTTCGATGATCTTGGCCAGTTCCGGGTTGCCCGCCGGCACGCGGATTTCGGCCCCTGCACCCGCCGCGAGGAACTCCGGCAGGCGACTGGCCCAGCGGTTGACGAACGAGGCCATCAGGCCGAATTCTTCGGCCTCCACCTCCTTCTCGACCGCTTCGATCCGTTCGTCGCTGGGGCCGGGGTTCATCACGTAGTCGTTGAGCATGATGCCGACGTACTTCCGCCGCGCCCGCCGCTTGGCCGACTCGTCCCGCAGCTTCAGGTTCACCACCTTCAGCAACTGGTCGTTGATCTGCTCGAAGTGCTGCCCCGCGCACAGGGCGTCGCGGACGTAGCGGGCGAATTGGCCGAAGTCTTCGGTGCCCAGCCACGGTCCGCCCTGCGGGTTCTTCTTGGTGTTCTCCTCCCATTTGGTCACCGTCGTGACCGTGGCCCATTCGTGCCAGAATTCCTGCAGCTTGCGGGTAAAGCGCTTCTCCATCGGCTCCGGCCGGCCCACGGAAGCCCGCGCGGGAATGTCCGCGAAATCGGACAGCAGCCACTGATCGCCGTCCTCGAACCCCAGCGTCTTCTGCAGCGTCTGCACGCGGTCGTAGACCGCCTGGGGGTTGGACCGCAACCAGTCAATGACCCGCTCGGCGCACATCTTCCGCTGCTCGCGATCGACGTTCGAGTCGGCGTTCACGTACCAACTCTTGGCCAGTTGCGACAACCGGCCGCGGACCTCCTTGATGCTGTTCTCCAGTTGCTCTTGCTTCTTGTGCGCCGTCGTGATCTCCCGCCAGCCTTCGCTGATCAACGACAGCCCGCCGTCATTATCCGTGATGGCCCGTTCCCATTTCGTGTCTGGGTTGGCCACGTACTTCTGCACCGCGGCGGACTTCAGAAACGCCTCGCCCGCTTTGTTCCACTTCTCGATCCCTTCCTCCTCTTGCGCTTTTCGGTTGGCGTCCCAGGTTCCGGGATAGCGGAGCGGATAGACGTTCATAAAGGGCTGGTTCTCGCCGCCGAAATCGGACATGACCTCGCCCAACGCGTCCGCCAACTGGTTCAGACGCGTGTTGTACAGCATCGGGTTGGCGAACTCGTCCCGGTTCCGGAACTCCTCGTCGATGCCCGTGATACCCAGGAACAAGGCCGGCAACTTGTCGCGAACTTTCTTGGGCCAGATTTCGTCGCCGTACCGCGCCCGGCCCCACTTGTCGATGTGGTACTTCATCTGCGAGGTCACTTCCAGGTTGCCGCCGCGGGCCAACAGCAGCAGCGTCTGGATCAGCATCTCTTCCGTGTAACGCTCGAACAGATAGGCCACCTTGCCCCGTTTGACGATCTCCATCTGCTCTTCGATCGTCTCGGCCGTCTGGCGTTTGCCCTGCTCCGCGCCCTGGCGGCCGGCCCGCATGCCGGGGATGTCCAGGATGTCGATCGACTCGATCACCTTCCGCCAGCTTTCGTTCAGCCGGTGCGGGAGGACCGGCATCACCATCTCGAGCATCGAGGCCTGGATCGTCTCCAGCTGTTCGTTGCCGCCGCCGCGGCCTTCCTCGAACTCCAGCACGTGCCAGCCGTTCTTTTCCATGAGGCGGATATCGGACCACTTGACGAACTTGAAGCACCGCGAGTTCCGCCGCTCGTGCTGTTTGGCCCGCTGGCTGTCCAGCAAGAACCGCACGCCCGCCCAATGCGTCAGAATCGCGGGGTCGTGCTCCTCGCTGGAAATGCTGGTCAGGAAGTTGTTGATCCGCATGAACATGCTGGTCAGCGAAGGCCAGTTGTTCCAGAACATGTTGGCGGCTACGGCGATGTAGCCGTCCTCGGTCAGCGGGTAACGGTTCAACAGGCCGTTGAGGACCGATTCCTTGGATTGGAAGCCGCGGCGGTCCACGACGCGCATGTAGGCATAGGCGTCGACCAGGTCCAGTCGCCAGCGGCGGTCTACTTCCGTCGACGAGTAACGCGTGGCCACCTCGTCGAACATGTCCTCCAACTGCTCCTGCGTCCAGTTCTTATCCGGCGTGACGCATTCGACCTGGAAGCCCCGCGCCAGCACGCGCAGCCACTGGGCCCGCGTCAGCGCACGGACCATCACGGGGTACTCCGGCGACATGTTGGCGGCAATTCGGTCCTTGGTGGTAAACCGCGTGACCAGCGCCGTCGCTTCATTGGAACCGCTTTGCGGGTTCAAGTCGGTATCGAACGACAAGAACTGGAAATAGGCGGGCGGTCCGTTCTGCTCGTCGCGTCCCAGCGGGCTGTAGTCGTCGCTGCTGGCCTGCAAGACGCGGCCCACGAACAGGCTCTTGCCCACCTGCGATGGGCCGTAGACGGCGGCCGCCACGGGGACCTTGGCCGAACTGTACAAGGCCGCGGCCAAGCGGCGCAAACGCGTCAGCTCGAATTCGTCGCTGGGCGAAACCGGCAGCAAGTCCTGCTGGACCCGCCGCTGGTTGAATTCGCTGACCCAGTTCGCCAGGTCAGTGGCAAGATTCTCTGTTTCCTCCGCCAAGCGGATGATACGGCGATCTCGATCGTCTGGAAAACCCACGTTGCTTCAGACTCCCTAACCAAGAGATGGAGAAAGTTGCCTACGAACCGGCTTTTCCAACTTCAGAACGCTATTCTAAGCAAAGTCGCGCGGGAGCAGTACAGGGCCACGGACAAAAACCAAGCAGCGTTCGAGGCCCGCATTCCCTGGTCCAGCCTTCTCCTGCCCCACATTCCCTTGCCCAACCGTCGCAACCCGGAATCGCCGCCACGCCTCACTATTCGCTCCGCCGCCGGTTGAACTCCTTCAGAGCGTCCAGGAATTTGGACCGCTTTTCGTCGTCGTCCCCAGACGCGGCTTTCTTGGGAGGTGTTTTGTTCGTCTTGGCCGTCGCGGTCGTAACTCGGGTCGCCGAGCCGCCAGACGTGCCTACACCGTCGGCGCGGGTCGCCGATCCGGAGATCGGACCGCGTGTATCCGATCCGCGCGTCTCCGACCCGACGGGATAAGCCGGTGTCGCGCCGGGCGCTCGCGTCTCGGAACCACTGGGCGCCGGCGTGGCCGGAACCGGACTGCCGGGGGCCGGCTTGCCGGGCGCGGGAGCAGGTGAACCCGGCGCCGGGGTCGGTTTGGCATCGCCGGGCGCTGGGGCCGGCGCACCGGGGGCGGGCGAGCCGGGCGCAGGAGCCGGCGAACCGGGAGCGGGCGCCCCCGGCGCGGGCGAACCAGGACCTGGAGCCGGGTTGCCTGGGGCCGTGGTTCCCGATCCCACGCCGGCTTTCTCCAGTGCCCGCTGCACCTCCGCCGGATCCGTTCCCGCCGGAATCCGGATCCGCACTCGCTCCCGCACCCGAGGTCCGTCCGGCACGGCGACCGTCGGCGCGACGTCGACGGCTTCCGTCACGGTGCGCCGGGCAGCCGACGCCAGACTGAATTGCACCTGGAATTTGCGGATCCTGTCATCAATCCGTCGCTCGACGTACAGGTCATACTCGTCCTCGGCCGTGCGCGGAATTCCCGTCGTCACCATCAACGGCGTGGCGTCGGGGGGGAAGGCCGTCCAATCGCACAGCACCGTCCCGGCGGCATCGACCAGGCGGTAATCGCCCGACTGCCGCAAGTACAACCGCAACTCGGCATCAAATTTCTCCGCCGAAATGTTTTTGGCCGCAACGTCAATCTGCTTAAAGTCGGGAACGGCATCCACGTCGACACCCAGCAGCGTCGCTCCCAAGAGGCCGTCCTCGCCCTGATACCGGATCACGTCGCCCGGCACGACCGGATGTTCCCGGAAATAGGCGGCCAACTCGTCGGGGCTCATCCCGACCAGCGACACCCCGTTGACTTCCGTGAGCAAGCTGCCCTGATAGGCCGCCAGCGGGGCGAAGGGGTCGTTGATATTGCCCACGATGAGCCCGCCTCGATCCTTGTCATACAACAGCGCATTGTCACCCAGGTATCCGCCGGCATTGATGTACTTGCCACGCGTCGGCACGGGCGGATGGACACCCCAAATATCGATTTCCGCGACGCTCGTCGGCAAAACGCCGCCTCGGACCTCCACCGTCGCGTTGGCGACCAGACCCGTCTGGGCTAGGCGCACTTGCAGGTCTTGGGGAATCTCGGTGGCTTCCAGCGGCCGCATCAGCAGCGTCCGCTTGTCCAGATCGACGTTCTCGACGCGCGGCTGCTTTTCCCAAGCCAGGGCAGTCGGAACGACCTTGATGATCCGCCCATCCTGCGTCGTGCCCACGAGATTGGCAGTCTCAGGTTGGCCGACTCTCACCGTGTAAATCGGGGGAGTGAAACTCAGCGAATCGATCCGGCCGTCGTTCACGGTGACCTTGACCGTTTGTGATTTCGGCCCCTTGGCCGTGTTCTGCGACACGGTGACTTCCGTCCGGCCCACTTTGCGCGCGGCCAGCCAGACCTCGTAGCCCGCGTTTTCGCCCTCGGTGGAAAAGACCTCGACCACGGATTCATCGGCCGAGACGGCTTGAATCGGCGTATCGCTGCCGGTGGTCACGTTCAGCGGAATCAACTCGTAGACCACCGAGTTGTCGACCTCGCTCGGCGAGACGAAGAAGACGTCCTCCGGCAGCGCTCGGCCGGCGACCGTGAACGCCGTGCTTTTCTGCAAGTCGGCATAGCTCACCTGAACCTCACCAGCGCCTTCCGCTCGGCCCATCAAGTACTCGCCGTCCACGCCGGCCGCCGTCGTGGGATCGACTCTCAGCTTCAGCAGCGACGAGCCGACCAGCGAGTGTTCCTGGCCGCTGGCGTCAATGCCCCGCACGTTCACGCGACTGCTTTGGCCCACGGCAAAGGTCGGCGGTTCCAGGCTGACCGCCAACGACTTGAAATCGGCCTGGACGACGTTCACATCCACCGACGCTTCGGGCAGATTGTCAACAGATCCTGCATCTGCCAGAGGCGGAAAACTCGCCACGACCTTGGTTGTCCCAATGCTGTCGCCCTGAATGAGGCCCTTTTCCCCCTCTTTGAGCAAGAGCAAGCGGTTGTCCCCGGACTCTCCCCAATTCACCACATTTGTCAGATCGACCGTCTTGTTGTCCGCATAATGCCCAATGGCCCTGAGCCTCAGCGTGGAACCGATCGCCACCTTGACTTGATCGGCGGGCTCAATTGTCAGCGAATCCGGCGGCTCGGGCGGCCCCACCAGCACCGTTGCGTAGACAGCCCGATTCCCCAACAGGAAGGTCACCGCTGTCTCGCCCTCGTTCTTCGCGATCGCCACACCGCCGCGGCCGAGTTCCAGCACCTGGGGATCGTTGGACTGGCCCATCGCCAACGGCGTAACGTCCTTGTTAAAGAAGAACCAGCGCCGGTCTTCGACTTTGTACTCGATGCGGCCACCAACCGGACCGCTCCACTGGGCCGGCGTCACCATGAGCTTGGGCCAAGTGAAGTACAGAAACGCCCCAATCAACAGCATCAGGGCAATCGCCAGCCAGGGCGAGGTCAAGACGTCCGTCAGCCCCGTGCGTTTCCGTTTGCGAGCCTTGCCGCCCGCAGGCGGCCGCACGCCTAGAAAGTCCCCCTCGGGGGTTCGCCATAACCTGGCCCGCAACGGCTCGAGGTCCGCCCGCTGATAGCCGACACACCACAACAACCGCCAGTCCTCTTTACCAGCCCGGCACTTGAAGAAGTACGAGTCGAAATCGCTGCTTTCCAAGTCGTTGGTCTGCTCGGCGAGATTCTTCCGCACGACCCGCAACACCATTTCCTCGGTGGACGACTCCGGGCGAATCTTCTTGACCTTGGCCCGCAACGTATCCAAATCGGCCGCAAACTGCTTCTGCAATTCGCCGCGGGTCGCCGGTTGGCAGTCCACATCCTCCAGCCGCCCGCGATCTTCGTCGGTCATGTAGAAGCCGACGACGTTTTCGTTGCGCCATTCCGGTTCAGCGATGTAGTCGCCGAACCATCTGCGGAGAATGGCAAAGTTCATGCCCTGGCGATCCAGCAAGGGCAAACCCGGCTCCAATGCCGTGTGCCGGTAATCGCGGGCGTCTTCGGACAAATCGACGTAGAAGAGGGGTTCGGCCATTCCAATTCACCGCCCTTTGGTTTGCCAGCAGCCACAGGGGGGCTCGCCCTTCAGGGCTGCTGGGAACCGGGAAAATGTAGGTTGTGTCGCTCCGCACTCGCACACCCCAGCCGCGGAGGAGAGCCGGGGACGAACTCGTTTACTTAAGTCTATACCAATTAGAGATTAACATCAATCAGGACTAAGTCCGGACCAATACCGGAAACCGCGCACGACAGCCCGCTCTAATAACGCCTCCGAACCGGGCTTGTACTCACTTCTTGCCCGAATCCTTCAGCCATTTGCTTTCCGACAATTCGCGCAAACCCTTTCGCAGCGAACCCTTCAGCGATCCAATCGCGTCCTTCAGTTTGGCCTCGGCCGTGTCCAGGAGGCGATCATCCTGCTTTCTTTCCCGCGGGCGAATCGTGGGCAGTTCCCCACCCAGCCGCAACAAGACAGCGGTGGAATCGTCGTAGCGGATCTGGTTCTGCTGCCGCAGTCCGATCAGCCATTGCTGCCACTGCTCCAACGGCATGTCCCAGTACGCGTTCCAGTCCAGCGTGGCTCCGGCTTCCAGTTGCCGCATCGTCCAGCCGGCGACGGCGTCCGTACACAGCACCAGCAGATCTCCGGGCCGGCATTGCGTCTCCATGGCCTCAAACTCGACCACGTCGCCGCGCTTGAATACGCTGCGGATCACCTGGGGGTTGCTCTCGAAGCGCGCGCTGTCTTGAATCGGAAACGTCTGCAACACGTTTCCTTGGCGAACGTGGAACAAGCAACAGTCGCCGATCGAATAGGCCCGCAACTGATAGGGCCGGGCGACGCCGTCGGCAACCTCGTCCGTCCCAATCTCGATCCACAGCAACGTGGTTCCGGCGCCGTCCAGCAGCTTGGGCTTCTGGTGCCACGCCAACGCGCTCTCGTCGACGGACTGCGACCAGGCGTCGCGAGTGCGTTTGAGCCACGCCTCCCGCAAATCGCGGCTGTTGACATCCGGCGGATCCGCCACGACCGCCTTGGCCAGAATGGCCGCCCAACGGCCCGCAAAGATCGTAGACGAGACCCCGTCGCACACGGCAGCCAGTCCCCGCACCCCGTCGACGTCGAAGGCGTCTTCGTACGCGTTGGGGTTCTGCACGTCTTTCGGCAGCCAAAAGGCCCGGTGTTCAAATAGCATGAGTCTACCGCAATTGCACCGCCGCCCGCGTCCCCATGTCCAGGAACTTGACCAACACCACCATGTCCGCGTTGAACGCCATCCCGCGAGCGCCGGGGGACATCTGGATCCCTTCCATGACGGCACTGCGGTAGAACGTCTCCGGTAACACGCTGGACATCTGGAACAGCACCCGCGCCAGTTCGTCCGGCAACCCGTCCGGCGACGACGGGAAGGCGATCTGCACCGCCTGCGACATCGACACATGGCAGTTGAACACCAACACATTCCCGTCAGAAGTCGCCAAGCCTTTGATCGCCTCTGCATACGGAACGGGATCGCCATCCTGCGACTCGCCGTCCGAGATGTGGATGACGATCGGCGGGAAACTGTCGGGGTGCTGCTGGATCCAACGGCTGAGGATCTGGTAGGCGTGATACAGCACGTGGCACATGGGCGTGCTGCCTTCCGCAACGGGGTCCACCCAAATCGGACTCTCCGACGGGAATTCCATCATTTCTCCCGTCTCTTCGTCGCGGATTTGCTGGACCACCGCGTCGATCCGCGCCGGGTAGTTGCCGATGTCCGTGATGGACACCAACTCGCGCCCGGCCAACTGCCCGACCAGCGCCGGCCCGATGATCGGATTGGCCTGTTGATCCGTGCGGTAACCAATGACGCCGACGTCCATGTAGTCCCGGACGCCCTCGTTCCCGGAGGCCCGAATCGACATGTTGTACAGCCAGGCGTTGACCGCCTTGGCCAACTCGTCACATTTCCGCTGCGACGTGCCACCCAGCGGCTCGACCATCGAATAGGACTGGTCCAGGAGAAATAGGATACAGGCCTTGTGGTCGCGACTGATTTCTCGTTGGTACGGCAAAACTGATCCTTTCGTGATACCGGTTTGAGCCACGCTGCTTAGTGCTCTCAAGCCGTCCATTATCGGTCGAATCACGCTCGACGGCAAGGACCGAACTTGCTCCGCGGACGGCAAATCGCTCGACGAGGCTTCGAGCCAAGTCATCACCTCCCCAGCAGCCACCCCAAGGTCGCCAACAGCGCGCTCGCCATGACAACTCCACCGGCCACAGCGGGACGGATCTCGCCGGGTTCAGCGCCTAAGCCGAACTGCCGGCCTTGCCCGTGCCAGAGCCACAAGCCCGCGGGTATCGCCAGTCCGCCGAACAGCCAAAGACACCAAGGTGGAGCGCCGTGCCGGAGCAGATCGCCGGCGTCGCCGATCCCCGCCACCGCTCCGGCGCCAAGGTAGGCGCCGTTGGCAATCAGGCAAAAGCCCGCGAAGAACCGAAGCACGAATGTGCCCGGCAACCGGACCACGGCCGCCAAGCCCCAGAGCAAAAGCGGCGCGACTGCACCGAATAACGGGCCAGCCCAGGCAACGGCCAGCGGGTGCGGATTCTCCGCCAGGTCCGTCCGTGAAATGGTCAGGGGGTGCAGGACGACGCGGACCACGCGCCCGCCACTGAACCAAGCACCGGTCACGTGGCCCAACTCGTGGACCGCTTGCATGCCCAGCCAGGAGCCAAGCAGCGTTGAGAAGATCAATACGAGGCGAAGAAACAGAAATCGGAAGTTCTTCTCTGGCATGGTTCCGCCCATGACGCAGCCGCTGTTGCCGGTGCCCCG
Organism: uncultured Pirellulaceae bacterium; assembly: GCA_964486845.1. Classification (GTDB taxonomy): domain Bacteria; phylum Planctomycetota; class Planctomycetia; order Pirellulales; family Pirellulaceae; genus Anammoximicrobium. Next base: position 14,052 of record CAZAQY010000095.1, read on the forward strand.
ATTGCGTTTCTGTGGCCGTTGTATATGCTGCTGCAGAGTGAAGAGTCGAAAAGTCGAAGAGTGGAAAGTCGAAGAGACTTTTCCACTCGGCCGTTTTGTGACTCGTCCACTTGGCTGGACTGTCCTACTTTGGCGAACGGTTGCCTTGATGCCGGCAGGCCAAGCCTGGGGAAAACCGGGGGACTGACGCCCTGCGTTGGCCAGGCGGTTCCGCCGAAGTCAGACAGCCGAAGTCAGACAGCCGACTTAGCAACTTTTCCACTTTTTGACTTTTTCACTCCAAGACTTTTGGACTCAGCGACTTTATACGAAAGGAACCCGACATGCCACGGAAACTATCTGCCATCGCTCCGGACTGGTGGGACTATACCACGCTGGACCTGGATATCATCGAAGATGCCGCGCGGCTCACCCCGGAGAAGATGGCCAAGCTCTCGCGGCCGGGTTTCCAAGTCATCTTGTACGATACGCTGGAGGATTTCTATCTGGCCGAGGCCCTAGAGTACATCCAAGCCTGGAAGCAATCCACGGAGGACAACCCGGTCGGCATCTGCGGGCCGATCGGGCCGACCGAACAATTGCCGCTGGTCGTGCGGTTGGTGAACGAGTTGGGGCTGGACGTCCGTTCGGGCCATTTTTGGGGCATGGACGAGTGGATTTTGGACGGCAAAGAGATGCCGGTTTCGCACCCGTTGTCCTTCCAGCGTTGCGACCGCGCCATGTGTATCAGCCGGCTCGACAAGAAAGTCCGCATGCCGGACGCCAATCTGCACTTTCCCAAGGCCGATACGCGGGAGTATCGCGCCAGCTGGGAAGCGGGTGTCCGCTGTGCGGTGATGCAGGGCGGCCAGGGCGACGTCAAACACTGGGCCTTTAACGATCCGCCGCGGCGCAAGGGCAAGTGGAAGGACAATCCGCCGCCGCCGGAGGAGTACCGCAAGCTGACGACGCGGATTGTCGATCTGCACCCGCTGACCGTCGCCCAGAACGCGCGCACCAGCGGCGGCGGCAACATCTCGCTGGTGCCCACCCAAGCGATCACCGTCGGCCCCTACGAGACCTGGAAAGCGGAAAAAGTCTCGATCTGGCACGCCGGCACGCACGACAACGCCTTCGGCCAGCGCCTGACCTGCCTGATGATCTCCCAGCGAATCCCCGATTCCGCCGTGCCCATGTCGCTGCTGGCCGACCATCCCAACGTGCAGTTCAACTATTTCCGCGGCGGGATGGGGTCGTGTGCGATCGAGATGCACTAAAGATCGACAGTCTTCCCATGGATGGCATGGCAATACCACGGATAAAGACGGACAGTTTTTTCTCATCCGTGGTATCGCCATGCCATCCGTGGGGAGTCTCTCTTCTTGAGTGCCGTTAGTCGCTGCGCAACATCGACCATTTGCTGGCGAGCTATGGCCCGGAAGGGCCGCAAGGGATCCCCATGTACTTCTATTGTGTGCGTCACGGCGAGAGCGTGTACAACGCCGAGGGCCGCATCCAGGGCCATTTGGATGTGCCGCTGTCCGACTTGGGACGCCGGCAAGGCGAAGCGATCGCCGAAGCGTTGGCCGCGCAGCGCGTGGATGCGATCTATGCCAGTCCACTGCGGCGAGCGCTGGAGACGGCCGAGATTGTCTCCCACCGGCTGAACCTGCCCATCCGCACCGACGACCGCTTGAAGGAAATCAACGTCGGCATCTTCCAGAACCGGCTGCGAACCGAAGTCGCCCAGTTGTATCCGGAAGCGTTTGCCCGCTGGATCTCGATCCAATTCGCGACGAGAAAATCGAATCGCAGGCCAGACGCCCAAGAAATCCAG
>CAZAQY010000095.1:15967-26631 GCA_964486845.1 uncultured Pirellulaceae bacterium
GATCCAATTCGCGACGAGAAAATCGAATCGCAGGCCAGACGCCCAAGAAATCCAGCTTGCCTCCCTCCTTCTTTTTTGGGTAAAGTTGTGCCGCACGCGGCAGTTTTCGTCAACGACAGGAGCGGCAAGATGGGGCGTTTGGGAAGTTTCTTGTTCGGCGTCGGCGTCGGAGCGGTCCTGGTTTTCGGATCGCTCAAGTACCACTTCCTTCGCGCTCAGGACGGTTTGCACGTCGTTCCCAAGGTCACGTCGACGTTTGAGGATGCGTATGTGGACATCCGCCAGTTCGGACCTGCGGACTGGAACGAACATCGGACGCTGGTGGCGGGCCTCATCAAGGCCAACAAGGAAGACCTGATCGGGGAGACGGCCGCTTACAGCCTGCGTGCCTCGTTGCGCTCCGCACTTGACGGGCTCACCGGCACGGGCGGCTAACCCAGCGGAAGCCCGGCCTTTTGAAAAAGCCGGGCTTCTCGACGAATCCACTAAACGGCTGTCTTGCGACTCCAGACGCGACGCTGAGCGGGGCCGCGTTCAGCGTCGCTCGTTGCCGCGGCGCGAGACCATGGGGCCAGCGGCTTCCATGCCGTCGGCGGGTTTCTTCAGCACGCAGCCAGCCACGAACCAGCCATTGTCTTCCGACTGGACGTACAGCCCGGCAGGCCCCAGATAGACGCGGACCTTGTCATAGTCCGGCATCTTGTTGCCGCGGATCTGCTGCTCGCGCAGCGCGCCCTTTTCTTCCGGAGCGAACAGGCGGTTGAGGGCATCGCCCAGGAGCGTTTCGGATTCGGGCATCTTGCCTTGGCGGATCAACTCGTAGGTCATGTGGAACTCTTTGTCCATCCGCGAGAAGTAACGGACCGCGTCTTGGCCGGCCCCGATCTTCGTCAGGGCGTGGTCGATCATGACGAAGTCCTTCGTCTTGTCCAACGTCTGCCGACCCGCGCCGCGGTTGAGGACCTCTTCGAGATAGTCCAGGTGGGAAGCAACCAGCAACTGTCCGAAACCGACCGTGAAAGCCGCGTGCGACAGCAACGGGCCGCGATCCTCTTCTTCCTCTTCCTCGGCCTCCCCGAACTCGCCGAAGCCGGGGCTGGCGATGTTCAATTCTTCCACATCCGCAGGCTCCTGTTGTTCGATGATCTCCCAAACGGTGTGCGTGCCGACGACGTGCTTCTTGGCATCCGGGTCGGCTTTCATCGCCTTGTCGATCGTGGCTTGCACGGCGGCTGGATCTTTGACCTCTAACGCCACCAGCCAGCGCTCGCTGCTGGTGGTGATCGGCAGGCGATAGTCGGCAAAGAAGCTGGCCCGTTCGCCCAAGTGCCGCACCAAGCCCTGGCGGAGATCGACGCGCGGACCGTTGGGATCGTTCTTCAAGCTGTCCAAAATGTCGTCGAACACCGGAGCGCCCGCGACTTCATCGACAAGGGTCTTGGAGTGCTCGAACGCCTCCTTCATCTTCCAGTGCAGCGTCAGGTAGTTGGTCGTCTGATGCGGCATCCAAGCCGGCGGCGCCGTGTCTTCGCTGTTGGGGAACTTCAGCATACGGGCGGCCAAGTTGTATTTCTCGCCGCTGCTATTCACCGGCGGGGCGTAGATAAAGGTGCGATGGACCAACTCGTTCTCGGCCGTCGCAAACTCCACGAAACCGCCCAGTCCCTGGATGGCAGAAAAACCCTGGTTGGCCAGCACTTTCAGCAGGTCCGTCCCCCGCTTCTTGCGGCCGCCCGCCGAAGCGCGCAGCGCCTCGACGTAGCCGAAAGGTTCCACAAACCAACGCAGGTGCGGCTGCGCGTCTCCCGCCGCTGCCCGCACGCGAGTCATGGTCGCCTGGTAGGCTCCGTCATCCTTCAACGACTTCTGCTTCGGATCCAGCAACCGCGTCAGGATCTCTTGCGCAGCGACTTCATGGTCCACCCCAACCAAGACCTGGTCGTGCAAGAAGTACACGTTCTTCTGCGTCTCCGTCTCGCCGCGCTGACGCGGCAGCACGTACGTCGTCAACGACACGCCGCTGACGGTCCGCGTCGAGGATTGGGCGCCCTTGCCTTTCATCTTCTTGGCGATGTCCGCCAGCAACTTGTTGGCTTGCTCCGTGTGCCCCGTGACGTCGACGATCAGCGCCAGGGCGTGCTGCTTCGCGTCGCCGCCGGGTTGCAGCGTGCCTATCGCCACTTCGCCCCCGTGAACGCCTTTCAGGTCCTCCGGCCTGATGCCCAGCCGCGAATCGGTGCGGCCCAGTTTGCTTTCCATCTGCTGCATCAGGTCCTCGATAAACGGCTGCATCGCCGGGTCATTCACCAACTGGCCCAACTGCGTCTTTTCAAAATCCTGACGCAGTCGGGTTGCGTCCGGAATCGACACAAAACCCTTGGTCGTGGGAGGCATCAGCGAGTCACCGGGACGAGCGGCCCGGCAGGGCGATGTCCTCGCTAGCAGAGGCAAGGTCAGTAGGGCAATCAGCATGAACGCAGAACGGGGCACTGGAGATCTCCTTACAAAAGCGCTTTTTCGCAGACCGGCAAGCCAGATCAGGCCGCCAGCTACCGGGATGGGAATTTTCCGATCATGACACTATTGCAACTGGTATCGGCAAGCGCACTTCCGAAAAACAGCTGACACGCATCAGCTTGCCCGACTTGCCGATCCAGGAGCCGTTATCTTACCCGCGCAGTCGGATCTGGGAAATGCTAAAAAGGGATTCGCTGATCCTCCGTCTCGTCCGGTGATCCCCCGCTAATCTGTATCGACGATGTTGGCTTTATCGTCGGGAAGGACCAGGCAACTTGCGTCGGATTTGCCGATCGAGTCAAGAATCCGTTTCGCGCGGGGTGCCCAAAATTTAGGCACGGCCTTTGGCGGTTCGTTGACAGCTGTTCGTAAGCTACATAGCATGAAAGGGTTGTTGTCACCCCGGTGATCGATACACGAGGACGACCTTTGACCAGCCCCAGCCGAAGCGGAGTGTTTCAGCAGGCGACGGATCGCCGCGTCGAACGCTTTACCGAAAGCATCAGCTTTGATCAGCGGCTGTACGCGCAGGATATCGCCGCTTCGATTGCCCATGCCCAAATGCTGGCGGCGGTGGGCCTGATTTCGGAAACCGAGGCTCGGCTGATCGAAGCGACTTTGCAGGCCATTCGCCTGGAGATCGAAGAGGGGCGATTCGAGTACCATGTGGAGTTGGAAGACATCCACATGCACATCGAGAAGGAACTGGTCGGCCGGCTGGGCGACGTGGGTCGCAAGTTGCACACGGGCCGAAGCCGTAACGACCAGGTTGCCACGGACTTAAGGCTCTGGGTGCGAGACGCATTGGACCGCGTGGACGGCTTGCTGCTGCAGTTGCAGAAGGCCTTCGCCGGCCGTTGCGACCGGGACGCGGATGTGGTGCTGCCCGCGTACACTCATCTCCAGCGGGCGCAACCCGTACTGGCGGCGCACTATTGGCTTGCCTACTGCGAAAAATTTGAACGCGACCGCCTGCGGCTGGCCGATTGTCGGAAAAGGGTGAATGTCTGCGGTCTTGGCGCGGCGGCGGTAGCGGGAACGAGCCTGCCGATCGACCGCGACGGCGTGGCTCGCAGACTTGGGTTCGCCGGGGTGGCGGCCAACAGTTTGGATGTGTCCAGCGATCGGGATTTCGTCCTGGAATCCGCGTTCGTGCTGACGCTGATTGCCGAGCACTTGAGCACTTGGGCGGAGGAGTGGATTCTCTGGTCGACGGTGGAATTCAACTTCCTCCAATTGCCGCAGGAGTTCTGTACCGGCTCGTCGATCATGCCTCAGAAGATCAATCCAGACGTGCTGGAATTGACCAGGGGCAAGGCGGCACGCGTCGTGGGCGATTTGCAGACGCTGCTGGTGTTGGTCAAGGGCTTGCCGTTGGCCTACAACCGCGATCTGCAGGAGGACAAACCGGCGCTGTTCGATGCCTTCGACACGGTGGAAGCGTGTCTGGAACTGGCGGCGCCGTTGGTAGCCGGAGCAGAACTGAGGCGGGAGGCCATTGCCGAACGGTTGGACCGCGGCCATTTGGATGCGACCACGTTGATGGAGTACCTGATCCGCCGCGGGATGCCGCAGAGAACGGCGCATCATTGGGTCGGCAGCCTGGTCGCGCGTGCCATGCAGGAGGGCGTCCGGCTGTCGGACTTGCCGCTGGAGGATTTTCGCGCGGCAGACGAGACGCTGGACGAAAACGTGTTCAGCGTGTTAGGAGTGGAAAACGCAATACGGGCCTTTGCCAGTTATGGTTCGACGGCGCCGCAGGAAGTGGCTCGGCAGGTGGCGAGTTGGCGTGTCAAATTGGGATTGCGGGACGGGGAACGGAGATGAAGGTGCAACCGCCAAGAGGCGTTACGTTGGCGATCATCGTCCTGCTGGCAGGCGCAGCGCCCTTGTCAGCGCAGGACCCTGCGGCGGATCCGTTTGGCGGTCCCGCGGCGGCGGGCGCCGCAAAACCAGCCCAGGAACTCTTAGGTCCAGGTGCGGCTGGAGGCGCGGTGGACCCCTTCGGTGGCGCGAAACCGGCCGCGGGTCAGGCGGCCGCCAAACCCGCGGCGGAGCCGATTTCGGCGGATGAAAAGAATCCGGTGGTGCTGGCCATTCGCGATCTGAATCCTACGACGCCCAAGGACCTGATGTTTGCCGTCCAGTCGCTGTTTGACTTGGGCCGCCCCGACGAGGCCAAAGCGTATCTGGCCAAGCTGATTGCTGCTCAACCGGACCGGGACCAGCTGGAGGCCATCCAACGAGAGTACGGCACCGGCTTCTTCATGCGTCTGGCCAGGGACCCGCAGATGAAGCCGGAGGGCGGGCAGTTCGCCAAGGCGGTCGAAGAAGCCGCTTATCAAGCGGCCCGCGATCCGGCGCGGCTAAGAACGGTGATCCAACAGCTGAGCGATCCGTCGCCGATCGTGCGTCTGCAAGCGGTCGAAGCTCTGCAACGGGCCGGAGACGCCGCGGTGCCGCCGCTGCTGCAAGCATTGGCCGACCCCAATCGCGGGCAGGAGCATCCGCGGATCCGCGAGGGCATCGTGGAGTTGGGCGAGCCGCTCATCGACCCGATGCTGGGCGCTTTGGAGACGCCGGACGAAGCCTTGCGGCTGCAAGTGCTCCAAGTCCTTGGCCGGTTCGGCACCGGGCGAGCGATGCCCTTCCTCGTAGGTCCGGCGCTGGATGCCGGCGAGCCGGAGTCCGCGCGACGCGCCGCCGCCGAAACCCTGACTCGCATCGCCGGTACGGCGCCGTCGCGACACGAGGCGGTGCAATACCTCCTACGCCGCGTCCGCGAGTACCTGAACGGCGCCGGCGCCGGTCCGGTTGACTATCAGGATCAGACCATTTTCTGGCATTGGGATCCGGCGTCGAAGACCAGCGTCCCGCATCGTTACGCCGCCGCCGAAGCATCGCGGATGATGGCGGCCCGGCTGTCGCGTGATCTGTACCGGCTGTCACCGGAAAACGTCGAGATCCGCCGGGTGTTCCTGTTGGCCAATCTGACCCAAGCGAAGATCCAAGCGGGCTTGAGCCGGCCACTGCCGCGGGGCAACGGAACCATTGCGGCGCAAGCGGTCGCCCTGGGACCGGAGACGCTGGAAGACGTGCTGGCCTACGCGATGGGCAACGATTACGTACCGGCAGCAATCGCCGCCGCGGAACTGTTGGCCGATGCGGGGGAGGAATCTCTCGTGCAGTCCACCGGCGGGCAGCCGCGGCCACTGGTCCAGGCCCTGCGTCACAGCGACCGTCGCTTGCGCATGGCCGCCGCCGAGGCGATCATGAAGATCGATCCGCGCCGCCCCTATGGGGGTTCCAGCTACCTGCCGGAGACGTTCAGCTACTTCGTCCGGACCGTCGGGGCTCGACGCGTGCTGGTCTCGCATCCGCGCGTGGACAAGGCCCAGACGCTGATCGGCATCCTGAATGCGCTCGGCTACGATGCCGTCGCGGCGGTGACGGGCAAGGAGACCTTCCGTCTGGCCGCGAAGAACCCGGATTACGAGTTTGTCTTGATCAGCGATGCGGTCGACTTTCCGGACGCCAACGAGACCATTCAGATCTTCCGCAAGGATCCGCTCACCCGCCGTTTGCCGATCGGACTGATGGCCCGGCAGGAGAACCTGGCGGACGCGGAAGCGATGGCGAAACTGGATCCGCTGCTGGTGGCCTTCCCGCGCCCGCACGACGAGAAGAGCATGAGTTTTCAAATGACGAGGGTCGTGGAATCGGCCGGCAACACGCTGGTCGGCTATGACGAACGCCTCGATCAGGCGGGCCGCGCCTTGGAGCACCTGGCTCGGCTGGGCGAGAACCAGGACGCGTACGCGTTCTACGACCTGTTTCGCGTGCAGGAGGCCGTCCGAACGGCGCTTTCCGTGCCCGCCTTGTCGGTCCAGGCGGCTCGCGTGCTGGGCTCGCTGGGGACGCCGGAGATCCAACGTGCCCTGGTGAGCCAGGCCAGTCAGCACGCGCGGCCGTTGGGCGAACGGCAAGCGGCGGCCCAGGCATTCGCTCAGGCGGTCCAGCGCCGCGGCCTGCTGCTGACGCGCGACGAGATTCTACTGCAGTACGACCGGTACAATCGCAGTGCGGCGCTGGATGCCGGCACGCAACAAGTGCTGGCCGCCGTCCTGAACGCAATCGAGGCGCCCAGCCGGCAACGGATCAAGAAAGAAGGGCTGACGCAAGGAGCGGAGGCGCCGAAGTCGCAGCCCAATTGAGCGAGGGTTTCCCCGCCTCGGCGGGCCGGAGTCGTCTCCGGTCTTGGTGCTCAGGCGCCGCCCTCAGCGCGATTGACGAAGGCCCGGTTCCCGACGACCCGAACAGGGTGACTCGCGATGGCTGCCTACGGCCCCACAACACTGGACGAGAACGGCCCGCCGATTCCCGGCATCATTGGGAACAGCAAGGCCATGCAGCAGGTCTATCGCCTGACGCGGCGGGTGGCCCGCAGCCAGGCTTCCGTCCTGTTGCTCGGCGAGACCGGCACGGGCAAGGAACTGATCGCGACCGCCGTTCACCGCCTGAGCAATCGCAGTACCGGTCCGTTCGTCAAGGTCAACTGCGGCGCGCTCAGCGAGAGCCTGTTGGAAAGCGAGTTGTTCGGGCACGTGCGGGGAGCCTTCACCGGCGCCGTCAACAACCGCATCGGCCGGTTCGAAGCGGCGCACACCGGCACGATCTTCCTGGACGAGATCAACAGCACGGCGCAGCACCTGCAGGTCAAGCTGCTGCGGGTCCTGCAAGAGCAGGAATTTGAACGCGTCGGCGATACCCAGACGGTGCGAGTCGATACTCGCGTGATTGCCGCCAGCAACCGGGATCTGCTGGCTGCCGTCGAGGCGGATCGGTTCCGCGAAGACTTGTACTGGCGCTTGAACGTCGTGCCCATCGAGATTCCTCCGCTGCGGATGCGGCGCGAGGACATCCCGGAACTGTTGCACCACTTCTTGCACTACTATAACGAGGCCAACGATCGCTACGTCGCGCACGTCCAGCGCGAGGCACAGGAGGCCCTGCAAGATTACCATTGGCCGGGCAACGTCCGCGAACTGCAGAACTACGTCGAGCGGGCCGTCGTGATGGCGGAAGGCGACGAGTTGACGGTGGACCTGTTGCCCGGCACGGTGACCGGCAAAGAGCGGCCCCGCCAAGGCCAGATTCGCGGCGTCGATCTGGAGACGCTGGTTGCCGAAGTCGTCCAGCAAGGCCTGGCCGCGGCGGGCGCCGAGGCGGAAGATCTGCACGCCCGGATCGTGAACCGCGTCGAGCGGGAACTGATCGTCCAGGTGCTGGCCAACTGCAACCGGGTCCAGACCAAGGCCGCCATTCGCCTGGGGATCAACCGCAACACGCTGCACAAGAAGCTGAAGGAATATGAAATCGACGAGGAGGAAGATTCTTAGCGCGGCGCTTGACCACAACCGAAGGGCTCAAACGTACAGAATTCAACAGCCGCAACTTGTGTTATAATTCCCGACAGAAATGGTGGTTGTTCTCCGCACGTGCCGTGACCGTTCGCACGGCGGGTTTTCGTGAGCTGGAAAGGAAGTGCCCATGAGCTGGTTTCCCAAACGCACCGTCGTCGTTCCGGTGGACTTCTCCGACGATTCGCTGGCCGCCGTCGATACGGCCCTGGAACTGGTCGCCGATCCGTCCGGGGTCCAAGTGGTTCACGTCCTGCCCGAAGCCTCGATGATGGATCCAGACCCCGTCTGGCTGGAAATTGACAACGCGAACCGATCCGATCGGACGATCGACGCCTTGCGGCAGCGCTTGCCTGGGGAGCGGTACGAGAAGCTTCCAATCGAAATCGAGTTCGGCGACCCCGGCTATCGCATTGCCGACTTTGCGCATCGCATCGGCGCCGAACTGATTGTCATTCCGTCGCACGGCCGCACGGGCCTGGGGCGCATGCTGCTGGGCTCGGTCACCGAACGCGTGATCCGGCTGTCGCACTGCCCTGTGCTCGTGCTGCGGAAGTGAGGGGGCTTCCCCGGATGGAAGACCCCCAGCCGGCGGCTGCGGTGAGTTGGGGAGACATGCGCCGAGCGCGTCCTTGACCTCGCGCAGGCCGGGCGCAAAGTCCGGCAATCCGCTTTCCCGGCGCGGGCCGGGCGATCGCCGGCTCCGCAGTCTGTCGCACGACTTCGCTGCTCACTTCCGCTCGATGAGCTTCATCATGTCTTCCGTAATGGGCATGACTTCAAAGTCCTTGAAGAACATCTCGCAGTCGGCCCCGCCGTGCATTTGCAGTCCGAGCTTGCCCGTTTTCTCGCACGCTTCGTCGATCAGATCCGACGTGCAGAATCCGTTCAGCATCTGGACCAGGCGGTCGCCGTACGCGGCCGTGCAGGTCGTGTTCCACTGGTCGTCCTTGTTGCGGACCTTTTCAACGAACTCGTCGTTCGAGACGACCCAGCCGCGGCCGGGAATCATCTTGCCGTCGACAATGCCGGCGGTGTGCCAGAGCGCGGAGTCCTTGCCGCCGTTGGCGATTTCGTTCTGGAATCCGCGCAAGACCCACGGGGCTTCCGTTTCTGCGGCGCGGAAGTACAGCGCGCTGTTCCCGCCGTGCATGCGGTACGTGACGCGGGCGATGAAGTTATCGTAATCCTTGGTGGAAATGACCAGTCCGTCCTTCTTTTGGTCTTTGGAGTGAACGCCGTGCAGAACGCCGTTTTCCGTAAAGGACCATTCTTCCGGGAGAACAAACTTGGCGTTGACCAGCTGGTACTTGCCGCCGTCGCCTTTGACAAAGAACGGCTCCCACTGGCTGGCGCCTAGGTCCTTGACGCGGATGTTCCTCCACGCGACCGATCCGGATGTGCCGGCGTGGATCTGCAGGCCGAAAAAGCCTGTCATTGAGAAGCTGTCGAACATATCGACGACCGGTTGGCCGTTAAGCCAAGTCTTGATCGACGGTCCGACGCATTGGATTTCCACGTCGTTCCAGTCGCCTTGCTTGCAGCTTGCCTGGGCGGCGTCCAGGCGATCCTGCGGGGTGTAGGCGTCGAGCCAGATGACGCCGAACTTATGGCCGCGGCGGCCTTCGTCGTAGATCCGGGCGGTCGAGTCGCCGCCGGGAGTGATCTCGTACTGGTACCCGTACACGCGCTGGCGATCGCCTTCCGGACGGGCGGCGGAGCGGAACTGGACGCCCGAGTTGCCGGGTTCAAGGAACTTGTATTGCAGCTTCAAAATGAAATTCCCGAACTCCTTTTCGGTACACAGGAACGTGTTGCCCGGCGTGTCCGGCACGCATTTCCCGACAATGCAGCCGTCCTCCACGTGGTACTCCGCGGACCCGCCGCGCTTGACCCAACCGCCGAGATCCTGGCCGTTGAACAGGCAGGTAAATCCTTCCTCGATGTCCGCCGCCGGTGCGCGCAGACCGAACGAGGCCAAAAGCCCAAATGCCACAGCCGCTGCAAGAAATTTTCTCATGATTGACTCCCTAAAAAAAGGTACTGACGAACGGGGATGCCGTGAGTTGAACTGGGACGAGACGTGTGTCTCTCGACCCCGTCCGGTTCACGGTCGGCCGTCGCGGCGGCCGGAAGGTTTGTCGTCCATGTTGCGAGGCCCAGCAGCAAAACGGCCGAAAACGGGATGTTTGCACGCCCTTGTCCTGCCGGCGTATCCTACCGCTCCAGCAGACTTTCGCGGCAGGCGCCTCAGGCAAGGGGGCATAAGGCAGGAACATTCCCCAGTTTAGGACAAACAGGGGCGACTTACAAGGCAACTGCTCACAGGAGACCGTGGGCCGTGGTCATCGCTGCGTTCATGCGCATTTGCCGGTGGCACGGGAAGGTGTTCTGAGGGCCGCAAACCGGGCTGATCCCTCGCCTCCTACGACGCTTGTCCCAGGAGCCAAGCACCGTTCGAGAAGTGACGGTCGCCTCGTCAAAGTAGCCATCACACTCCGTGGGATGATCAGCACGAACACTGGACAGTGACTTCTCGAACGATGCCAAGGCGACCGGTCGGCGACGCCCGATCGCCCCTGACCCGCCACACTCGCTCGTCCTCCGCGGCGCTGCGGGCGTCCGCGAATCGAAAATCTCAAATCTCAGATTTCAAATTGAACATCCCCGCGTCCCATCCGCTCCGCTGCGGGCGTCATTGGATCCGCACTGGGTTCCCGCGAAGAC
>CAZAQY010000096.1:0-12946 GCA_964486845.1 uncultured Pirellulaceae bacterium
CAGGGCGTTGCCGTCGTTCACGAACCGGGAGCGTATGAAAGATGCCTGTCCTTTTTCTCTTTTGCTGCTTTTGCTGCCAACAGGCCGAGCACGACGACGAGTCGGATTGCGATGCTCGTGTTTGCACGCTGACCGGTTGGAGTGCCGGCCACGGAAATGATCAGGTGGCTCAGACGCCCTCGACAATCACCGCGCGGTACTCGGCGCCGCGAAACCGATGTTCCCGCACCTAGTAAGATCCGAGTCTCGCTCACCGCTTCGGCGGACTCGCCTCGCGGACCACGGCGCCGTGCTCGTCGCTGAGGATCAGCAGCGAGAGCTTCTGGGCGAAGTCGAGTTCGTTGGTGCTCAGCGAAGCGTACTCGAAGCGTCCGCGCAGATCGGTGTAGCCGTCCTTGAAGAACCGCACGCTGCCGTCCTGCATCTGGGCGTAGACCTTGACGTACGCCTTGGCCAGCGGCTGATTCGTGCCGCTGTGCGTCACTCGCACCTGGCCGTAGTTCTCGATCACTTGCACGGCCAGCGAGTTTGAGTAGTAGGCCTGCGACTTCGTCTGGCTGCCGCCGGTGATTTCGACCAGCACGTTGCGGTTCAGCAGTTCCTTGGGCAACTCGAACGTGTGGACGGTCTGGCCCTTGGGCAACTCGACCGCCTGAGTGGCGTTGGGCCGGATGTGCGAGAACTGGCCGGAATACTGTTGGACGAACGGGTTGCGGCTGAACAACAACTCGATGTCCATCAAGTAGTAGTGGACGCGGATCGCCGCCAGGTTCTGGTAGTTGATCTTGACCGCCTTGGCCTCGACCTGGAAATCGAAGCTCGGCTCGGTGGCCGCCAGCTGCGTCTGCTGCTGGCTGCGGTCCTCGGCGTCGATCACTTTGGCTCCAGCGCCGGTGATTTCCGCCACTTGCGCGGTGACGGCCGCGAACGCTTCCCGCCAACGGTCCACCGGGTAGCCGGCGTACTTGGCCGCGATCGCTTGGGCCTGGTCCGGCTTTTCCAGCGACATGGCCAGGTAAGCGGCGAAGTAATCGTGCTGCAGCCGCGTGGCCAGGTTCGCCGGATTCACGCGGGCGAAGAACTCGGATGCCTGCTGCACGCGATCTTGCAAGAGCAAGTAATAGACGACCGCCATCATCTCCGCGTCGTCCAGTTGCCGGCGGTAGCTGAGCACGCGCAACAGCCGATGGTACTGGGCGTGGAAGCGGTCATTCAAGATCTGCCGCCGCTGGCCCAATTGGTGCGCGCGGGCGTTCACCAGCGGTTTGTAGTCCAGGTGTTCGTAGCTCTTCCGCAGCACGGGATCGATGGTCAGCAGCGGGCTGGCCAGGTACGCCCCGCACTGGCTGACGAAATCGTCGGCGTGCTGCAGGAATTCGGCGATCACCGCCGGTTCGTTGTGTTTGACGGCGTACGACCACAGCGTCTGGTCGTACAGGTGCCGGCGAGCCAGCAGCGGGATCGCCTGGTCGAAGAACGCCTTGTCCTGCATGCGGAACGCAATGCGGTCCAGCTTGACGCGGTGCAGGTTCTGCTGCTGCAGGTAGCGCAGCACGTCTTCGCTGGTGCCGTGCTGCGAGACGTAATCCCACGACTCGGTATCAACGCGGCTGAGCTTGTCCACCACGTTCAGCGTGAACGGCGCGGCCTGGGCCAGCAGACGCTCGTTCTTGGCTACATGGACCGGATAGTGCGGGTACTTGCCGGCGGCCGGGAAGTAGAAGTGGTACTCCAGCGTTTGCGTCGCATAGGGCTGCAGATCGATGTGGACGCTGCGCGTGGATTGCCCGTTCAGGACCGGGATCGCACCTGTGGGGACTTGCAGCAGCACATCCAGTTTCTGGGGTGACGAGGTCGGGTTGGTCACCACGATCTGGCAGCCGTAGACGACGCCCACCAGGAACTCTTCGGTGACGAACTTGTCCAGCTTCTCGTTGTTCTCGAACCGGTAGCGGTCGCTGTGCCGGAAGAAATTCTGGCTGACCAGAATCGGTGCGGCGTCCTTTAGGGGCTCCGTTTCCTTGATCTCTTCGTGGAAGGCGATCAGCGGCGAGCCGGCCGTGAACGTCATTTCAGCCTGGTTGAACTTCGTGGCGTGTTCCGCAGCCTTGAACGGCAGGTCCAAGACAGCCAAGGCGAACATCATTTCCGGGAAGTTGCGGGAGGCTTCGGCCAAGTGGACCGAGCGGAACGCCCCGCCCTGTGCCGGGTCATGGGCGGCATAATCGCGCCAGAAGGCGTTGACGGTGACCAAGTCCGCGTTCTGCTGGTCGATCGTCAGGTGGTAGTAGTTGTTCTCGGCCCATTCCTGGGTCTTGTCGACTTGTTGGTAGAGTTGGCGGACCGATTTCCGCAAATCCGCGTCCTGGTCGAAGAACAAGGCGGCCTCGTCTGCCTTCCCATTGGGGGACTTGGGCTTCAGCATCCTCATCCTCCGGTCGGCTCCGGCCTGTTCGCCCTTGTCGCGGGCGGCGGCGCGCTCCTCGGCCATTTCCCGCATGGCCAGCGCCGGCGCGGCCGGTTCCGCCGGAGCCGCCGCGGCAGCCGGAGCCGGCGGAGGCGTGGCAGCGGCGGGGCGGCCGGCCGTGGCTGGCGCGGCGTCGCGCAGGACCAGGGCACCCAAGTTTTCCAGTTGCTTCACTTCGACCTCTGCAACCACCTTCTTGGCCGCCTCGATGCCGAGCTTGTCGCCGGTCTCCAACGCACTGCCCTTGACGGCCGTGTCGAACAGAAAGTTGGCCCGCTCGACGTCCGGCGGGATCAAGGCAAACCGGTCCTGCACGTCGCGGAGCGTGTGCGGCCGGTCGTCGGCCAGCCGTTGCGACAGCAGGATTCGCTCGACGACGTTCAGTCGAGCGTATTGCCAGGGCGGGACGTACGCGCTCAGATCGTCGCTCAGCAGCCAGCGGTCGAGGAACTGCTTGTCCTTCTTGTTGTTCAGATACGGGAGGATCGCCGCTTGGAAGAATTCCGGGTCCTTCTTAAACAGAAAGAAGTTCAGTTCGTGGCAAGCGTACTTCGAGTACTTCTCCCGCTTCTCTTCTGGCTTCAGGTTGGGCCAGTTCAGCACGAAGGAGAACTCGGCCAGCGTCGCGTTGTTGCTGAGCGTGGCGTACAGCGTGTACACGCGGGTCAGGCTGTCGTAGGTCTCGAACCGCGAGCTGGCAATGTCGGCCAGCACCAGCGGCTGCTTGGCGTCCACCGCCGTAATCTGCTTGCGCTGCGCGAAGTGCTTGGCCGGATCCAGCCCGCGAGCCAGCCGCAGGTCCTTGAACTTGACGGGCACTTCCGGCAGCGAGATCGAGCGGTACACGGTGTCGCGCGGATCGACGGCTACGATGTGCAAGTGCTGGTGCGAGCCCAGGTCCTTGCGTTCGATGGTGATCACACCCTGCTCGTCGGGGACCACGTTCAGCAGCAGGACCGATGCTTCGTCCAGGAAATCCAAGTTGGCAAAGTCGCCGCGTTCGGCAGCCGCACGGCCATCCCGTCCACCGCCGCCTTTGCTCCGAGCCGCGCTCTCGGCCTCTGCCGCAAAATCTTCGCCAGCCTTCGCCTCCTGCTTGGCCGTTTCCGTGCCGCGAACCGCCCAGGGGTTCAGCAGCAGACTAGGGCGCTCCAGCATGTTGCCGGGGAACTTCTTGGCGTACTTGCGGTCGATGATATAGCGGTACTCGTCGCCCAGATTGCGCCCCGCCGCGTACAGCGAGTCCAGCTTGTCCAGTCCGCGCCACACGGGTTCGGCGTCCCCGACCCGGGCCAAGTTCCCGTAGGGGGCAAAGGTCGGGCAGTATCGCGTGGCGAACACGTGGACCCGTGCGACTTTGGACGCGTTGCTCAGTCGGATCGTCAGCGCCTCGGCGGTGGCCTCGACGCCGCTGATCTGCAGCGGGCTGGCGCCGCGGATCTCCAGCTGCCGATCGCGCCCCAGCACATGGCCGCCGGCGACTTCGCCGGCCGTCACGCGCAGGCGGATGTGCTGATTCGGTTTCTTCAGCCACAGGTCGTAATCGCCGGCTGTCAAGCCTGTGATGCGGAGCATCCCGGCATCCACCGCCAGCGCGTCAAACCGGTCGGCCAGGAATCCCTCGCCGCGAATCTCCAGCAGCGACAGTTCGTCCCGTTGCGGCTGCTGGGCCGAGCCCATGTACGACAGCGCGATCGGTTCACCGGTGCGCCCGTGAACGGTCTGGTAATACGTGTGCTCGTCGCGCTCCAGCGGCCACGTGTGCGCCGTGCCTTCGGGTCCGGTGGCCGTAACGGACACGATATCGGCCAGCGTCCCCAGCAGGACCCGGCCCTGCGCGTCGCTCTGCAGCGTCACTTGGACGGGATCCGTGAAATCGCGGTGCTGCAGCGAAAACTGCACCGGGCGGTCCGCCCGCGGTTCGCCCGTCTTGCCCAACAATTCGACGGCGTATTGCCCGTCGAAGCGCGCCAGATGCAGGTCTTCGACCTTCTCTGTCCGATCGATTTCGTTCAGGGAGAAGGAATCGCCAACCGCCAGGTCGATCTTCTTGTTCTGACTCAGGTTTTGGACTTTGGCTTGTAGCCGGAAGTCGAGCTTGGCCGCCCGCTGCGGCACCTGGAACTCGAACGTCGATTCGCGGTCTTCGAACAGCTTGAAGTCCGGCACTTCTTTCGCGGTCGCCACGCCGTCCAGATCGGTCGAGGTGATCACCAGCCGCACGTCCTCCAGCACGGAGAGCGTCACCGGAATTCCGTTCAGGTACAGCTGCGGCCGGATCACCACCTGGGCCTTGTTGCGGGCCAGCAGCGACTCGCGGTCCACGTGGATGCCGGCGGCCAGCGTGTAGTTTTCGGACTGGTGGACGAACTCGTCCAGCGAACAAAAATCGCCGTCGGCCAGCACGATCTTCTGCGGCGCGGGCGCGTTGGAGAACGGGACGACGATCTGGCCCTTGTCGTTCGGCGCGTACTCGCGGCCGGCCAGCCACAGCGTGGCCGCGGGCAGCTTGCGGTTCTGTTCGTCCATCACGGTGAAGATGTGACCCGCGACCGTCGTACGTTCCAGGTGCCGCAGACGCCCCTTGCGGATCACGGCCCGGCTGCTCTTGCCGCTGCCGATGAAGTCCACGACGTAGACGCCGGGCTTGTTCAACTCCGGGAACTCGAAGTGCCGCCGCACTCGCCGCAGCGGCGGTTCGGCGTAGGTGTGCGTCGTTTCCTGGTTGGCCACCAGGCCGTCCAAGTTGATGTCGGTGTTCACCTCGCGCAAGTTCTCGCGGTAGTAGTTCCGCGTGTTGATCTCGAACACCTTGACGATCAGCGTGCCGACGTTCTTGACGTACAGGTCCAAGCTGACCGGCGCATCGGCGGCGAACAGGGGAGCGTTGTTGAAGGCAAAATCCAGATCCACGCGCTCCTTCAACGCCTGGTACTCGGCGGGCGGCAGCAGCGAGTACCATTGCTCGCCTTCGCCCAGTCCGTTGACGATCTTCGTTTCCGCAAACTGGCGCTTCAGGTAGGTGTCCAGGATGTACGGCTCGTAAGCTTTGCAGTCCGGCGCCTCGATGAAGAAGTGCTGCAGGTAGCTGCGGACCAGCGGCTCGTCGTCGCCCACCGGCGGCAGCAGCGTTGCGTTGGCATAGTCCGCGCCCAGGTTGGCGGCGTAACGGCGGTTGTCCTGCTGATCGAGGAACTCCGGCCGGATGTACGCCACTTGCCGCGGCAGCTGCAGGTAGGTCAGGAACCGGTCCTTGTCGTAAGTGCCCTGCGAACGGTCATGCGCCAGCCGGTGATACACGACGTGAGCCTTCAGCGAATTGTGGACGGGAGCCAACCGCTGGGCGAAGGCCCACAGGCGGTCCAGGTACGCGTGATAGGCATCGGCGTCGTGCTGCCAGTCGACGTCCGCGTCCGGCTGCAGCCGGACGAGGTACGCGCTGACGAACTCGCTTTGGTTCAGCAGATCCGGCTTCAGCTTCAGACACTCATCCAACTGCGCCAACAGCAGCAGCTTGTGGATCGCCAGCGATCCGAAGCCGCCGCTGTTCGGGAAAGTCAAGTCGTCCACGACCAGCTTCGGCAGATTGGGATAGTCGGGCCGCTGCAATCGCTGGAGCAGATGCCGGCGAAGTTCCGGTTTGAGTTCCACGGCCACGAGCCAGTCCAGGGCCGGATCGGTAAATCCCTGCAGGTTCTGGTATTGGCGCATCGCCCGTTCGGTCAGCGTCTGGCGGCTGATCAGTTTCTGGTCCAGTGTCGCCGGCAGATTCGGCTTCGCGTCCAGCCGTTCCCGTTGGTGGTTGAACTGCAGGTTCAGCTGTTGGCGGAGGTAGTCCACCGACTTCTGCGGATTGGCGGCGTAGGTCAGCAGGGCTTGGCGATTCAGGATCTCGCGCACCCGCGGGGTGTAGTTGTGACGCTTGATCCAGTCCTGCAACAGCAGCTCGACCTTGGCGTACTGCTCTGTGTTCTGGAAGTGCAGGCAATGGTAGAAGTAGTACTCCTCGGTGCCGGGGATCAATTGCTGCAGCGGCACCGCCCGATCGGGGGCCAGGGCGAAATCTTCCAGATAATCGATCTCGCCGGCCACCGCCGCCGAGGCCGAAAACACCAGAAACAAACCAGCCAGGATCTTGTTCCAACCGTTCATGGGGCAACACCTTATCGCCAGAAGCCAGTCACCGACGGAGCCGAAGTGCAATCACACAATCATACGACGAAGAGCCCACGTCGTCAGTTTCTTGACTGAAACCATATCCTGGTCAGCGAGTCGGCCACGTGCAGCGAGTGCCAAACGGAAATCTACAAGGGCGAACTACTGTACATGGAGCGCGGCCAGTCGCTGTGCCTGGCCTGCGCCGATTTGGATTGTTTGGAGTTCCTGTCGGCCGGCCGAAGAAGCCCGGCGAATCGCCGAGCACACCGCCCAGCGCTGCAGCGACCGCGTGGGTCGCTCCGCCGCCGGTCGTGCGTTGGATCCGCGAGCCCTACACCTGGCCGTCGTGGCCTGGATCCGGCACCAGCCAACGAGGTTGTTCCTGGAACGGTGCTCAGCGCGGCAACGGTGCGACGACTTGGGGGGTGATCGTCGCATTCGGCAGGGGAACTGCGTATCCCTGCCGAGCGCCTCCGCGCAACGATTCGGCCCTTTCCACCAAGGTCTCGGCGGGCACAATCTGTTGTGGCTGCAGTTGGAAATCCAGGAACTCCTCGTCCCGGATTTCGTGCGGCCAGAGGTTCTCGCTGACAAAATCCAGAGGCGTGATTTCGTACCAGGGCGGATAAAACGTTTGCTTAACCGTCAGCGTCTCGAAGCCGTCTTTGATCAACTGGACTTTCCGTGTTCCATAATACGTGAACGCCGTCGAGACGGGAGTCGTGCCAATCTCCTGGTCGTCGACGTAGACCAGTGCGCCGGGAGGGTTGCTGCGAACGGTCATCCGGCGACGGACGCAGCCGGGCGCAGCCGCCATCAACGCCAGTGCAACGATCAGGCAGACACGGGCCGCTCGAACCAATCCCTGGGATGCTAGATGAGGGAACACGGAAGCGATGAACACTATCTCCAAAAAGAATAGTTTCTTGTCCAGATGTGACAAAAAGGGACTAAGCACGACACGAGACAAGCGGCGGGAGTATAATGGCGGCTCGGCAACCAAGCCAGATCGAATTGTCAATCCCAAGCGATTTCATCCGTCGTTCTAGCACTGGTAGCATGGCGGCCAAGCCGTCCTTCGGATAGACTGTGCTCAGTTGGTGGCTGGAGAGGCTTTCCGCTCGTTACGAAGCAGCAAGACATGGGTCAATCCAAACCGCCCTTCATCGCTGGCGTGCAGTTTGTCGTGCGCTCCGACATCGGGATGCGACGGGCGATCAACCAGGACTCGTCGACCTACGTGTTGGCCGAGGACGAGCAAGCCTGGCAGAGCCGCGGTCACATGTTCATGGTGGCCGATGGCATGGGGGCTCATGCGGCGGGAGAACTGGCCAGCAAGCTGGCAGTCGATACAGTCGCCCACCTGTATTACCACGATCGTGAGCTACACGTCGAGCAGGCGTTGGAGAAAGCGATCGTCGACACCAACGCCGAAATCCATCGGCGAGGACTGGCAAATCCTGATTTTCGAGGGATGGGGACGACGGCCAGCGTGCTGGTGCTCACGCCGCAGGGCGCACTGGTCGGTCACGTCGGCGACAGCCGTGTGTATCGGCTGCGGGGCCAGCAATTGGAGCAACTGACGTTCGATCACAGCCTGCAATGGGAGTTACGGTCGCTGAAGATCGTGGCGGAAGGCTCCGATTTTGCGAAATCCGTTCCGAAGAACGTCATCACGCGTTCGTTGGGCCCCAACCCCAACGTGGTGGTGGACCTGGAAGGACCGTTCCCGCTGCAGGCCGGTGATCGGTTCTTGCTGTGCAGCGACGGTCTGAGCGGACAGATCAGCGATGGCGAGATCGGCAGCCTGTTGTGCCACTTGCCTCGCGAGGAAGCCGCAGGGGTGCTGGTCGACCTGGCCAACCTTCGCGGAGGTCCGGACAACATCACGTTGCTGATCGTCGAGATCACGGGCTCCGGGGCGGCGACAATTGAGCCCGGCGGTGAAAGCAAGAACTCGAACCGCGCGAGCCGCCCCAGTCCCGGCAGTTTGACCCCCTGGGTCGTGACCGCCGTCTGCTGGCTGTTTGCCTGCATTCTCTGGTTCGCCGACCAGTTGATCGCGATGACGGTCCTGGCCTTGGCGGGAGGCGCATCCTTAGTGGTGGGCCTGGTCATGCACCTTCGCGACCGTTTGCCGTCCGGCCAATCTCCCGCCCAGGGCCGCAGCCTGGGTAACGCCCCCTACGCCAGCGCGACCTGCAGCGGCGGCGACGATTTCATCAGCAATCTCACCGCGATCTTGTCCGACTTGCGCGAGGCTGCCTGCGAGTCGCAGTGGCTGGTCCGGTGGTCCGAGTTTGATGACCTGTGCAAGAAAGCCAAGGCGGCGCATCAGGCGGGCGACAATCCTGCAGCCGTGCGATTCTGCGCCAAGGGCATCAGCTTCATGATGCACGAATTGCGAAGCCAGCAGAACCGGGACGCCAACGATTCGGGAATCGATTACTCGCGGCCTGAATGAAGTTGTGCCATGGGAAACTCATCACCGGTCCAGGAAGGCGACTCGCCAGGGCGCCGGATTTCCGGGCTGGCGGTCGTTGTTGCGATTTTGCTGCTGGTCGCCGGCGGCGCCGGGCTTTCGGTTGCAATGTATTTCCTGATCCATCCCGTTCCGGCGGCAAGGCCGAACGCGGTCGCCAAGGCAGACCGGCCGCCTCCGACTTTGTCCGACGACGCCCGAACGGCGCCTGAGGTAACGGTCCCGACGCCACATCAGGCCGATGACCATCGGACAAACGGCCAACCAGCACCGGAGATGCCGGCACCCGGTCCCAAGATGCCCGCATCCTCGCCGGGGCTTACGCCCGACGCAAGCGAGGATCAGCAGGACACTACCGCTCCGCCGGAGGAACCCGGCCGGGTCGGCTTCGATGTGTTGGCGCTGCCGCCGATCGAAATCGAGGCTGCCGTTGCCAGCAAAGACGCTTGGCGACGGTCTGTGAAGATTGGAGGGCAGGCCTACGACCGCGCCGTCTGCCTGAGGCCCGCGGAAGATCAAGGTACGACCCAGATCGCTTTTCAACTCGACGCCCGTTTTGTTCACCTCCGAGGAGTCGCCGGAATCGCTGACCTTCCTTCGCCAAGTCGAAACGGCGCAGATCGAGATCAGCCTCAGGCCGTGTTCCGTGTGTACGGTGACGGAAACCTGTTATGGGAATCCAAACCGCTGTCGGGGCGGGGGGATCATCAGGCGCTTGACTGTACCGTGGCCGGCGTGGACGTCTTGACGTTCGTCGCCGAAAGCCAGTCGCGCGCGGCCATCTCCGACTTGGCATGGGCCGACCTGAAGCTGTTTGCCAGCCTGAAAAACCGTAGCCATCTCGCTCCGCGAGATGATTAGCCTCCTTTATGGCCGGACTTCATACCAGGCCCGAATGGGACGCATTTCCTCGACCTGTGCGACACGACTTGATGGGGCGTCATTTTCCAGTCAAGTCCAGGTCCGAGTCCTGCGGGAATTCGAGGTACTTCACCACGCCGTCCCGCCAGTAGTGCAGTCTGACTTTTAGCGTGTTCTCCACATCCGGCCGCGCCTCGCCGAACCGGTCCGCGTACCGGCCCAGCGGCGTGACGAGGCGGTTGTGGAATTTCGCCTGCAGCTTGTCCGTCACGTCGGTTTGGGCGGCGGCCCGCTGCACGTTCATGTACGCCCGGATTCTCAAGGCGGTCGCGTCACAGATATGGGAACCGGCGTTGTGCAGCACAAAGTCGAGGTGCTTGCCAATCTCGCCGGGCGGCAGCCGCAGGACGAACTCGGCGGTGCCGCATTTGCCGACCGTGAGATCCCTCGTATTGAAGGTCCCGAGCACCTCGTGCCGCGCGTCGTCGTTCCAACGGATGACGCGCAGTTCGACGCCGTTGCCCAGGTTCGACAGCAGCGTGCCGACCAGCGCGACGTCCTTCTTCTGCACGCCGGCCGCCGGCGTCCAGCGGACGACGTTGTAGCACGCCGTGTCGGCAATCGGGTGCGTGTACAGAAACTCGTTCCGCTCGGCCGCGGCCAGCACCTGGTCGAACATCTGTTCGGTGTAGTGGTTCCGCCAGGCGTCCTCCTGCCGATCGCTGGGGGCGTAGTTCGACACGAAGCCGAGCTGATCGCCCTGGTTTTCCAGCCCGTAGGCGTATCCCAGCGGCGAGCCGAACGCCTTGAATTGGGAATTCAGCGCCTTTACGTCGCCCGCCGCTGCGGTGGACAACAGCCCGCCGTTCTTGCAGTTGAAGAACGCCCAACGTCCGCCCGTGGCGTCGGGGAATTCCGCCTGGACCCCGGTCTTGCCGCCAGGGTTGAGGTAATCCGACGCCAAGTCTGCGACGACATCCCCTCGGATCTCGAACACCGCTTCCAAGTCGCCCGTCGCCTTCGGCCCGTAAAACGCCTTCAGCACGTGAGCGTTGACGAACTCGTTCGGCCACGACACGATCTCGTCGTCCATCAGCCGCAGCGGCGACGTGTCCGCCATGTTCGGCACGCAGAAATACACCTCCTGGCCGCTGGGGTCGATGAACTCGGTCAGGATGACATCGACTTTCTCGCCGGTGCAATCCTGATTCAACCACGCTTTGGCCACGGCTTTCAAACCGCTGGGACGAATTGAATCGTCTCTCACAGGTTCAGCGATGGAAGCCGGGTCGACGACCAGGTTCCGCGGTTCCGGGCACTTGGCGAGCAATTCGGCGTTCTGATCTTTGCCGATGCAATACACTACCGGTCCCCGCAGCAGTGTCACGTGGCCATCTTGGACTGCCCGGCCGCGCAGCAGTCGCCACGTCATCGGCATCGAGATCTGCACCACGTCGCCGTCCCGCCAGGTCCGGTTCAGCACGTAACAACCGAGTTTCTGCGTCAGCGGGCCGATCGTCACGGGGGCTTCGTCGTTCACCCGCAACGTGATCTTCTCGCACCAGCGCGGCGTGCGGAATTGAAAGGCGAACGCCAGCGGCTTTTCATTTGGGCTCTGGGTCGAGAACGTCAGTCGCACGTCGCCGTCGTTCGGATAGGCGGTTTCCTGCAGAATCGCGACCGTTTGCCCGTTCACGTCGAAGGTTTTTTTCGAGCTGGTGAACAGGTTGAGCGCGATTCCGCCCTGCGCCGTGCGGTAATAGACTTTCTGTGGCAGTTCGGCCACCGCCCGGCGATAATTCCCGCAGCAGCAGAAAAAGTCGCGGGTGTCGTACTGGCGGTCGCCGGTGAACGGCGTAAAATAGCGGATCCAGCGTCCGTCGGGCGAGTTGGCGGCGAAGAGGGCGTTGTAGATGGTGCGTTCGAGCAAATCGCCGTAGCGCATGTCTCCTTCCAGCCGCATCAGGCTGTCGATCCAGCGCAGCACGTAGGCCGTGACGCACGATTCGCCGATGGCCCCGCGTCCGTTCTGGTTGTAGGTGAACTGCTCGCCGTCGGAGCACGAGCCGGTGACCAACATGCCGCCCTCGCCCTGCTTGAGCAACTCGTTGCGCATCAATTGGCTCATGTGCAGGAGATTCTCCTCACCT
Organism: uncultured Pirellulaceae bacterium; assembly: GCA_964486845.1. GTDB lineage: Bacteria > Planctomycetota > Planctomycetia > Pirellulales > Pirellulaceae > Anammoximicrobium. The sequence goes on from CAZAQY010000096.1 coordinate 12,119, forward strand.
GTCAGGCGGTACAACTCCGTCTGGGCGTAGCAACGGGCAAGCATCACGTACACGTGGCGCGGACGGCGGCTGAAATCCTGCTCCCACGTCCGCAGCGATGCGAGTTGGACCTCGCCGCGATTGTTCCCGTGCGGCACGTCGGCGGCGAAGTCGAAATAACGCCGGTCGCCCGTCGCGCGGTACAGTTCCAGCATCCCTTCCGGCAAGCCCGCCGTGCAGATCTGGCTCGCGTCGTAGCACGGATTCTGCGGCGTGGGAAACGTCTTGAGAATGTAGTCGGCCATGATCTTCGCGTGGGCCAGCGAGTCCGGATTGCCCGTGCAGCGATAGTTCCGCACGAAGGCCAGGTTGATGTATTCCTGCTCGTGCAGAATCCAGTTGATGTGGTCCTGACGGTTTTCCGGCTCGACGTTCCAGAACCCGATGTACCCGTCGGCGTCGCGGGACTTCACCAGTTCGTCGATGATGTACTGCGTGCGTGCGGCGACGGCCGGGTCAGCTGTGTAGGCGGCCAGCAGGCTGCCGGCGTCGAACACCTTGCCAATGCCGTAATAGACGTGGCTGCGGTCACCGCGGTCCGTGCGGTTGCGAAAGTGGTTCAGCCACTTGCCGTCCAGATCGACCACCATGTAGTTCTGGTAAGTCAGGTTCCGAATGCGGCGATCCATCTCGCCGCCGAGTTCTTGCGCGTTGAGCGTCACGCGGCACAGTCTGTCCGGCATCCGAGGCTGGACAACATCGAACTTGGCCAGGCACCCATCGCCGGCCTGAACGGCTGCTGCCAAAAATAGCCCGGAAAACAGTGTGAGGATCGTTGTTTTCATGCTT
>CAZAQY010000096.1:13046-26631 GCA_964486845.1 uncultured Pirellulaceae bacterium
TCTGTCAGTCCTTCCCTCGCCGCGTTCGTCTGCCGCTGGCAAGTCCTGATGCTATGATCGAAGTTGCACCAGCCGCTGGGCCAGCGCGATGGCTCCCAGCACGCCGGAGCGGTTGCCCAGGCCCGGCGGGACGATGTACTCGTCGATTCTCGCCAGAATTGCCTCCGCGCGGATGTAGTCCGCCAGCAGTTCGCGGACCTTCGTTCGGATCATCGGAAACAAATGCGACTGGTCCATGACCCCGCCGCCGAGGATGATCCGCTGCGGCGAGAGCGTGCAGATGAAATTGACCAGTGCCAGGGCGAGGTACTGCGATTCCAAGATCCAGGCCGGATGGCCCGGCTCCAATTCCGTCGCGGGCCGTCCCCAGCGTTTTTCGATAGCCGGGCCGGACGCCAAGCCCTCCAGGCAGTCGCCGTGAAAGGGGCAAGCGCCGGCAAACGGGTCCGCGGTCCTGTCGTGCGGCAGCCGGATGTGCCCCATTTCGGGATGAACCAGTCCGTGCATCAGTTGTCCGCCCACCAGCCCTCCTCCGCCGATGCCCGTGCCGATGGTCAAGTACAGGAAGGTGTCCAGCCCCTGCGCAGCGCCCCACTCCGCTTCGCCCACGGCAGCCACGTTGACGTCCGTGTCAAAGCCGACCTGCAGGCTCAGTTCTCGCTGCAGCACGCCCGCGAACTCAGTGTCCCGCCAGCCCGGTTTGGGCGTTGAAGTGATGTAACCGAACGTCGGTGAGGCCGGATTCGGGTCGACCGGTCCGAACGACGCGACGCCGATGGCCGCCAATTTGCCGCAGCGACGGTCTGCTTCGCGGAAAAAATCGACCGCGCGGGAAATCGTCTCGCCAGGCTTCGTCGTCGGGTAGCGGACTTCGTCGCGGATGTCATCCGGCCCCGTACCCACCGCACAGACAAACTTCGTGCCGCCCGCTTCGATACCGCCGACCAGTGCATTCATGGTTTGGAACTCGTTACAAAATGGGAAAGACCGGAATTCGGTTATGCGATAGAATGAAGGACAAAACGATGGGTGTCAACGGCGAGTTCAGACTGCTGAGAAGACATCCTGGTTATTCTCGCGATGCTTATCTGCCTCCAATGGAACGACACAAGGCTGTCGCTCAACCGCTTGACCGGCACGTGGTCAGCTTGGACCCGGCGTGGGACGGGCAGATCGAGGTCTTGCGCGGCTGGGGCCGCGCCGGGCGACTGGTGTGCCCCGTGTGCCGCCAGGCGGTGTTGCTGCGGGCCGGCGAGATCATGCGGCGGCATTTCGCGCACAAGGACCTGAGCCAGTGCCCGCTGAGCCGCGAATCGGCTGAATTGCTCGCCGGACGTGCGGCCCCGTACGCCTGCCTGAACACCAAGTTTCCGGATGACGTCACGCTGGAGGATGCGGATTCCGCGATTTCTCGACGCCCGCAACGCGGCGCTGAATTGGGTGTTTCTGCCGCGTGACGCACGGCGAGGCCGTTTGCCGGGACGGGCCAATCTGTCGGCCACGGAGCGTGCGTTGCTCACGCCGTCCGAGTTCGATGCCGTCTACAGCGAGGGCGGCGACTCGGAAGGCTCGTTGCACTGTCTGGACCCCGATCCGCAGGTGCTGACCACCTATCGGGCGCTGGTATGCGTCGAGTTGCCGCAGCACTACGAAGGCCGGGAAGTGGCGAGGGAACTGAAGCACGTATTGGTCCTGCCGGGCACGGGTGAATTCGTCCACCCCGGCGAATACGAGCGGCTGCTGGTCGTCCGCGGGGAACTGCGCCGACAAGGGGAGGCACGCCGCAAGGCTCAGGAGGCCGCCGAACGGCGCCGGGCCGAACGGGCAGCAGCGGCAACGGCCGCCGCCCGTGCGGCCGTTCAGGCTGCACCGGCAAAATCTGCCTGGAAGACGGATCGCTGGCTTGCCTCGGACCACGACAAAACGAGGCGCTGGCCCATGGTTGCCCTTACAGTCCGCGTTCATTACACTGATCGACATGGCTAAACGACCCAAACGCAACAAGAAGCAAGAGCTTGAACGGGCAAAGAAGCGGCGCCAGAAACGGCAGGCGAGGAACGCCCCGTGGCAGGCTCGCCTGACACCGCGGGGCGCTTACACCCTGTTCGAGCACCCCAAGCGCGTCTTTGAAATCGAATTCCCGTCCGCTTGGAAGCACACGATCGAAGACGACTCGCGCTCCGTGGGATTCCGGCCAAAAGACCGCGACGACGTAGCGCTGTCCTGTTACATCATGCCGTACTCCGTCGACGTCGAAGCGATCGTGGAGGACCCGAAGCTGGTCAAGCTGTGTGAGAAGTTGTTCAAACAGGTCAACGCGGTGAATCCGCGGCGAGATGCGACCATTCGGCACTTTGCCATGAAAGCCGACCGCAACCAGGAAGGGTTGGCCGGGCACTTTTGGCTCGTCGCCGCTTGCGACATTTTTCTGGGGCTTTCCGCGTACTGCCCGGACGGGGAACAACATCTGTGGAATCCCATGTTTGAGCGGATGCTGGCGACCTTTCGCATCCCGCGCGAAAAGGAAGCGTTGGCCAATCGGGCTATCGTCCGTTTGATGGGAAAGTTGAAGGAAAGGCATCCTGGCGAGAAGTATCAACTGAAAGAACTCGAACTGGTAGGCAAGAACCATGCGATTCCGCTCGGCAATCTGCTTCTCCGCATCAAGAACGCCCCCGGCGATTGGGAGAAGCTGACCGACGAATTCTTCGAAACGACCGTCAAGGTGCTGTACGCCAAAGACTTGGGCTACGAGCAATTGGATGACGTTCGAGACGAGATTTTCCCCTTCATTCGCCCGGATTCCGTCGGCTCAGAGGAAGGCCGATTGGTCAAGAGCGAGTGGCTGGCCGATTTGAACGTGACGTACGTCATTCGAATTCCCTCGGGCTTTCGTTACATCACCGAGCCGGATCTGGAGCGTTGGGGCATCGAGCGAGAGGAGATTCATCAGCTGGCGATTGGCAATTTGTGCAAGTTGGGCACGGCCGCCGCGATGCCCGAGCCGCCCGAAGGTGCCTTGCCGTTTCTCATGTTGGCGGCGGGCGACAACATGGAGGCCAGCCGGCTACTGCATCCCCGCCTGTACGAGCGGTTTGCCGAGACGCTTGGCGGGCCGTTTGTCGCCGCCATCCCTTGCCGCGACGCGCTGATCCTGTTCCCCAACGACCGGGACATGCGGCGCAAGATGCAGGAGCTGGTCCGAAACGACTATGAAACGTCCGCCTATGCCATCACGGATCGCCTGTTCCTCGTCACCCCCGACGGCGCGACGCTGGCCGAATGGTGAGTTGTCGCGGCGAGGCCGTCAGGCAAGTGCCCATGGAGTCGAACTGGCTGAAGCCGGATCAGTAGTCCCGAAACGGCCCGCGCGGTTCGGCGTCAGCCATGTCCTTCTTCCAAGCGGCGAAGCGGGACTTGAGCATGGCCAACACGTCCGGCTTTTCGGCGGACAGGTCTTGCTGTTCGCCGAGGTCGCTGGACAGGTTGAACAAGCCGTTGCCGCGGGCGCTTTCGACCCATTTCCAGCAGCCGACGCGCGCGGCGTGGTCCGCGCGGCGTTCCCAGAACATCTCGGTTCTCGGTGAGGGCTGTTTCCCCTGCAGCACGGCCAACATGTCGAAGCCGTCGTACACGATGCCCTTGGGCAGTGCGGCTCCGGTGGCGGCGGCGAGCGTGGGAAAGACCTCCAGCGCGGTCAGAAACTCATCACACGTTGTTCCGGCAGGAATCCGCTCCGGCCAGCGCACGATGCACGGCACGCGGATCCCGCCCTCGAACATCTGGCTCTTGCCGCCGCGCAACGGCGTGTTGTTCGAGCCCGTACCGCCGCCGTTGTCGGACAGGAACACCACGATCGTGTTGCGGGCGATGCCGTATTCGTCCAGGAGATCGAGCAACTGGCCGATCGCGTCATCCATGCAGGTGATCGCCGCCAGGTAGCCGCGCCGGCGCTGCTCGCGCTGCGTCTTGCCCTCCGGGTACATCGCCAGGTACTGCGGCGGAGCCTGCACGGTGCCGCGAACGTCCGGTTCCAAGCTCGAAGCCGCGTGCGGCGCGTTGAACGGGACGTAGAGGAAGAACGGCCGGTCGTGATGCGACTTCAAGAATCGTACGGCCTCGCGGCGGAACAGGTCCGTGGCGTAGGTTCCCTTGTCCTCGGTGGTCAACTGGTTGCCGCGACGCATCGAAGGCACGCCGTAACGCTCGTGGGTAAAGTAGTCGATCCCGGTGTGGCCGAAGCCGTAGAAGTCGTGGAAGCCCTGTTGCAGCGGCAGGAACCGCTTCAACTGGCCGCCGTCCCACTTGCCGAAACAGCCGTTCGTGTAACTGTGCTCGCGGAGCAACTCGGAGAAAAACACCTCGCGCTCGTCGGTTCCCAGGATCATCTCCGGCGAGACGGCGTATTCGTCGAGCGTGTAGCGGTGATCGTAGTTCACCATGTCATTCCGCATCATGTCATACGTCCCGCAGCGCTGCGGATACCGTCCGGTGAGCAAGCTCGCCCGCGACGGCGTGCAGGCGGGCCAACTGACGTAGAAACTGGTCAGCCGCACGCCGCCCGCAGCCAACCGGTCCAGGTTCGGCGTCTTGACGCCGGTGCCGCCGAAGCAACCCAGATCGTGATAACCTTGATCGTCGCTGACGATCAGCAGAATGTTCGGCCGCTGCAACTCGGCACCGATCGCCAAGTCCACCGCCGGGACCAGTAGCGAACCGAACGCAAGCATGACCAGGGCAATGAGCCGCCGCGGCCCATGACGAAGAGGAAGGTCGCTCAGCATGTCTCGTTCCTCCGGAAGCTGCCGCGGCGGCCTTCCAGCCACGGGAAGTCGCTCTGGCGGCAAGTCGGGCAATTCACGGTTTCTCGCAAGGAAGCCAGATTCACTTGCCGAACCCGGTTGTCCCAGAGTTCGAAGACCTGCAGCGAGCGGCTGACCGCTTCGCGATGGCCGCTCAGAATCTTGATCGCCTCGCTGGCCTCAAGCGACCCGATGATGTTGACGATCGGCGCCAGAATGCCTGCCGAATGGCTGGTGGCCGTCGAACCGGCCGGGGGCACGTCCTGCAGCAGGCAGCGCAGGCACGGCGTCTCGCCGGGCAGGATGGTCATCGTCTGGCCTTCGGTCGCGACGCAGCCGCCGTAGACCCAGGGAACACCGAACTTGACGGCCGCGTCGTTCAGCAAAAAACGCGTCTCGAAGTTGTCGGTCCCGTCGAGAATCACGTCGACGTCTTCCAGCAACCGGCCGATCGTCGTGTGGTCCACGCTGGCGGCGATCGCTTCGATCTCGATTTGCGAGTTGATCTTGCGCAGTCTCGCCTCCGCGGCGACCGCCTTCGGCAGTCCCGACGCAACGTCCTGTTCGTCATACAGGACTTGCCGGTGAAGGTTGTCGATTTCGAGGAAGTCGCGGTCCACGACCCGCAAACGGCCGACGCCGGCGCGAGCCAGTGTGTTCGCCAAGACCGAGCCCAGTCCGCCGCAACCGCAGACCAGCGCGCACGAAGCGAGCAACCGGCGCTGGCCCTCGGCCCCCAAACCGGGATAGCGAATCTGTGGGATGTAACGCTCCAGCGAACGGTCGTTGACTTCGTGCGAGTTGGTCATACTAGAACGGCACCACCATTTGCTTGACCTGCTTCGTTCCCCAGATGTTGACTTCCTCGATGAACGAGTCGTCAGGGACGTCGATGCAGTGGACCAGCGTGCGGGCGAAGTCCTCGGCGCTGGGGAAGCCCTCCAGCCAGCTGTCGTCGATGCCGGCCGCCTCGCAGAACGACGTCCGCGCCGCGCCCGGAATGAACGAGGTCGCTTTGCCGCCCCACTCCGACATTTCCAGGTGCAGGCAGCGGGTGAATCCGACCATGCCTTCCTTGGCCGCGGTGTAGATCGCCCACTTGGGCCAGCTGTGGTACGCACAGCCGCTGGAGACGTTGATGATCTGGCCGCTGCCCTGCCGCTTCATCACCGGGATGACTTCGCGGCAACCCTTGATCGCCGACGTCAGGTTGATCTCGATGACGGTCTGAATGTCCTCGTCGCTCATCTGTTCGACGTCGGCGATCTTGACGCCGGCGCCGTGATTGTTCACCAGCACGTCGATCCGGCCGAAACGCTCCAGCGTCTGGCGAATCGTCTCTTTCCAGTCGGCGGTGCTGACCGCATCGGCGCGCACGGCCAACAACTGGTCGTGCGCCAACTGTTTTTCGGCCGCCTGCAGACGTTCCGGATTGCGGCCCGTAATGACTACCTTGGCGTCCTGCTCCAGCAACAGTTCGGCGGCGGACAGGCCGAACCCGGACGTCCCGCCCGTGATGATCACCACTTTGCCGCTAATGTAGTTCTTCATGAGGATCGGCTCCCTTGAGTCTTGAGACTTGTATGCTGAGTCTTACATAGATTACCACTCGGAGCCGTGATGCGTAAGACGATGGCGTCTGCTGGCAGAAATGGAAGAACAGAATAGAAGAGGTTGGCAGAAAAATGGGGGGCAGAAAAATGAAGGCACGAGAAGGGCATGATTGTCATCCGGTCATTTTTCCGCCCCCATTTTTCTGCCGGCAAAAATCTGGATAATGGAAGCTTCACCAATGGGAGCCCCACTATGATCTGCTTGCGATTTGCTGTCCTCGGCGTTTGCCTGTTTCTGTCTTCTGCTGCCGTTGCCGCCGAAGCCCCTTGGCATCATCCGCTGTACCTGGACGGGACCGGCTGGTGGCACAAACGGGCGGCCGTCAAGGTCACGAACGATGGTTCCGCGGAACTCGCCGGATTTCCGGTGGCGATTGTGGCGGGATCCGCAAGCGGGCAAATCGCCTTGGCGGGCCAGCGTGCCGAATCGCTGCGCGTGTGCGACGCGCGCGGCACGGAAATGCTGTTCGCGCTGCGAGACGCCGGCGGAGACGTCGTCGAACAGGGCCCGATTCCTGACGGCAGCACCCTGGTGATCCCCGTCGAATGTCCGCCCCAGACGACGGCTGTCTATTATGTCTACTTCGACAACCCGCTCGCCGGTCGCGTGCCGGACATGCTATCCGCACGGGCCGGCTTGACCAACGGCGACGTCGAATTGGGGCAGGGCGACACGCCAGCCGGGTGGCGGCACGATGAAGCGGATGACGCGCACCGGGCATGCTGGAGCACCGAGCAGCCCCAATCGGGAAACCGCTGCCTGAAGACGGTCGTGGCGGAGGGGGCCGAGCCGACTTGGATCGCCACTCGGCAAGGCGACATCGCGATCGCCGGCGGCGCAAAGTATCGGTTCCAGGCTTGGGTCAAGGCGCAGGACGTGCGCGGCTCTTGCGGCTGGTACCTGCACGTGGGCAACCAACAGCAGCCGATGCTGACGGCCCCCATGCTGTCGGCCGGCGACCGATCGTTCGACTGGAAGCAAGTCGCTACCGAGTTCACCGCCCCGGCGGAGGCGGACCGCCTGAGCCTGGGCACCGTGCTGCGCGGGACGGGCACGGCCTGGTTCGACAACGCCTCGCTGGAATGCCTGTCGCCCGGCCTCGTGCGCACGGAGGTCTTGCCCGTCGAAGCCGTCTCGATCCGCGAGGTCGGCAGAGATGCGACATGGTACCAGACGTCGGGCGGCGAAGGACAAGTCCTGTCGTACCGAGCGGCGATCCGCGCGCTGAATCTGGGCAACGAGGCCGGCGAACGGGCTGTCGTGGCGTTTGAGTTGGGACGCCTGCTCTCACGCCTGCGAGGGCGGATGAACCTGGATTCCTTAATCGTGACGCTCGATGGTCATCCCGTTCCACACCAGCGACGCGCCGGACAACTCCTGTTTGCCGCTCCGCTATCTCCCCGATCGTCCAGCGTGTTTTACCTCTATTTCGCTGGCGGATCACCAGCAGCACCCGCCGTGGGGCCGGACGCCGGAACGCTGGTCGATTCGGCCGTCAATTTGGTCCGCAATCCCAGTTTCGAGCAGGGCGAGTCGCTCCCCGACGCGTGGACGGCCAGCGGCCAGTCGCAGCCCCGGGGCGTCCGCTTTGGCCTCGACGCCGCCCAGCGCGGTGCGATCGGCAGTCGGTGTGCCAAGATGCACGTCCCCGCCGATGCCCCCAAAGCCTGGCGCGGCTGGCGGCAGGACGTGCCGGTCCAACCAGGGAAGACGTATTTGTTGTCGGCATGGGTCAAGTGCGAGGACGTGCTGGGCGGCGGAGTTCTCTTGCACGCGCATCGCCGCACGGCCGCCGGACAACTGTCCCGGCAAGGCGGGCATGCCAGCGTCGGGCCGTCGATTACGGGTACGTCCGGCTGGACCTTGATTTCCGGGACGTTGTCCATGCCCGACGATACGACGACGCTCCAACTGCATTTGACGATGGAAAACACCGGCACCGTCTGGCACGACGGCGTGACGCTCGTCGAGGTTGTCCCAGGCCAACTGGCGGGCCTCGAATCGCAGCAAGCGGCGCCCGACAGCGGTCTGGCGGTCTGGCAAGTGCCGGCCGTGGTCAAGGTGTTTCAGGACGATTTGCCGCAGAACGCAGCCGTGTCACAGCAATCGCACAAGCCCGGCTCTGCCGGAACACCCGGGCTTGCTGAAACACTAGAATCCGCCGAGATCTTCGCCGCCCGAAACGAACAAGAATCCCTGCAACTGGCGGTACGGAGTCCTGCCGACCTGGCCGGCGTGCAGATCCTGGTCGATCCTCCGCTGGGTCCCCAAGGTCGCTCACTGAAAGACGTTCGCATCGAGGTTGTCGGCTACGTGCCGATCGACCATCCCAGCAGCTACTATCAGACCAAGGCCCCGGCCTGGCATCGGAAGGTGCCGAGCAACGCGGGCCGCGGTGACGGCTGGGCCGGCCTGTGGCCTGACCCGTTGTTGCCCCGCAAGACCACGGATCTGCGGGCGAACTTGACGCAGCCGATTTGGCTCACCGCCGGCGTGCCCAAGGACGCGCCGGCGGGCGACTATCACGGCCGCGTGCGGCTGGCGGCTTCCGGCCAGACGCTGATTTCGGTTCCCTTCCGGGTCCACGTGTGGGACTTCACGCTGCCCGACGAGAACCACGTCGCGGCGATCTACGACGTCCGTTTCGGCCCGGATCGCGGCGTGTGGGGCAAATCGCTGGACGCCGCGTATCCGGAGATCATTCGTTTTCTCGCTTCCCGCCGGTTGTGTCCCGACACGATCCGGCCCGCGCCCGTCTTTCGCTTGGAAGACGGCAAGATCACCGCGGACTTCGCCGAGTTCGACCGCGCGGCCCAGATGTACTTCGACGAATTGAAGTTCCCCTTTGCGTATACGCCCTGGAACCTGTACCTGTTCGGCTGGGGGCATCCCCCGAAGACCGTTTTCGGCCAGCGCCCGTACGAAGGCGAGCCGCCGTTCGAGTCCGCGGATCGCAGTCGCCTGCGGCCGGAGTACAAGCAGGTCTACCAGGAGTTGCTGCGGGTGTACTGGCAGCACGCCAAGGACAAGGGCTGGCACCGGCGTATCGTGCTGTACATCTCGGACGAGCCGTTCGACCACCACGAGCACATTCGCCGACAGATGAAAGCGCTGTGCGACATGATTCACGAGGTCGATCCGGAGATCCCGATCTACTGCAGCACCTGGAGGCACGTGCCGGATTGGGACCGGTACCTGGACATCTGGGGCATCGGCCACTATGGCTGCGTGCCGGCGGAGAAGATGGCCGAGTTGCGGGCGGCCGAGGACCGCCTCTGGTTCACCACCGACGGCCAGATGTGTACCGACACGCCGTACTGCGCGGTCGAACGACTCTTGCCGCATTACTGTTTCAAGTACGGCGCCGAAGCGTACGAGTTCTGGGGCGTGTCCTGGCACACCTACGATCCGTACCGTTTCGGCTGGCACTCGTTCATCAGTCAAAGCAGCGAGCCGGGCGAATCGTATTGGGTCCGCTATCCCAACGGCGACGGGTTCCTGGTGTATCCCGGCCAACCGATCGGCCACGACGGGCCGGTCAGCTCGATCCGTCTGGAGCAAGCGCGTGAGGGCGTCGAGGACTACGAGTACCTGTACCTGCTGAAGAGCCGGATTGAGGCCGCCCGCTCGGCGGGCAAGCCGACGAAAGCCGCCGAGCGGACGCTGAACGACGCGAAGCAACTGGTTCAAATCCCCAACGACGGCGGTTACTATTCCACTCGCATCCTGCCGGAGCCCGAGCGTTTGTACGCCGTGCGGCGAGCCGTAGCCGCGGCGATCGAATCGCTGGGATTCTAGCAGGGCACGCGGGAACAAGTTGTCGATTTAGGAACCGGGCGATGCTCTGGCGAATCCAGTCCTTCCCACGTTGCACGCATCACGTATTCCTGTCCCACTGCCGCGAGGACCGGGAGTGGTTGGTGTTTCCGCTGGATGAGGAACTGCGGCGACGCGGCATCATCCCATGGCTCGACCGCCACGATTATCCCTACGGGCGCCCGTCGTTTGACGCGCTCCGAGACGGCGTTCTCAAGAGCCGACACGTCGTGTTTCTGGTCACCGGCGCGATGCTGAATCAACCGCGGGGGTGGAGTGTCGTCGAGTTGGCTTGGGCAGACCTCCTCCAGATCAATCCCGCGACAACGGCATTATGCACCAGCCGAGCCTTGTTCTCTCCGATCGCAACAAGGATGACGCCCGGTCCGTTTGTCATTCCTGTCGGGTCCAAGCCGGCTTTTGATTCTTCCCAAACCACTCGCGGAGCAGCAACTGCCGGTCCGTGGGCTGCGCTGTGGGCTGTGTGTCGTTGCGGTCCGGGCCGTGCTCGACGCTCCAGCCGCTCCACTCGCGGAAGGCGTGGTAGCTCCAGTCCCAGCCGTGCTCCTCGAAGATCTCGATCACGTCCCGCAAGTAGCGGCAAGCGCTGTCGCCCGGCGCCCAGCGAATGGCGCTGAACTCGCCGATGTAGATGTGGACGTTGTAGTTCTTTTGGAAGTCGATCACGGGTTGCAGCGCCGCCTGCAGCGCCGCCTTGTCCCAGTGTTTCCCGCCGATGTCGCCGGGATAGTTGACCGGCGGCTGGTTCCGCTGGTGTACCCCTTGGTGCGTGAACTGGCCCGGAACGTACATGTGGGCGCTGTACACGACGTTGGGCACGGCGATGGGCGTGAAGTCGGCCAGGCTGTCCGGCCCTCCCCAGGGCGGCGCTTCGACGATGATTGTCCGCTGCGGATCGATCTCGCGGATGGCCCGCGCGGTGCGTTCCGCCAGCGCGTGCCAGTCGTCGCAGCCTTCTTCGACGAATTCCTCGACGGGCTCGTTGGCCAGATCGAAACCCCAGATGGGCTGCGCATCCTTGTAGCGCCGAGCGATTCCGCGCCATACATCGACGAACTTGTCCTGCACAGCCCGGTCGGCGAACAGCCGGTCGTCCGAGCCCACGTAGCCGCTGACGGTCGATTTGCCGCCCGGCGGCGAGTGCAGGTCCACGACGACGTAGATGCCGTACCGCTGGCACAGCGGCAGCGCGGCGTCCAATCGCTTCAGTTCCCCCTCCAGCCAGGCGTCGTAATCGGCCAGCGAACTGGGCTGGCCCGGCCGGCCGTGGCGGATCAGTTGCCAGCGGATCAGGTTGGCGTTCCAGTCGCTGCCCAGGGTCCGCAGGCCGTCTTCGTCGATGTGCGGGCCGATCATCGCGCCCCGCAATCGCAGCAGATCGTGGCCTTTGAAGGCGATTCCCGGCGCGGGCGCAGGTTTGACCGCCATGGGCGGCTTGGCGACCGCGATCTTGACGTTGTCAAAACCGACTTTGCCGGTGACTTGCTCCAGGCCCAGCACCAACATCACCGCGGTGGCGTCGGCAGGGATCTTGGTAGTGAACACCGCTCGCTTCCAGTCAAAGGTGCCCGTCTCCAACGCTGCTTGCGGCCACAGCTTGCGGTCCGGCGTCTCGATCGCCAGCATGAATTTGATGCCGTTCCACGGATTCGGCTTGGCGCTGACGCCGTCCGCCTTGACCATGGCGGAACCGCGCAGGGTGCAGCCACGCAGCGCTTCCGCCGACAGCCTCATGCGAACTGTCGGCGAGCCCCCGCCGGCGCGACTGTCCACGCACAACGAACGCAGGCTCTCGTACCCCGCCTCGTATCGCAGGTCGCCGGCCCACGCCGATTCGTCCGATGGGGCCTCGAAATCAGCATCCAGGACCACATGGCCCTTGGCTACGGGGTCTGCCGTCCAGCCGTCAAGAGCGAGCAGGTTCAGCCCAGCTACCAATAGCCAAGCCATTTTGGGAAGTGTCACTTTCCGGTGCGCCGCAACCATCTGTTTGAAGAATTGGAATCGCATGGTTTCCGTTTCCCGAGCAAGAGCCTACGATGAAGTCTGGTTCCCACAACACGCGGCCGGCCAAGTGCAAGCCGTGCGACGGTCAGTATAATCGTTTTCACACCGTTCAACCACCACGCGTCCCCGCCCTAAAACAAGGAGCCCAACATGCGGCTGTCCATTCCGACTCGAATCCTGCGACTGATCACCCTTGCCGCGACATTCATGGTGGTCTGCGGCTCCGCTGCCCTTTCTGCCGAAACGTCCCTGGCACGCGTCCAGGACCGCGACGGCAAGATTCCGGAACCGATCGTTGCCGTCGACAACGCGTGTGCGTGGCCCAATTTGACGCTGCTGCCCGACGGCGCGATCGTGGCCACGATCTTCAACCAGCCCAGTCATGGATCGGTGGCCGGCGACGTCGAGTGCTGGGCCAGCACGGACGGCGGCCGCAGTTGGCAGAAACGCGGCACGCCGGCGGCTCACGAGCCGGACACCAATCGGATGAACGTGGCGGCGGGCTTGGCGCCGGGCGGCGATCTGCTGGTGATCAGTTCCGGCTGGTCGAATCGCTATCCGGAAGGGCAGCGGCGCGCCGCATTCCGAGCCGGCATCCTGGAACCCTGGGTCTGCCGCTCGGCCGACGGTGGCCGCACCTGGACGGTGGACCGCAAGGCGTTTCCCGCGCGCGGCCCGCGAGGCGGCGACTGCATCCCGTTCGGCGATATCCTGCCGGGCGCGGACGGACAGTTGCGCGTGGCGATCTACGAGGTGCTCAAGCTCCGCGACGATCGCGTGTACGTGTATCGCAGCCCCGACGGCGGCAAGACGTGGAGCGAACCGGCGGCGCTGGACGCGGACAAGTACCGCAACGAGACGGCGCTGGTGCACCTGGGCAATGGAAATTGGCTGGCAGCCGCGCGGATCAGCGAGTTGCAGTTGTACCGCTCCGAGGACGACGCCAGGACCTGGACCGCGTGCGGTCCGGTCACCGAGGCCTCGCAGCACCCCGGCCACTTCCTGCAACTGGGCGACGGCCGGTTGATGCTGACCTACGGCAATCGCACCGCGAACCGGGGCGTCGACGTCCGTTTCACTCGCGACGCCGGCAAGACTTGGAGCCCGCCGCTGCGGGTCGCCGATTTCCAGGGTGATGGCGGCTACCCCAGCAGCGTCCAGTTGGCCGACGGCTGCGTCGTCACCGCCTACTACGCCAGCAAATCGTCCTACCATGATCGCTACCACATGGGCGTGGCGGTTTGGGACCCGAGCAAGTCCGCGGCCGACTAAGCATCGTTCGAGAAATGACTGTCCAGTGTTTATTGCTGATCATCCCACGGAGT
>CAZAQY010000097.1:0-16122 GCA_964486845.1 uncultured Pirellulaceae bacterium
AAGCGGCGCAAGCCCGCATCCCGCGCCGCCATCGCCTGGAGCGTTTCGAACACGAACTGGACGCCTGTTTCGCGGAGTTGGCCCTGGCCGGGGAAGAGCCGAACACGGGCCAATGACCGGCAACAAGTGATCGCCGGCCATGGACAGGCTGTGAAAGAATCGCGACAGGCACCTCGCAGCCCCCTTGTTTTCTCAGGGATTGGCGCGGTGCTAGCTCGGAGCCAGTCCCATTTTTTCACCGCCTCGGAGCAGCGTGCCCCCGGCAGTTCAAAGGGAGTGAGCGGCTTTGATCCGTCCAATTCGCCTCGCGTCACGGGCGCCGCCGCAAGGCTGCCAGTTCCTGCCGCAACCGCTGGATTTCCGCGTCTTTCTGTTCCAGCGCCGTGTCTTTCTCCCGGCACACTTCTTGAGGCGTTAGGAGCCACCGCTTGGCGGCCGGATCGTAGAACCGCAATCGGCGGCCGTCGGCGTGCAGGTGCAATCCCAGTTCTTTGCTGGGCAAGCGGCCTGACACCGGCGCCACCGGCTGGTATCGGCCGCGGCTCAGGCGATGGCCTTGCAGGGACGGATTCAGATATTCCGCCCGCGGATCGAACAGGAAGTACTCGGCGACCCCGATTTCGTCCCGGTAGATCTCGAACTTGTCCTGCAAGTCCTCCTCCCGCGTCGACTCGCTGGTGACCTCGATCACCACGTTCGGTGCCTTGCCCTCCTCCCACAGCAGGTAGTTGTCGCGGTCCCGTTGCTGCAACCCCTTGACCACCATCACGTCGGGGGACACGCGGCGACGCTTGTTGCCCGGACGGTAGTACAGCAGGATGTTGCCCGAAACGTACACCGACTGTGCGGCGTAGTACATCTTCAGCGTGTCGATGGCCGCCACCATGACACCCCGGTGCAAATCGGTCTCGCCCATGGGTTTTCCGTCCGAGGTGGGATAGTGGACGTCAGGAAGGGACGTCTTCGTCGCGAAAGGAGTGGCAATCACAGCCATAGAATTTTCCCCCGTTGTCCGCGCCGCCCGTGGCCCGTTTCTCCGAGAACCGGACGATGGCCGGGCGCGGGTGACCGGTGCCGCAGCAGTCGCCATTATAGCGGTCTGGCAGAGGGCCAGTATAGAGCGCCGCCCGCGGACGGTGGGGCGCAAGGAACGAGCTTCGACGAATGACCACGGACACTCTTTCGGTTCGTCCGCGATCGGCGTGGCACGACAAGTGCTCGCATAAATCGTCTTTGGTGAATTATTCGAATTTTCGTCAAAATCGTTTGAATCCGCAAATGCGGGTGTTACGTCGGGTTAACGATTCGTGCAGGAACGCAGGCAGCTTTTCTTCACCTGGTTATCGCCAATCGCCGCTCAAGGTGAACGCGGCCCAGAACGCGGGATGCGTGCGACCCGCAGCGGCGGAGGCTGGGCGAGGGTCAGGCAGTTCGCGAGGCTTGTCCAGGCCGACGCCGCGGGCGGCCAGCAGACGCTCGATGTCCCCCTGCGACTCGATCTTCTTCTCCAGCTCTTTGCGGCGGGCGAGGAGGTCCTGGGGGGATTGCAGCAGGGCGAGCTTGGCCTGGTGCAGCGCCTCGCCGCGCGGCCGCCCCTGCTGCCACAGTTGCCTGTAGAAGACTTCCATCAGCAGCGAGGTGGCCGCATCGTCCACCTTCCATAGACTGGCGACGACGGAGGGAACGCCGGCCCGCAAGAAAGCTCGCTCCAGCCCCACGATTTCGTCCCCACTGCTCCAGCGGCCCAACCGCGTCTGGCAGGCGCTCAGCACGGCCAGTTCGCAGAACGGCAGGTTCAGCTCAAACAACTCCTGGACGTCCAGCCGCCCGTCGCGGTCTACATCCTCGGTACACAGCAACGCCGTGCGGAGCGGGAAGGTCTCGGAGAAATCCGTATGCCCGGCGAAATGGAAGCAGCGCGCACGGGGCAACTCCCGAGCCAAGGCGGTTTCGGTCGCTTGGTCCTCTTGCAGCAGCCTTCGCGGTCCCTTCGCGAGTTCGTAGATGCGCTGCCCTTCGACGGCGGCGCCCGCCAGCGCCCCGTAATCCAGCCGCGGGCGAGGGTCCGCCACCACCAGCGCTTGCGCGTCCCCGGCGGCGGTCGCCGCCCGGCGGCGCTGGCAGGCATAGACCAACGCGCTGGCACTGGGGGCATACGTCAGCAGCCAGCGTTCGGCGGCAAACCGCCCGTCGGGCAGCACCAGGGCGTCAAACGGCAGGTAGTGCAGGATTTCGCCGGGCACGATGCACACGTGCCGCACGCCGCCGCGGCCTGCCAGACAAGGCGCCAGCAGCTGGTCGCACAGCGTCCGGCCGGCGGCGCGCACATCCGACGCCGGATCCTGCACCAGTTGCCGGAACGCGCTGACGCTGCGCTGCAAATCGTCGCGCCCCGGCACCGTCAAGCGCAGCGCCCGGATGTCGCGCGACGAAATCACGACAGCCGTCACGGCGGACTTCGTGACGCCGTATTCCACCAACAAATCGTCGTCCTCCAGCAACTGCCTCAGCTGCGTCAGTTCCACCGGCTGGACCGCCGACAGGGACGCGACCTCCTGATAGGCGGGAGTGGCGGCAAACCGGCGGAACAGGTCCTCTCGCGCGCCGAGTTGGGCGGCGGTGGGTGCGGACCAGGCGGAAGGCGCGCGGAACGCGGAAAACGCCAAGGGAAACTCGCGGCGGGCCTGCACCACCTCTTCCCCCTTGATCTCCAGCGGACGATCGCCCAGCAGGTCCAACAACGCGCGAGCCTTGCTGCGCTCCAGGCAGCGCCACACCTTCTCGGCCTCCGCCTCCGCCCCCTCGGCCGCTTCGCAGTCGGCCAAGTACAGCAACGTCAGCTGTTCGTAAACGTCTTGCTTGGTGCCGAAAAAGCCTTGTCGGATCCGTTCCGAGTGCAGGCTGGCCCGCCGCGATTCGATTTCTGCGGCAGCGGCCTCGTAACCCGCGATCGCCGCCGCGCGGCGCCCTTGCGACTGGTGTACCGCAGCCTGAAGCGCGATCGCTCGCCAGTGCGATTCAAACACGTGATGTTCTTGCGCGGACCGGCTGACCTCCGCGGCCAGCGCCAGCACCCGGTCCTGATCGCCGCCGGCCGCCAGGATGCTCGCCAGCCGCAGCCGGCTCTGTAAAATGCCCGCCAGATCTTCCGTCGTCTGGTACTTTTCCAGGGCGGCGGTTTGCAGAGCCGCGGCTCGGTCCAGCCGCTGGCGGCGCTGTTCGGCGTCCGGCGCTTCGTGCGCTTCGCGCAGGTAGGCTTCTGCCATCAATCCTTCGGTCAACGCCAGATAGGAGATCGGATGGCTGGGGGACCGCATGTCGATCTTCAAACAGACAGGATCGCCCGGCACCTGAAAGTGATGCCACGCGGCTCCTTGGCGGAACAGTTCCTGGCCGCGTTCGCACGCCTGCTGGGCGGCCAACTGCTGCTGCAGCACGCTCTGGGCGCGCGCCAGACGGTCCAGGGCCAGTTGCCTGCGTCCGGCGCGGAGTTCCCAGCTGGCGCGCAGCGCGAGCAGATCCGCCTCGCCATAGCGATGACCCAGGGAGGCGAACAGCCGCTCCGCCTCCTGCAGATATCCCTCGGCCTGAGGTTGATCGCCCAGGTCCGCGCACAACGCGGCGATCGTCGCCAGCTTGCAGCCCCGGTTGACGGACATGGCGTGGGACCGCGTCGCTTTGACGCGCTGCATCTCGAACGGATCGCTCGGATCGTTGGCCAGGTTTTCCAGCCCCTGGGCCATGTCCAGGGCGTAGGCCAGGGACGATTCCAGATCGAGCGATCGAAACAAATGTTCGACCGCCGTGTCGTACTGGCCCAGACGGCGGTAGATCTCGCTCATCCAATCCAGGCTGTTCACCTGGCCGGAAGCGTCCTGCAGCTTCTCGGCCACGCGATAGGACAGGGCGTACAACTCCAACGCCTGGCGATCGTCGTTCCGCTGCTGGTGGTGCCAGGCCACATCGTGAAGCGTGGGCACCATTCCGAAGCTCTCTTGCCAGCTGAAGTTCCAGGCCAGTTTCAGCAGCGCACCGACCGGTGCCTCTTCCGTCTGCGAGTCCCAATCGTCCAGTACCGACTGCGGGGCCGCACCCCGCGCGTGCCGCACGGGCTCGCCCGTCAACTCGCCGCGGTCGTTGAACGGAAAGTCGCCGAGCAGCGCCGCCAATTGCGTGCCGCGCCGCCAGTGCGCGACCGCGGCGTACCAGTCGTTGAGGCCGTAGTGCCGAAAGCCGGGCAGCAGATACGAGGCGGCGATGCGGCGGCGAGCTTCCGGATGAGCCCGCACCCAATGCCCGCACAGGGGCACGAACGTCTGGCGGCCCAAGTCGATCGCTTCCACCTGGTCGCGATTCAAAATCACCTCGGCTTGAAAGCCCTTGCCGTCGAGCCAATGGCGGGAAAAGAACTGGACGCGGACGATCCGCCCGTCCCGCCGGCTGACGGCCAACTCCTGCCCTTCGCGGCCATCCAAGTCCAGCGGTTCGTACGTCCTCGTTTTGAGAAGCCCGCTCCGGGCCTTCGGTTCCTGCGGGTCCAGCGGCAACGTGCCCACGCGGGAAGCCAGGTCCAGGGTCCGCTGGGCGTATGCTTCGAGCGTCTGGACCAGTTCCTGTTCCCGCGACCGCGCGGCCAGCTGCCGCAGCGGCTCGACACCGCCCAGGCCCACTCGCTCCGCCAGCCGGGTGTAATGTCCCGACAATCGTTCCGCGCGGGACGAGGGTTTGGCCCAATCAAACAGTTCGCTCACCGCCAAGGCCGGCACCGCGGCGGCGACGGGCGCAGGCGGTTGAACAAACCAGCCGACCGCATCCTTCGTGCTCCCGGGCTGCTGGACCAGGTCGATCCGCCGGTCGCGGACGCCGATCTCGTACCGGTCCTGCTCGACGGCCAGCGGACGATCGGCGGCAAAGAACACCCACCATTCCGGCCGCCCGTCCCGGTCCAAGTCGACGGCCACTTCCGTCTGCCCCGGCGCCCGCTGCTCTCTTGCGTTCAGGAGCGCCTCCTTCACGCCGGCGAGCCTTTCGGAAGGACCTCGCTGCCATGTCTCTCGGCGGTCCAGCATCCAGGGATCGGTGATCGCTCGCCGCAGCGCGGAGTCCATTCCGAAACCCTGCGCAGGCAGCGGCATGGCGGCCGGACCAGGCCCGCGCGGCGTCGCGCCGGGCTGACTTGCCGTTCGCGTTGCCGGCGGCGCCGGCGCGCCGTCGGCTTGGCCGCGAGCCGCGGACGCGAAGCCCAGCAGGCCGAACGCCAGCCAGGCCGCAGCCTGCAGCGCCCCGGCACACACGTTTCTCAACGTGAAACGGGAACGGCGAAAAGCAGGGGACGTGCTAAACATCCTCGCGCCCTCGTGAACGAGATCGGCAGCACCATGCGACGCTGTTCGATGTGCTAAGCAAAACGTCCTCCTTTTTGCGCAATCTCGGCGCTTATTCCTCGTGTGCGAACCGGACGGCCTGGATCAATTCGGCGTGAGGCCGGAACCGTTCGAGGAACTCCAGCAGCGGTTCGTCGATGGTTTGCGACTCCGCCCCCAGGCCGCGAGTCAGCCCACGAATCACAGGGCGTGGCGACGACGGGTTCAACTCTAATCTGAGGACGTGGCGGGGGTCGAATTGCTTCGGCACGGAGACCTCCTTGGGCAGGGACTCCCAGAACGCCTTGTCCAGGGGCTGGCGCGCGGCGATCATGACCGCGGTCTCCAGGCCCGGCGCGCCCTCCATCGGCCAGCCGCGATTCAACTCTTCCGGACTGTGCAATTCTCGGAGCAACTGGACTTCGGTGTCGCCGGCAGGGTGGACCCGCTGGGCCTTGCCCTCGCTGTCGATCCACAGCAGGTAGATGTAGGCCGGCGCGTCCAGCTGGGCTCGCAGATGGACCAGTTCCCCGCTGCGGACAGGAACCGCGCCGGGGTCCCCCACGGCGATCCCGCGCTTGGCGCTGTCCGGCTCTTCGTTCCATACCTCAACCGTCAGCGAGCCGCGCACGCCGGCAGGCACCGCTGCCGGAGCAACCTCCGGACGGCCCGCTCCGCTCTCGCCCGGCTCGGCCCCGGGTGCCTCGGCACCCGGCCCGGCAGCGAATTCCGGAGGCACGACGCCGCCGGAAGTCCACTGGCCTCGAACCGCGGCGAAGATCGCTACGGCGATCCCGACCAGCAGCACCGCGGCGCTCAAGGCGAGCGTGCGGCGGCTGCTCAGCAGCAGGTGCCGGCGCAGGGCCCGTTCCAGATCGGCGGCGGTCTGGTATCGCTGCGCCGGATCGGCGCGCATGGCCTGGCGGATGATCCGGTCCAGCGTCCGGGGCACGCGCGGCTCCAGTCGGCGAGGCGGCGGGCACTCGGCCCGCCGGGCCTGATCCAGCGCTTCGGACAGGTTCTTGCGATCGTAGGGCGGCCGCCCGGTGAGCAGCGCATAGCCGAGAGCGCCCAGGCCAAAGACGTCGGTGCGATGGTCGGGCGGCCCCGCGTTCCCGCGAGCTTGCTCGGGGGCCATGTATCCGGGCGTGCCGGAAGGGCCCAAACCCCGCTCGACACGCGGCGCACCAACCCGACTCCACGAACTCAGGCCAAAGTCCAGAATCCGCACGCGGCCGCGGGCGTCGATCAACACGTTCCCCGGCTTCAGGTCGGCGTGCTGGAAGCCCTGTTGGTGCAGCCGAGCGATAATCGCGGCCGCGTCCGCCAAGATTTCGGCGGCCCTTCGCATCGGCGCGGGAGACTGAGCCACCGCGACTTTCGGAGGCACCCCTTCCACGAACTCGAAGACCAAGAACGGCCGCTCGTCCCAAACGCCCACATCGTACAGCCGCACGATCCCCGGATCGTCGATCTTGGTGGACGGCATGACATCTCTCTGCCAAGCACTCTGGTCTTCCGAGGACAACTTGTCGAAGAACCATTTGACCGCCACGATGCGGCCGGGCAGGACCGGGTCAAACGCCTGGAACACCTCCGCCTGACCGCCGCGATTGATCCGCGCCATGACTTCGTACTTGCCGATCATGGTCCGCTGGGCAAGAGCAGGACGTTGGTCCGGATTGGCGGGGATGTCGACGGTCACACCGCCATTGTCGGGAGTGATATCGTATTCGGCCCCGGGCGGGGCCTGCAGCGCCGCCACCAGCCGCTCGTGTTCGGACAGGACGGCCCGCAGTTCGCCGGCCAGTTCCGGGTGCTGCTGGAGCAATTCGTCCCTGGGCAGCGGTTGCCCGATCGGGAGCCGCCGCAACCGGTCCACGACGATCTCGCGCGCCTTCCGCTCGAATTCCGAACGATCCGCCAACTCGGCCATCCGCCTGCTCTCCAGTAAAACCCGACACGCTGACAGAAGAATACGGTGACAGAAAAATGCGAAAAGCAAAGACTGGTTCACAGGAAAACGGCAGGGCTCCGGCTCCATGCCCTTCCCTGCAAGTCATCTTTCTGTCAACATCACGCTCCGCGCGATGATCGCCAACAAGAACTGGACAGTTATTGATTCGCCGATCCTTACGGCCTCTAAGACAAGAACTTGCGCAAGTGCGGACTGGCGCGCAAGTCCTCGAGTCCCCGCTGCAAATATCCGCGAAATTGTCCTGCCGAACAGTTCATTCGGTCTGCCCCCTGCTGAATCGAAAGTCCCTGCAAGTACCGCAATTGTACGGCTTGCCGACGCTTATCGGGCAATCCGGCGATCGCCACTTCCAGTTCCGATTCCAGTTCCTGGGCCGCCAAGATCCGGCTGGGCGTCGAGCTGTCGGCCAGCAGGTCATCCAGCAGTGGGGCCGACCAATGCCCGCTGGACCCCTCCGCCACTGCCGGCAGCAGTCGGCCGCCGCGGTGTATCCGTTCCGCGTGCGACCGCGCGGCGTTGACCGAGATCGTCTTCAGCCAAGCCGGCCAGGAGCCTTCGCCTCGCGGCTCGAACCGACTCAGGCCGCGGGCCACCCGCAGCCAAACCTCCTGCAGCACGTCATCGACTTCGCTGCTGCTTCCCACCCCGCAACGCCCCAATTCGGCCCCAATCTGGGCTTTCAGGAAACCGCCCTCGCGACTCAGGACCGCCTGCAGCGCAACCGGATCGCCGCCCCGAGCCTGGTCGAGCAAATCATCATTCGCAGCGCCCTCGTCCATTGCTGGTCCCCCGACATTTCCCGCCTGCCGTCCAGTCTATCCCTGGGGGGCTGTCATCGCAAGCGCCGTAGTTGGTGCATGAGAACCTGCCGATACGTCCGTCGGATTCTGTATTTCCTCAGCAGCGGTGGTTATGGCTTACCGCCGGATTTTGAAAAAATGTTCGAATCTGCGCGCCGCAGGCGAACGGTGGCGGTTTTAGTTCTGGGCACAGGGAGCGCGCCGGGCCCGTGCTGGCAGCCACGACCGACCCAAGTGTGTCACGCGTGGCAGAATTCGGCCTCGGATGTTTTTCGTTCACTACCAGCCAGCAAACTACGGCTTTCAGGATGCTACATACCCCCCGAAAAACAACTAACAATTTTCCGATTTTGGCGGTTAAATCATTGAAACGGGTTATCAAGGGCCGTACCTTAACGTTTATCTGTCGGTGGCGGCAACCACCCCGACGGATCCCTTTTCGTCAGGATGAGCGGGCAGGCGTTGTTGCGTCCGCAGCGGCCGGGGCGAGTTGCGTCTGGGCGGCCAGCGCATCGCGAGTCCTGGCGCAGAGGGCTTAGCATCGTTCGAGAAATAGCTGTCGCCTCGGCAGAGTAGCCATCACACTCCGTGTGATGATCGGCAAGAAACACTGGACAGTTATTTCTCGAACGATGCTTACCGGCTCCCTGGAATGGACTTGTGATCAAGCTCGCGGGGTGGAACACCCGCGAGGCGACCGATGGAGCCAGCGACACATGATTGATCCGTTTGCCACAGCGGCAGTGGCCCGACGCGGGGGCGCACGGCGTCCCGCGTCGCTTGGTACGTTCTGCCCGCGAATTCCCGCGGCCGTTCCGGTCTGTGCGCCGGCCGCGTCCGTCCGGCGGCCCTGCTGCCGCCCGTGTCCCGTTGCCTGCAATCGATCCTCGCTCGTGACTTGTGGAGGCCCCCGCCATGTCTCGTAACGCTTTGACGCCTGAGTTCGCTTTCGGTTCCCAACACGACGCAAAATCCCGCGCCGCCAAACGGGCACGCCGGCAACAGCGGCAACGCAGGCTGCTGCTGGAAGAACTTGAAGATCGACGTTTGCTCGCCTTCGTGCCTTTCACGGTGACTGAGGACGGACAGATCATTGAGATGATGTCGATGAACAGCGGGCCGACGGCCCCCATGGACACCAGTCCCAGCATCGCGCCGGAGCCGGTACCTCAATCCGCGTTCCTCCTCTCCAACGTACCGACTTCAACCTGGACGTACGGCTGCTCGGCCACCGCTGCCGGGATGATTTTCGGGTACTACGACCGGACCGGCTATGCCAACATGTACACCGGGCCGACCAACGGGGGCGTCGCACCGCTGACGAACCTAGGCCAAGGGATCTCGTCGACGCCTATCCCGGGATCGACGTCGATCATCGCTACCAGGCAGGGATTTGACGGCCGAGTCACGCGGGGACACGTGGACGATTACTGGATCTCGAACGGCAGTCCGGGTCTGGATCCCTGGGAAACGTATGGTTGGACGGAACACACATGGTCAGCCTCGACGGCGGACTTTCTGGGGACAAATCAGTGGAAGTGGGATTACGACAGCAACGGCTCCAAGGATTCCAACGTGGACGGAGCCACTACCCTTTTCTCTTACACGGCCAGCCCGAACAAGCTTTACGACTACATGCCGCCCGCCAGTTACGGTACACCCCGGACCGAGATGACCCACGGCTTGCGGCTATTCGCCGAGGACCGCGGTTACACGCTGAACTACGACCCGGGAGTCGGGGCGTACGAGGTGTACACCCAGAAAACCGACAATATCGTCACTGGAGGATTCTCGTTTGCCGATTTTCGGACGGAGATCAATGCGGGTTATCCGGTGCTCGTCCAGGTGACGGGCCACACCATGGTCGGCTTTGGGTACGACACCGGGAGCAACACGATCTACCTGCACGATACGTGGGACAACAACAACCACACCATGCCCTGGGGCGGAGCGTATTCAGGGATGACGCTTCAGGCGATCACCGTGATGCATTTGGCCCCGACCATGAATGCCATTTCGAACCCCGCGGCGATCTTGGAAGACGCCGGTCTGCAGACGGTGAACTTGAGCGGCATCGCGGCTGGTGGCGGGCTGCAAACCCTGCAGGTCACGGCCGTCAGCAGCAACACGAGTCTGATCCCGAATCCCACAGTGAGCTATACCTCGCCGAACCTCACGGGTTCGTTGTCCTACACGCCGGTGGCCGACCAGAGCGGCACGGCGGTGATTACGGTGACGCTGAGGGCTGCGGGCTTGGATCTCGTGATCGGGAATTCGGACGACGACACTTATCAGCGGAGCTTCACCGTGACCGTCACGGCGGTGAACGACGCGCCCGTCCTGGACAACTCGGGCACGATGTCGCTGACCCCGATCGACGAGGACAACACGACCAACAGCGGGACGCTGGTCAGCGCGATCATCTCCAGCGCGGGCGGAGATCGGATCACCGACGTGGACGCCGGGGCGGTCGAAGGGATCGCGGTGACCGACGTGGTCAACACCAACGGGACGTGGCAATACACGACCAACAACGGGACGAATTGGTATCCATTCGGAACGCCCACGAACACGGCTGCGCGGCTGTTGGCGGCCAACAGTAGCACCAAGGTCCGGTTCGTCCCCAATGCCAACTGGAACGGCACGGTTGATCCGGGGATTACGTTCCGGGCGTGGGACCAGACCAGCGGGACCAACGGGGGCACGGCCAGTACCTCGAGCAACGGCGGGACCACGGCCTTCAGCACGGCCACCGAAACGGCGCGGATTGTCGTCAACGCCGTGAACGATGCACCCGTGTTGGACAACACGGGAACCATGTCATTGGCGGCCATCGACGAAGACGACGTCACCAACAGCGGGACGCTGGTCAGCGCGATCATCTCCAGCGCGGGCGGAGATCGGATCACCGACGTGGACGCCGGGGCGGTCGAAGGGATCGCGGTGACCGACGTGGTCAACACCAACGGGACGTGGCAATACACGACCAACAACGGGACGAATTGGTATCCATTCGGAACGCCCACGAACACGGCTGCGCGGCTGTTGGCGGCCAACAGTAGCACCAAGGTCCGGTTCGTCCCCAATGCCAACTGGAACGGCACGGTTGATCCGGGGATTACGTTCCGGGCGTGGGACCAGACCAGCGGGACCAACGGGGGCACGGCCAGTACCTCGAGCAACGGCGGGACCACGGCCTTCAGCACGGCCACCGAAACGGCGCGGATTGTCGTCAACGCCGTGAACGATCCCCCGACCTCCGCCCCGAACACGGTCACGACGGATGAGGATGTGCCGTACGTGTTCGTTGGGGCGGATTTCTCCTTCAGCGACGTGGATGCGGGCGACGCGTTGAGCGCCGTCAAGATTACGACGCTCGAGAGTGCGGGAACGCTGGAATGGAACAATGGGACCAGCTGGCAAGACGTCACGCTGGACCAGGAGGTTTCCAAGGCAGACTTGGACGCCGGACGGCTGCGGTTCACGCCGGCGCCGGACGCCAGCGGCAGCCCGTACGCCACTTTCGGATTCAAGGTCAAGGACACCGGCGGGCTCGCGTTCAGCGTTGCCGAGTACACGATGACCATCAACGTCACGCCGGTGGATGACGGCACCCTGAACGCCACCCTGGTCGGCGGGACGCTGACGGTTGCGGACAGCGCTGGCGTGCCGAACGCCTTGGGTGTCAGCCGCGACCGCGCGGATCTGGTGATCACCGACGCGAACGAGCAGTTTGCCGCCGCGCCCGCCGGCGCGACGCTCAGCAACAACAATCAGACGCTCACGATCCCCATGGCTTCGGTCACCGGTTTGCTGGTCTTCGATCTGGGCGGCGGCGACGATGTGCTGACGGTCGGGTTCGCGGGCGGCAATCCGGTTCCGACTGCCGGTTTGAGTTACGATGGCGGCGACGGCAGCGATCTATTGGCACTGGACGGCGGCGCGTACCACACCAGCACGTTCACCTATGTCAGCGCCAGCGAGGGCCACATCGCGCTCGACCCGGACGGGCCCGGCGGCACAGACGCCAGCACGATCAGTTATACGGGCCTGGAACCGATCACTTCGACCATCGACAGCGACGTCGTCGAACTGGTCTACACCGGTGACGACGAGACGATCACGGTGAGCGACGCCGGCGGTGGGCAAACCACGGCCGTTTCGCCGCTGGGCGAACTGACGACGTTTACCAACCCCACTGCCCTGCTGCGGATCGTCGCCACCAGCGGCACCGACACGATCAACGTCGGCACGCTGGCGGCTAATTACGCCTCGATCGAGATTGCAGGGGACGATGTGACCGACGTGATCCACTTCAACGGTGCCATTACGCTCGCTGCCGACCACGGACTGACCGTCTCCGACATCGGCACAGCCAACCTGCCCAACGCCGCCAGCGACATCGCTGCCAGCGGCAGTGGCGCAGTAAGCATCACCGTCTGGATGAACATCGCGCTGCTCGCCGGCGCGAGCATCACCGCGATCGACGGAGATATCGACCTGTCCGCCAATCAGCAGGCCACGCCTACCAGCGGATACTTTGTGGGCATTTCGCTGACTGGAGCGAGCGTTTCCGTCACCGGCGTTGGGTGCGTCAACTTGGCCGGTCGGGGCGGGGACACCAGTACAGAAAATCATGGAGTCGCGTTAGAGTCG
The DNA here is from genome assembly GCA_964486845.1 of uncultured Pirellulaceae bacterium. Classification (GTDB taxonomy): domain Bacteria; phylum Planctomycetota; class Planctomycetia; order Pirellulales; family Pirellulaceae; genus Anammoximicrobium. The sequence continues at coordinate 12,798 of CAZAQY010000097.1, forward strand.
GGAGCGGCGGTCAGCGGCGGCACGGGCACTGTCGTAGTCCACGGCACCGGCGGAGCGAGCACGGCAAGCAGTAATCGCGGCGTGGTGGTCACCGGCAACTCGGGGATCACTTCCAGCGGTGGCGCGGTGCTGTTGGAAGGTTCCGGGGGCGGTACCGATAGCAGCAGTTTCTATAATGACGGGGTGTATCTTCTCGCCGGAACCATCAGCAGCGCTGGCACGGCCGGCGCCGCGACGGTGACGGTCAAAGGCTTCGGTGGCAACACAGCCGCAAGCAGCGGCGAGAACCGTGGTGTGTTCGTCTACGGGACGAATTCCCGCATCACCTCCAGCGGTGGCGCGGTGCAAGTCGAAGGAACCGGGGGCGGCGGAGGTGGAGGCGCGACGAATGCCGGCGTGTTTATCGGCAACGGAGGGACCATCACCAGTGCAGGTACCGAGACCGGCGCGACGGTGACCGTCAAAGGCTTTGGCGGCAACACGACGGGGACCGGCGGCAGCAACTACGGCGTGTACGTCTTTTCCGATTCCCAGGTCAGCTCCAGCGGTGGGGCCGTGTTGGTCGAAGGAACCGGCGGCGGCGCGGGTAGTAGCAACTCGAATTTCGGGGTCGGTTTATGGTCGGCAGGCGCCATCACCAGCGAGGGGACCGGAGACCACGCCACGGTGACCGTCCGAGGCGTGGGCGGGAACCCTGCTGGAACCGGAAACAGTAACCACGGTGTGCTGGGGGCGGGCAACAATTCCCGTATCACGTCCAGTGGCGGCGACATTGAAGTGATTGGTACGTCGGGCAGCGGAGCGTCGAGCTTCGGCATCCGGCTGGAAGCGGGCGGGCAAATCAATGATACCCTGGGCACTCCCACCCTCACCCTCACTGGCGATTCGATGGACCTGCTCTCCGACACGTCGGTCGATGCAGGCGCGAACGAGGTCGTGCTCCGCCCGCTGACCGCCGGGACGTTAATCGACTTGGGCAACGACGACGTGCTGTCCGGCAGTCCGCTGACGCTCGGCCTGACCGATGCGGAACTCGACCGTATCACGGCCGGCACGCTCACCATCGGCGACGCGGCCAGCGGGGCGATGACCGTCAGCGCGGCCATCTCGCGGCCGGCCAGCACCGCGGTGAACTTGGTCAGCGGCGACGGGATCACGTTCAATCCCGGCTCGCTGGACACGGCCGGCGGGTCGCTGGTGCTCGATCCGGGAACCACCGTCCAGCCGCTGACGGCCGGCACGGAGATTACCGTCGGCAGCGTCTCGTTTGCCGCCGGAGCCGGTTTGGCGATCGATATCGACGGCACCACCGTCGACACGCAGTATTCCCAGTTGAACGTGGCCGGCACGGTGGACCTGAGGGGGGCCACGCTGGTGTTGAGCGGCTCGCACACGCCCGTCGTTGGTAACACGTTCACGATCGTCAACAACGACGGCAGCGATGCCGTCATCGACACGTTTGCCGGTCTGCCCGAAGGGGCCGAGATCCCGAACTTCCTCGGCAGCGGGCGGCCGGCTACCATTACCTACGCCGGCGGCGACGGCAACGATGTGGTGCTCACGATGAATGCCTACGACTTTGGCGACGCGCCGGCGTCCTACTTCACGGCCGGCGCCGGGGCCGCCAGGCATGCAATTGTGGCGGGCGGGCCGTTTTTCGGCGAGACCGTCGATGCCGAGGCGGACGGGTGGCCGAGCGCGGATGCCAAGGGCGACGACAACAACGGCACGCCGGACGATGAGGACGGGATCAGCTTCCCGGCCGACCTGCTGCCCGGCACGGCGTCGGTCGATATCGACTTGCGGTATTCGCCCGTCGGCGGCAAGGTCAACGGCTGGATCGACTTCAACCGCGACGGCGATTTCGCGGATGCGGGCGAGAAGCTCTTCGCCTCGGACGTGGACCTGGCCGCAGGCAGCATTCATAGGCTGACCTTCACCGTTCCCGGCGTCGTCAAGCCCGGCACGACCTACGCGCGGTTCCGCATCAGCACGGCCGGCGGCCTGTCGTACAAGGACGCCGCCGATGATGGCGAGGTCGAGGACCATACGGTCGTGATCCTGCCGCCGACGATCGACGTCGGCGAGCATGTCTTGCTGCCCAACCAGGCAAACCAGTCGGTGCCGATCGATGTCACCGGCGGACACGAGTTGCAGGGGATGGTGTTCAAGGTCCAAATCGCGGACGGCTATCCGGATGTGCCGGGTAGTACCATCAACGGCCCCAATATCACCGGCGTGGACGTCGACTCGCCGGGCACGGTCTTCGGGAGCATCCCCCACAACCCGCCGGTGTACTACGAGCAGCGTTCTCAGATTTGGTTTGTCGGTATCACGACCAGCAGCGCCGTGAACGCCGAGGCCGACGGGCGATTGGGAAACCTGACCATTGACACGAGCGGCTGGACCCAAAACGACGGGCCGTGGGACCTGAAACTGTACGGCACGTTCGACGGCAGCGAACATACGAACTTTCAGAGTCCCGTTGGGCAGATTATCCCCACGATCATCAACGGCGCCATCCGCATCGACAAGCTGCCGATTCCCGATGCCGGCGGTCCGTACTCCGTTTCGGAAGGCGGCAGCGTGCAGTTGGACGGCAGGGGATCGACCGACCCCGATTCGGGCGACACGATCGTCGAGTACTGTTGGGACCTGGACGGGGACGGCGTGTTCTGCGAACAGGGCCCCGACGCGCTGCGCGGCGACGAAGTCGGCGCGCAGCCGACGTTCTCCGCCGCCGGCCTGGACGGGCCCTCGAGCGTCACGGTCAAGCTGAAGGTCAAGGACAGTTACGGCGGCTGGAGCGACGGATGGCACACGGCCACCATCAACATCACGAACGTGGCGCCGGACTTATCGAATCTGGCGGTGACCTCGGCCAGCATCAACGAGAACGATGTCGTCACCCTGACCGGAAACATCTCTGATCCGGGCGCCCCGGATACGTTTACCGTGCTGGTCGATTGGGGCGACGGGTCGTCGCCGGAGGCGTTCACCTACGGGGCGGGGACGACGGCGTTCAGCGAGACGCACCGCTACCTGGACGACAATCCGACGGGGACGGCGTTCGATGATTACACGATCACGGTGACGGTCACGGACGACGACACGGGCAGCGACACGGAGACGGCGACGGTGCGGGTCACGAACGTGGCGCCGGTGCTGGCGTTGAACCCGGTGGCGGGGATCAACGAGCACGGGACGGCGACGCTGAGCGGGACGATCACGGATCCGGGGACGCTGGACACGTTCACGGTGGTGGTGGACTGGGGCGACGGGTCGTCGCCGGAGGCGTTCACCTACGGGGCGGGGACGACGGCGT
>CAZAQY010000097.1:16222-26358 GCA_964486845.1 uncultured Pirellulaceae bacterium
ACGACGACACGGGCAGCGACACGGAGACGGCGACGGTGCGGGTCACGAACGTGGCCCCGGTAATTACCAGCCTGGCCGCCACGTCGGTGGAGGAGAACGGGGTGGTACACCTAACGGGCACGTACACCGACGTGGGGACGCAGGACACGCACACGCTGACAATCGACTGGGGCGAAGGGGCACCGCAGCAGGAGGTGGTGACGGGCGGATCGTTCGACATCACGCACCGCTACCTGGACGACAACCCGACAGGGACGGCCAGCGACGTCTACCGGATTCACGTGACGCTGGCGGACGACGACACGGGGACGGACGCGGGGAGCACGACGACGACGATCAGCAACGTGCTGCCGGTCGTGGCGCAGGTTGACGATCAAAGGATCCATCGGAACCATCCCCTGGTGCTGGAGAACTTGCCCGTGACCTTTACGGACGCGGGCACGCTGGACACGCACACATGTACGGTGCATTGGGGCGACGGCACCAGCGGATCGTGCGCGGTCGTTGAACCGACCGGCGGCAATCCGGGCCGGATGCTGGCGACGCATGCCTACGGCGAGGCCGGCACTTACACGGTCACGGTCACGGTCACCGACGACGATACGGGACAAGGCGTCATGAGTTTCAAGGTTGACGTGTTCGCCGGAGAGGTGGTCGGCCGGCACGTCTTCTACAACAACTCGGCCTGGGACGGCAACGATCCGGGGGCCGGTGCGAGCGACGATAACGCGATTGCTCCGGCTCCGCCGCGTTTGGATCCGACGGACCCGACCTACCCTGGCGACTCGCCAAAGCAACTTGGCAAGACCGCCCTGTTGCCTTGCGAGACGGCCACCTTTGCCAATTACACCACCTATTCCAAAGGCTTGAACGGCATCATGATCGACATCGCCGGCTTGGTCGCCACGCCGAACCTCGATGACTTCATCTTCAAGGTCGGCAACAGCAACGATGTCAGTTCGTGGACTGCGGCTCCCGCTCCGCAGGCTCCTGTGGTGCGGTGGGGCGCCGGCGTCGACGATTCGGACCGCATCACCTTGATCTGGGCCGACGACGATCCGTACACGGACCAGCGGGAACCCGGCTCGATCTCCAACCAGTGGCTCCAGATTACCGTACGGGCCACAGACAACACGGGACTGGAAGCCGATCACGTGTTCTATTTCGGTAACGCCATTGCCGAGTCAGGAAACTCGACTCTGGAAACGAACGTCGATACCAACGATGAAATCGGCGCTCGGAACCATCCACACTCGGCTTTCAGTCCGGCCTCGATTGACGATGCCTACGACTACGACCGGGACAAGAAGGTGGACACGAACGACGAGATCATCGCTCGCAACAATCCTGCCTCCGCCTTCGATCGCTTGGTCCTGATCACTGCCCCTTGCCCTTCGAGGGGAGAGTCTGGGTTGGGCGGTGGCGCCGACGGCTTCACACGCTCCTTCGCCGGATCCACCGTAGACGGTGCCAAGGACGGGGGACTGCTGCGAGGCAACGGGTCGGTGCCCAACATCAATGTCGGCGAGCACGTGCTACTGCCGAATACGCCGAGCCAGGTTATCGCGATTCCGGTCGCCGGCGGTGAAGCCGTCCAGGGCGTGGTCTTCAACCTGCAAGTGGCCAACGGCTATGACGCAGTGCCGGGCAGCACGCCGGACGGTGACGGTCCCAACATCACGGGCGTAGACCTGATTGGCGCGGGAACCGTTTTTGGAAGCGCCGGCAATACGGGCCACAACTTCATCGCCCGGACGCCTCAGATGTGGATCGTGGGGACGTCCACGAGTAGTGGGACCGTTTCGGCCGACGGCATCTTGGCCTATGTGACTTTGGATACAACCGGTTGGTTCCCAGGCTCCGGACCGTGGGTGCTGCTGGTGAGCCAGACCTTCAACGGCGACACGAACTTCCAGAGTCCATCAGGACAGCTGATTCCGACGGTCACGAACGGCTTGATCCGGATCGAACAGCAGGGCGTGCCGTGGGCGAGGCAGTTTGATTTCAACGCCGGGGGCAACGTCACGGCGGCGGGCTACGAGGGGGTGCCGGTCAGCAAGCGGTACACGCCGGGCAGCGGCAGCGATTTTGGCTGGGATTCGGCCGCACGGCCGCTGGCCAGCTTTGACCGCTATGGGCCGAATGCCCTGCTGCGGGACGGCCATTACGGCTACGACGGCACCTTCTTGCTGGACGTGCCGGACGCCGGGCCGTACGTGGTGACGATGGTGATCGGGGATACGGCGCCGTTCTACCACGACCGGATCGAGGTCTTGGCCGAGGGCACTTCGCGGCTGATGGTCAGCACCACGCCGGGCCAGTGGTCGATGCCCAGCTTTGTGGTCTCGGCGGGCAGCGACCACGTGCTGAGCCTGCGGTTGCGGGACACGGGCGGGGTAGATCCGCATTATGTGATCAACGCTTTGCGGGTGCGATCGCTGGCGCTGGCCAGAACGATTACGGTCACGCCGCCCGGCCCCGGCGCGCCGCTGGACGCCGACGGCACGACGGTCGACGAGTACTTCGCCAGCGGGGCGACGCCGGGGGCGCTGGTCACGGTGGCTTCCAGCTTGGGCACGGTGTTGGCGAGCCAGGACGTGTCTCCCACGATCCAGGGGGTGCAGTTGTGGGCGGACGCCGCGGGCTCGTTCTGTTTCCAGATCCAGCGTCCGTCGGGCTTGGAGACCAGCCCGGCGACGGCGACGATCACGGCCCAGGAGGTCGAGGGTACGGGACTGGGCCAGGGGGTGCAGGAGTTCCAGTCGATCGCGGATCCGGAGACGGTGCTGCGGTTCGACTTTAACGCCTCGAACTTGATGACGGCGCCAGGGTTCACCGGTGTCGGCCCGCGGGACCTGTACACCACGACGCGCGGGTACGGCTGGTCCACGCGCGTGGCGGCAGCGGATCGGCCGGATCCGGCGATGAGCCTGCTGAACCGCGACTTGCACACGGGCAGCAATGCCACGTTCCGGGTCAATGTCGAGCCGGGCAAAACGTACTACGTCCGCGCGTATCTGGCGAACCCGTTGGGTACGGCGGGCTACCGGTACACGTACGACAACTTCGACGTGATCGCCGAGGGCCAGACGCTCCACGTGGACCAGTTGATTCCGGGCACGGTGACGACCCATGTATTCGAGGTCACGATGGGTGCGGGGGACACGGTGTTGGACGTCCAGTTTGTGGACCGGGGCGGCCAGAACTTCAACTGGGTCGTGTCGGGAATGGACATCTGGACGACGGTGGATCCGGGCGAGGCGGCGCTGTTGGCGGAAGCGGCGGGGACGGGAGCCGTGGCCGGCGCGGCGTTGAGTGCCGACGCGTTGGCGCCGGTGGTGGCCGAAGCCGCCGCGCGCTGGTCGGCGACGGGCCTGACGGCGGCGCAGACGGCCGCGTTGGCGCAGGTCCGGTTCCAGGTGGCGGACCTGGGCGGTGCGTACCTGGGGCTGGCCAACACCGCGATGGGCGTGGTGCGGATCGACGACGACGCGGCCGGGTGGGGATGGTCGGTGATCGGCGATCGGTCATCGGTGATCGGAGGTCAGAGGGCAGATGTCGGAGGTCAGAGGTCGGTAATCACTCACCGATCACCGATCACCGATGACCGATCACCGGTTACCGGCATGGACCTGCTGCACGTGGTGATGCACGAACTGGGCCACGTGCTGGGTTACGGGCATTCGGCGGACGAGGGCGACCTGATGGCGCCGGTGTGGTCGGCGGGGACGCTTCATCCCGCCTCCCGCATCCCGGATCTCGCATCCCGCATCCCGGATCTCGCAACCCGCATCCCGGATCTCGCAACCCGCGTGGATGCGGCGTTTGACGATTGGGCGGGCGCCCGCGATGGTTCCTTGCAGCGGACGGGCGAGCGGACGGCCGGCGAACGGCTGCGGTTCGAAGCGGAGGGTCCGGGCTTGACGGGCATGCCGGCGGCGGCGCGTCCGGACGAAAATGAGGACCAGTTATGGGTGCCGCGGCGCGTGCGCCCCGCGAGTTACGAGGAAGCGGTGGACGCGTTGTGGGCATCCTGGGACGACCCGCTGGTTATCGCCAATCGCTGCTCCAGGTGAACAGGGGACGATCGGCGGCAAAGAACACCCTCGATTCCGGCCGCCCGTCCCGATCTAAGGATTGGCGAATCAATAACTGTCCAGTTCTTGTTGGCGATCATCACGCGGAGCGTGATGGCTACTTTGAAATCGCGACAGTTATTGATTCGCCGATCCAAAACGACGTACGACCAGGCGCTGCAGCTGGCGCGGGGCTTCGGCAAGGCCGCCGTGGAATACTACCAGCAGGCCCTGGACCTGGCCCGCTCGCTGCAGGCCCCCGCCGAGGAATCCGCCGTCCTGGTCAACTTGGGCAATGCCTACAGCGAGACGGACCGGAACGAGGATGCGATTACGTGCTACCGGACGTCGTTGGCGATCCAGGAGCGACTGGGCAATCCGCGCGCGATTGCCGCCGCCCTGATGAACCTGGCGAATGTGTACAAGCGGTTGCAGCGTTACGATTCTCAGAAGGAGTTGTTGAACCAGGCGCGCGACAAGGCGCGGGAGGCGCGCGATCCGCTGACCGAGGCGGCGGCCTTGCACGCGCTGGCGGGCATCGAAGCCCTTGCGGGAGACAAGACGCGGGCGGTGGCGATGGCCGAGGAGGCGCTGGGGCTGGTGCCGGAAGATTCTTCCGAGCGGGCTTACGGCCTGTTGGAACTGGCCATGCGGCGGATGGACCTGGGCGAACACGACGTGGCGATCCGGCACGCCGAGGCGGCGGCGGAAGCGGCCCGGAAAACCTCCCAGCCGAAAATGCAGACGCTGGCCCTGATCGCCGCCGGAGTGCTCCGGTTGCCCCAGGAGCGGGACGAACCGGCCGTTCCGTCGGCCCAGGCTGCGCCGGCCGCCCCGCCGCAAACGACGCCGGCCACGACCGATCTTGCCGGCGCAGTCCAACGCCTGTCCGAGGCGGTCGACCTGGCCGGACTCCTGGATGACCGGCAGCTGAGCTGGCTGGCCTACTATTTCCGGGCCAAGGCTCATGCGGCGCTGGGCGACGACGAGCGCAAACTGGAAGGCTATCTGGCGGCGGCCAAGGCCCTCGACCGCCAGCGGGAACTGGGCTGGACGCCCAGCGAGCGGGAATGGTTTGCCGAACGCCCTGTGCGTTTGTATCGGCTGATCGCCCTGGAGTACCTGCGGCGGGGCAAAACGGCCGAAGCCTTCCGCTATGCCGAACTGGCCAAGGCCCAGATCATGCTGGAGTCGATGTCGGCGCGGCACCTGGTCCTGGCCGCCGCGCGGGGGTCCCCGGAACTGGATCTGCGTCACCGGCGGGCCCTGCAGCGGTTGGGCGAATTGGACGCCCTGCTGCGGCGCGAGCGGCTGCGCCCGGAGCAGCAGCGGGACGAGGAGCTGATCAAGGAACTCCGGGGCAAGCGGGAGGAGACCGAGGACGAGTTGAGACGCATCAAGGGGGAACTCCAGCGTCAGAGTCCGGGCTACGCCGATCTGGTCTATCCCCAGCCCCCGGCGTTGGACGCGGTCTGTGCCGCGCTGGCCCCCAACGCGGCGTTGGTCGAATACATCGTGGAAAACGGTTCCGCGGCGGCCCTCGTCCTCTCGCGTGAGAGTGCGGCGAGCTGCCGGCTGGACGCCACCGGAAAGGAGCTGGCGCACCAGGTCGAGAAGTTGCAGGAGGCCATCGGCGCCGCCGGCCGCTCCGCCAGATCCGCCGCGTCCCTGCCGGGAACCGGCGCCTTGGCCGGCCCGTTGTACCGGAGCGCGTTCGAACCGGTCCGCCGGCTGTTGCCCGCGGGCACCCAACGGCTGGTTGTGGTACCTGACGGCCCCTTGCACTTGGCTCCCTTTGCGGCCCTGGACGCGGCCGCGGAAGCGCCGGCCGGCGCACCGGCCCGTTATCTGTGCGAGGACTACTGCCTGTCCTACGCCCCCTCGGCCACCGTCCTGCTGGAATTGCAGGCCCGCAAGTCACCGGCGGCGCAGGCCCGAAGTCAGATCGTGGCGGTCTGCGATCCGGCTTATGCGCCGCCCCGTGCCGAGCCGGGACAACTCGCCCGGGGGGAACTCGCACGCCGTTCGGCTTCGTCCTGGAGCCGGCTGATCGCCGCCGCCAGCGAGGCCAGGGAGATCCGCGCGGTGTGGGGCCAGCGGGCGACCGTGCTGACCCAGGCGGAGGCGACGGAGCAGGGGGTCAAGGACGCGGCCGGCAAAGCGGCCTGCCTGCACTTCGCCACGCACGCCTACCTGGATCCAGCCAGCCCGCTGTACTCGGCGATCGTGCTGGCTCCCGACCGTGACCATCCGGCGCAGGACGCGTACCTGCAGGCTTACGAAGTCTGCGAAATGGACCTGGACGGCTCGCTGGCGGTGCTCTCCGCCTGCGAGACGGCCCGCGGCACGGAGAACGAGGGCGAAGGGCTGATGGGGCTGTCCCGCGCGTTCTTTCTGGCGGGAACCAAGGCCGTGGTGGCCACGCTGTGGCAGGTCGACGACGAGGCCACCAGCGTCTTGGGCGCCGAGTTGCACCGGCGTCTGAAGGAGGGCAAGCCGGTGAGCGACGCGCTGCGGGAGGCTCAATTGGTTATGCTGGGCCGCTACGACCGCGGCAGCGGCCGGCTGCGGGGACTCGGCTGGACCAGGCCGCGGGAGCTGGAACCGGCGGCCGAAGCAGCGCCCGAGGCAAGCCGCGGGACCGGGCGTCTGCCGCCCTTCTATTGGGCCGCCTTCGGAGTCTACGGCGATCCCGGCGCCTTGTTGGCCCCAGCCGGCGATTGAGCAGTGGCGTAAGCTTCCAGCTTGCGAATCCTGGGGGTCCTGCTCGGGCTCACGGCTGCGGCTGGACGTGGCCAAATGCCACGCCCTTGACCAGCGGGAACTGCTCTGCCAGCCGCTGGTGTTTGACAACGTGCGAACCTACGGCGCGTCGGGCTACGCCACCTCCGGCAACGTCGTCTCCACGAGCCTGGCGAAGGGCGCCTCCGACACTTGGGGCGGGGCAGGCGGTACACATCCCCAACGCGGCCACGGGCCTGCCGGTTCGCATCGACAACGCGGACGGCGTGACGGCGATCAGCGTCGAGGTGGTGTATCGGGCGAGCCTGCTGGAGATTACCGGCGCTGTTTTGGCGGCGGGCTTGCCCGGCGATTGGACCGTCGAGCCGCTGAGTATCCGGACCGAAGGCGCGGCGAAGGTGACGACGATCAGCGAGCCCGGGACCACGCCGCTGTCCGGCAGCAATCTGGACGTCGTGCGGTTAACGGCCGCGGTGCCGGACGAAGCGCCTTACGGCGATTCGCAGGCGATCCGGCTGGAAAACGTGTCGCTCAACGGCGGCGACATCGCCCGCTTGCAGTTCCACGTAGCCGCGTCTGTCCCAGACGCGGTTCCGCTCGCGGAGCGAGCGGCCTACGGTGATGCGGACCCGGTCTCGGAGAGACCGGGCTACGTGGTCGGGCTGGACATCGAGCCGGTCGATCCGCGCGCGGGCGGGTACAGCTGGACGGCGGTGGACGGGAGCGTCGCGATCGGTGCGCCCGGTGCATGGCACAACGCGGCCAATCCGTGGGGCGTGGACGACACGGCGGGCTGGGGGGGGACGGTGATCGGTCATCGGTCATTGGAGGTCGGAGGTCGGAGGTCGATAGTCAGTCACCGAACACGGATCACCGACTACCGATCACCGGTTACCGGCGTCGACCTGCTGCACGTGGTGATGCACGAGATCGGGCACTTGCTGGGGTACGGGCACAGCGAGGACCCGTACGACCTGATGGCGCCGGTGTGGTCGGCGCCGCCGCTGCATCCCTCCTCCCGCATCCCGGATCTCGCCACCCGCATCCCGGATCTCGCGTCCTTCATGCCTCGTCCTTCCTCCCCCGTGGACGCGGTGTTTGCCGATCGAGGGCGGGAGGGCGGCGAGGAGTCGGGTGCGGAATTGCTGGAGTCGCGGGACACGGACCGGCCGGCCGCCGCGGTGGTCCGGTCGAGCGACGGCGCTGGTCAAGCCCGTTTCCCGCGCAAAGTCCGTATGGCGCGTTACGAGGAAGCGGTGGACGCGTTGTGGGCGTCCTGGGGCGACCCGCTGGACTGACCGCCGGCAAAGGACACCCCGTATTTTTTCGGTTTTTTGTGGTTGTCATGGGGGCCGCCGTCGGTCGGTGACCACCGAAGGCGAGACCCCGTTGGGGAGGAATTCCGGGTCGCCATTCTTGACCGAAACCGCTCCAAGCGGTACCTTTCCAACTTTGAGGCATCGCAAGCCGCTGAATGATTTCCACGTTCAGCGGGGGGTGCGGGAGGGTTCTCGTCAAAAGGGCGCTTTCATGGCAGCGACGAAATCAGAGATTCGCGACGGGGTGATGGTGGTCAGGTTCGTGGATCCCGAGTTATCGGACGAGGTGCGGATCCGCGAGATTGGAACCGAACTGCTCGAATTGGGCAGCCAGCCCAACGTCAAGCAACTGCTGCTGAACTTCGACGGCGTGTCCTTCATGTCGTCGGCAATGCTCGGCCAGTTGGCGATTTTGACCAAGCGCTGCATTTCCCACCATGTCGGTCTGAAGATGTGCAGCGTGGACGAGTCGATGCAGGAAGTCCTGCGCATCGTCCGCCTGGACACGCTGGCGGAGATCGTGGCCGATGAGAAGGAGGCTTTGAAGGCGTTCCGCCTGGAGCGCCGGCACAAGGAAGGGGATGCGGACAGCGGTGCCGGCGCGGAGTCGGACACGGCGGACACGTATCGGGCGGCGGCGGGCCGGGGCGACGCCAAGGCCCAGTACCATCTGGCCTGCTGTTACGAAAACGGCCGGGGCGTCGTGCAGGATTTCGCCGAGGCCCGCAAGTGGTACGAGAAGTCCGCTCGACAGGGCTGCGCCGACGCCCAACATGCCTTGGCCACCTGCTATGCCTACGGGATGCAAGTCGCGCAGGACTACGACAAGGCGATCAAGTGGTACCGCAAAGCAGCCGAGCAAGGCCACGCCGATGCGGAATATGCGATGGGCATGAACTGCACGTACGGCATCGGCGTCCCGGCTGATTTGGCAGCAGCGGAAAAGTGGTACCGCAAGGCCGCCGCTCAGGGCCACGCCAAGGCGAAGGACGCCTTGGCGCAGATCCAAGCGGAGAAGAAGTAGCAGAAACGCGGAATCCCGCAGCAGGCAGGCCCCGGACCGATTTGCCGGCCGCTCGAGTCTCAGTCTGTAGGATGCGCGCATGGCGCGCATCTTGGCGTGGCGAGCGGGGTGGCGTTAAGAACGGTGAGGGCCGCCGGCCGGGCCTCGGTTCCGAAACCAGCGGCCGCTGTGCGCACTGGAGCGTGCTGCTCGTGCGATAGGGAGAATCGGCCATGAATACGGATCAAAACCTGTTGTTCGGCGTGTTGGCCCTGGAGTTGGAACTGATCGACGTCCAGCAATTCGCGGAACTTTGTTGCACGTGGGCCGCCCACAAAGAAAACGGGCTGGCCGATCTGCTCGTCGAACGCAACTGGATTAGCGCCGAGGAGCGCGGCGAGGTGCAGCGGCTGATGGATCGCAAGCTGCACCGCAAGCAGGGCGACGCGCGGCAAGCGCTCAGCGACGCCGCCGGCCCCCAACTCCGCGACGTGATGCGCGGCGTCGGCGACGCGGCCGTCGAGCAGACGCTGTCGCAGCTGGAGCCCGTGCCGGGATTCGTGCGAGCATCGGAGACGGGCGAGTTGGCGCAGGGCGAGATCTCGCACTACACGTTGTCCCGCGTCCAAGATCAAGGCGGCCTGGGAATTCCGGCGGTTGCTGCAGGCGTTCGTCAACGCCTGCCACGCGATCGCCTATGCCCACTCGCGGCGAGTCATTCATCGCGACCTGAAGCCGTCCAACGTGATGCTCGGCAAGTACGGCGAAGTCATCGTGCTGGACTGGGGGCTGGCCAAGCTTCTGGACAGGCCGGAGGAACTGCCGGAGGAGGAGCAGCCGGTGGCCCGTTTGGACGCTGCCGCCGGCGTCGAGACTCAACCCGGCCAGATCCTGGGAACGCCCGCCTATATGGCGCCCTGCGGCGCCCGGCGGAACAGGGCGCCAGTTTTTCGGAGCCAGGGGGTTGGATCGGAAGGGGTGGTTACCGGGAAGCGG
>CAZAQY010000098.1:0-26351 GCA_964486845.1 uncultured Pirellulaceae bacterium
TACTTTCAATAAGCTAGCTCTGCTAGCATTTCGCAACCTTGTGATCGAGGCCGTCCCCGTGTGTACTACGGTCGGCCAGTCCCCGACGGCGCTACCACGTTGACGACGACATTCTGGTGTTGGTTGACGTTCTGCCGCGCCCCGCCGAAGGCGACGAATCGCAGATTGGCGTTCGTGATCATGCCAGGGATCAGCACCAAGTCGAGCAGTTGTCCAAACCCCAGCAAGCCGAAAGTGAACAGCCAGATGATCCCCGCATGAAGCATCTGCCGGTGGTGTTCACGCCGGAAGAAGCGATGGGCGTGATCGAGGAATTGAAGGGACGACGCTGGCTGATGGCGATGCAGCTGTATGGGGGCGGATTGCGGCTGACCGAGTGCCTACAACAGCGCGTGAAGGACTTGGACTTCGAGCGGCTCCAGGTCATCGTACGGGACGGGAGGGGGAAAAGGACCGGGTGACGCTGCTGCCGGAGGTCGTCGTGGAGCCGTTGAAGGAGCATTTGGCGAACGTGCGAAAGGCACACGAGCGGGCGTTGTCCGAGGGCTACGCGGGCGTCGAGCTATCCTATGCGCTGGCCCGCAAGTACCCGAATGCCGACCGGGAGTGGGGCTGGCAGTACGTGTACCCGTCGGACCGTCCGTCGCGGGACCCGCGCAGCGGGGCGTGGCGGCGGCATCACCTGGACGACTCGTACCTGCAGGACGCCGTGCGGGCGGCAGTCCGGAAGCTGGGCATCGAGAAACTCGCCGGTTGCCACACGTTCCGTCACAGCTTCGCCACTCATCTGCTGGAGAACGCAGAGAACATCCGCAAGGTGCAAGAGCTGTTGAGGCAAAAGGACATCCAGAGGACGATGATTTACTTGCACGTCATGGAAGGCGGGACCACGGACGTGCGCAGTCCCTTGGATTTGTTGGAAGACACGTGACGCTGCCGTCGAGACGCGTCAAACCGTCGAGGCTGCCAAATGTTGACCCCGTAGTTGCACACCGAGAGGCGAGCGGCGGGCGTAAGCCCGCCGGTTTTCCATCCGTTCGACATTTGCGCGAGGGGTTCGCAATATCACCGTCGGTGAAATCAGCCGAGATTCGGAAAAGTGGTCGCCAGGACAACGCACCGATGGGCTAACGCCCACCGCTCGCCGGGATTTCTGCAACACTTGGGTTGAGTTTCCGGTTGCACGCGCAGAAGGGTCCGTGGATAATGGCGGTGTTACAGGATGGGTCCCGTTCTCAGACGCCGCTCTTGAACAACAGGAACCGAGCCACTGCCCCCGGCGTTGAATGCCACGAGCGCGAGCCGGGCAGACTCCCTTTCGAGAAGGATGAGATCGTCTCATGCGTAGGACACTTCGGTCAATCGCCGTTTCTGAGCCACTCCGCGGCCATTCGCAACAGCCCATTGTCGTGTTGGCTGTGTGGGCTTGGGTTGTCGCCGTGCTGTCGACGACCCAGCTTCGAGGGCAGGACGCAGATTTCGTCAGCGACCGCAACGCCGGCATCGCGCTGCAGCACACGCAGGCCTGGGGCGACTTTGGCTTCGACACGGCGGCGGCGGCGACGGGCCGTGCCGGCTCGCCGATGCAGATCGGCGAGAAGACGTACGCGCGGGGGCTGGGTCACCACGCCAACGGCGAGATCGTGATCGACCTGCGTGGCCAGTACAGCCGCTTTCGCACGTTGGTCGGCGTCCAATGGCAGGGCGGCAAGCGGGGCAGCGTGATCTTTCGCGTGGCGGTGGACGGCGAAGTGAAGTTCGAGACCGGACCGATGTCCGACAGCGATCCGCCGCGGCCGGTCGACGTGCCGGTGGCCGGCGCGCGGGAACTGAGGCTGATTGCCGCGGACGCGGGCGACGGGATCGGCTGCGACATGGCGAACTGGGCGGAAGCGAGCCTGGTGCGCGATCCACGAATGCCGTTTTTCGGCGCCGGCGTCATCCTGCTGGGTGGCGAAGCGGCTCCGGCGGCGAGCCCGGCAGCGGGCGGCTTCTCGCTAATCGCCCGCCCGGCGGGACCCCAACTGGCCGTCATGGAAACGGCCAGGGCTTGGACGGTCAGCGTCGACCGCGACGAAGAAGTCCGCTTGACGGTGCCCCTCAAGAACGTGACGGCGTCGTTGCGGGTCATGGCCGACGTGCGCAGCGTCGGCCCGGCGCCGGCGGAGGTGGAACTATCGCTGGCTGGAAAACGCGTGTCGCGGGCAGTTCGCGGCGGCGAGGCGGTGGTTTTGACGAGCGAAGCTGTGAGCGCTGGCGCCGAGGTCGAGATCGTGATGACGACGCGGGGCGCGGACGCCGAGGCGGGCGTCCGCTGGTGCAACTTGAGATACGCCGCGGGCGACGACGTGTTTCCCGTTCCCCTGGTCTTTCCGCAAGCCGCAGAGAAGATCCCGCCTCCTGTGCTGCCCGATCTGCGGCCGTCGATCGAACAGGAACTGATCGAATGGGATTGGCGGATGCAGGACGGGATCGGCACACCTCGCGAGCGGCGGACGTGGGCCGAGGTGGTGCCAACGGTGTTCGAGCGCGGCGACCGGCTGATCGAACACCTGGCCGCGTCGGGCGTGCCGCCGGGCGAATTGGCGGCGCAGTGGGAAGCCGTGCGAAAGCAATGGCAGACGCTGTCCGCGGCCAGTGCGGCGAGCGATGCCGAATGGGAGTCGCTGTGGAAAAAGGCCCATCTGCTCCGGCGACAGATCGCATTTCACAATCCGCTGGCCCAGACCGGCCCGTTGGTGTTTGTGAAACAGGTGCCCAGCGCGATGAGCCACCAGCTGACGCAGTACTCCGGCCGCTGTGCCCGGCCGGGTGGCGGGCTGTTCGTGCTGGAAGCGCCCGGCGTTTCGATGCAGTGCCGGCAGTTGGCGGCCGATCTGCCGCCGGGCTGCACCATGGCTCCCGACGTGTCCTGGGACGGCCAGCGCGTGATGTTCGCGTTCTGCCAGACGGATCCGAGCGCCACGGACTGGCGCGGCAACGAGAGCCAGTTCTACCGTTTGTTTGAAATCAACGCCGACGGTTCCGGCCTGCGGCAGCTGACCAACGAACCCTACGACGATTTCTCGCCGCGGTACTTGCCGGACGGCAAGATCCTGTTCCTGTCCACGCGCCGCGGCGGCTTTCACCGGTGCGGCCGAGGCCCCTGCCCCGTCCACGCGATGGCGGTGGCCAACGCCGACGGCTCGGACGTGCGGCTGATCTCGTTCCATGAAACGCACGAATGGGACCCGTCCGTGTTGAACGACGGCCGCGTCATCTACACGCGGTGGGATTATGTGGACCGGCATGCCGTATTCTACCAGCAACTGTGGTCGGTGCGCCCGGACGGCTGCGACGTGCGGATCTTCTACGGCAACAACACGCTGAATCCGGTGGGCGTGTGGGAAGCTCGTCCCATCCCCGGATCGAACCGCGTCATGGCCACCGCCGCGGCGCACCACGCGATGACCGCCGGCTCGATCATCTTGCTGGATGTCACCAAGGGGATCGACGGCCTGGAGCCGATCACGCGGCTGACCCCCGATGCCTTGTTTCCGGAAAGCGAGTTCCCGGTACAGCATTGGAATAATCAAGCCGGCGTACCGACGGCGCCGGAAGTGCCGCCGGAGGAACGGCGCTGGCCGGGGCATTGCTACCGCACACCGTACCCGCTGTCGGAAGACTGCTTCCTGGCTGCCTACAGCTACGAACCGCTGATCGGCGAGCCGCTGCCCAACCGGGCGAACATGTTCGGCCTGTATCTGTGCGACCGCTTCGGCAACAAGGAGTTGATCTATCGCGACGTCAGCATCGGCAGCCTCTGGCCCCTGCCGTTGCGCGCCCGTCCGCGGCCGCCCGCGTTGCCCTCGCCGGTAACGGCCGACCAGCCCAAGGAAGGCACGTTCCTGCTGCAGAACGTGTACGAAAGCTGGCCGACGCTGGGCGAGGCGAAAGACACCGTCAAGCGTTTGCGGATCGTGCAGGTGCTGCCCAAGACGACGCCGCACGCCAACACGCCGAAAGTCGGACTGGCCAACGCCTCGCCCGGCAAGCAGGTTTTGGGGACGGTGCCCGTCGAGCCCGACGGCTCGGCCTACTTCCGCGCCCCGTCGGGCATTCCGCTCGCGTTCCAGGCCCTGGACGAACACGGCATGGCGATTCAAACCATGCGCAGCCTCACGTATCTGCAACCCGGCGAACAGACCGGCTGTGTGGGTTGCCACGAACACCGCAGCTGGGCGCCGACCGCTCGCACGGCGACCCTGGCGGGCCAGCGCGAACCGTCCTCGATCGCGCCCGGTCCCGACGGTTCGAAGCCGTTCAGTTACGCGATCCTGGTGCAGCCGATCTTGGACAAGCACTGCGTCGCATGTCACCAACCCACGAAGGCCGAGGGCGGCGTCGACTTGACGGGCGCGCCGGCCGGCGCGTTCACCGTCTCGTACAACGCCTTGGCGCCGCGGGTGCCGTTCTCCGAATGGAAGGGCTCCCCGCAGGCCAACTTCGAACCGCTGACCCATCCGGACCAATTTGGCGCGCGGGCCAGCAAGTTGACAGAGTTGCTGCGGAAGGGCCACGAAGGAATCACACTGTCCGGCGAAGATTACGAGCGTCTGATCACCTGGATGGACGCCAACGCTTTGTTCTACGGCACTTTCGATCCGGAAGACCAGCGCCGCCAGCAGCGCGGCGAACGCATCGCCGGCCCGGCGCTGGAATAGGCCCTTTACGGGCGAGAGATCGACAATAGACTGCCGGTGTTGAATTTCAAAACAACGATCCGATAGAAAGCTAGAATCGCGCTGTGGCCGGTCTCGGATCGAGCCACGCTGTTGGAGACCTACGGCCGGGCGTTTCGGCGGGGTCGGGAGACCCGCGCCGAACGTAGCACGTCAGTGCAGCAATTCAGCCGGCTCGATCAGCTGCAGCGAACGTAGCGAGATCAGCCCCGAGATGGGCGCCGTCGTGATGGTCATCGCCCCGCCGACGGCGATCAGCCACAGTTCGAAGCGTGAGGGGACACCGGCGATGTCCAGCATCGTGGAGACGACGTAGCTGGCGGGAGCGGCAAGCACGGCGGCCAGCAGCCCGACCCACAGGGACTGCCAGAGCACGGCTCCGGCGATCCGCCGCCGCGGGATGCCCATCGCATCGAGCACCGCGTACTCGTGGCGCGCGGCGGCGGTCGCGGCGTACAGCGTCTGGCTGGTCACAAACAGGGAGACCCCCGCACTGATCACCGTCACAAACATCAGCATCAGTCCGGCCTTGGTCCTCGTGAACCAGTTGATCTGGGTCTGCGCGATGAACTCCTGCCGCGTGTACACCTTCATCTCGCCAAAATCGCGCCGCAAACCGCGGGCGATGGCGACGGACTCCTGGGGAGTGCGGCACTGGACGAGAATGTAGGTCGTTTGAGAAGATTGCACCGCGGGCAGCAATTGCCGTGCGGTCTCCAGCGAGCAGAACAAGTAAGGCCCCGTCCAGCGCTTGAAGTCGTACGTCGCGCCGACGTAGTAGACGCTGCGGCCGGACACCTCCCCGGCGTAGCCGTACCGCTCGAAACCCAATCGCGGCAACTCCGAGCTGTCGGCCGCCACCGCGCCGGGCTGCTGCAGCTTGACACGCAGACCCGGCGGAACCATCTGCCCGGCCCCCAAGGAATCGGCGCCCAGGGGCATGCCGACCACCGTACACATCTCCGTTCCCCCGCCCGGCTTCTGCAGGAACGCGGTTCCCAGCAGGTAGTACTCGGTGCGCAGCACGCCCGGTTGGCTGGCCACGCGGGTGACCCAGCGTTGCGGAATCGGCCGGCCCTCGTTGTACGACTGCACATCGTTATGGGCGATCCAGATGTCCGCGTTGGCCGCAGCGATCGGCTTGGCGACGTAGGTCATGGCCGACAGGAACAGGCTGATTTGCACCATCAGCAGCATCGAACAGGCGCTCACCGCGACGATCGCCGGTCCAAAGCGGTTCGTTTCCCGAATGATCGTGTTGATGGCGTACCACATCAGAATCGACCTGTTCTGAGCAAGGGGCAATCTCCGGACGGCGCGACCGCACTGCGGCCGTGTCAGTCCTGCGACAACTGACCATCCTCCATGTGGAAGACGCTGTCCGCGAAGGGCAGCACGCGCGTGTCATGCGACACCAGAAAGACGGCCGCTCCGCGCTGATGAGCCGCCTCACGAAGCAACTCGATCACCCGCCGTCCCCGTTCCCAATCGAGCGAACTGGTCGGCTCGTCGGCAAAGAAGAACGACGGCTGCTTGACCAGCGCCCGCCCGATGGCCACCCGCTGCTTCTCGCCGCCGGACAATTCCCCCGGCATCAGTCGGCTCTTCTGTGCCATCCCCAGCAACTCCAGGACCTCCATGGCTTTCGACCGCGCCCGGCGAGCCGACATGTTCTGGCCCCATCGCAGCACGATTTCCACTTGCTGGCGGGCGTTCAGAGACGGGAACAGATGGAATCCTTGGAAGACGAACCCGTAATGAGCCAGCCGGAACTGCCGCCGCTGTGCGTCGGACAGTTGCCATAGATCAACCCCCAGCGGGATCACCTGCCCCTGGTCGGGCCGCAGCAATCCGGACAGCAGAGCCAGCAGCGTCGATTTCCCGCTGCCGGAGGGTCCGACGATCACGGAGAATTTGCCGGCTTCGATCGCCAGCGACACGTCGCGGACGGCGACCGTGCGTGCCTCGCCCTCGCCAAACGCCCGGACCAAGTGATTCGCTACCAGCTTCGCCTGCGGCATTCTCATTCTCCCGCCGGACGCCCCTGACCAATTTCACCGCCATACCAGACGCACCGTCTCTGGGATCGACTACGTCCCGCGCCGGGCAACAAGGGCACCGCGCATTTTATCATCTTAGTCTGCGCACACGACCGGTTCAATTGCCTGGCCCCGAAGACCTCGGCCTGAGTCATCGGAACACTTGTGTTTCCCAGTGGCGTGGAGGCAGCATCCGAACTATACTCGTGTTTCGATCCTTGCTTGGTACAGAGAAACCAGTCTGCTTCCCTATTTCGCAGGTCGGCGTCGTGAAAGCATTTCGACTTCTGAAGTGGTTCTTGGTCCTCGCCATGATGGCGGCGATGGTGGTTGGCGCTTATCTCTACCAGCAACGGCAGGCCGGCGGAGGATCCGCCTGGGGGGCGCGTGACGAGCAGGCCGGGTCGGCTGCCGGCGAAACCCGGCGGCCGCCGAACGAAGAACTGGTTTGTCCGGGTTATGTCGACGTCCTCGGCGGTGTGACGCCGCTCTCCACGGCTCAACCCTACCGAATCGTGGAAGTCCTGGTCGCGGACAACGACCGGGTGGAGGCTGGCCAAGAGCTGCTCAGGTTCGATGACGTGCTGCAGCAGGAGGCCGTTGCCGAAGCGCAGACCCTGGTCAACGCCGCCCAACAGAAGTTGAAACTGGCGCATCGCACTCCCGAAAAACACGAACTGCTGATCCAGCAAGCGCAAGCTGCGGTGGATGCCACGCGGGCCACGTGGGAGATCGCTCGTCACCGCGAAGCCGTGCAGGCAATCGCCCCGGCGCCCCCGCCCGCGGGCGACCGCCAGGCAACCGGGCAGCCGGCGACGACGGCAGCGGCCGACAGCCAGGAGAACGATGCAGAAAAGAGAAAACAGCGGGAGGATGCCATCGCCGGGGAGCAAGTGCGAATGGCAGAAGCAGGACTCCGTGGGGAAGAGGCCAAACTGACCGCCCTGCAGTTGACGAATCCTACCGACGAACTGCAGTTGCTCCAGGCCGAGATCGATCATGCCCAGGTCAAGCTCCGCCAGGCGCAAGCCGCCTTGGATCAATGCGTCCTGCGGGCGCCCCGAGCCGGAACCGTGATGCGCGTCCTCGTGAATCCTGGGCAGATCATCGGACCCATGCAACCGGCCATCCACTTTGCCAGCGACGAAGCGCGCGTCGTGCGGGTCGAAATCGAACAGGCCTACGTCGATCAGGTAGCCGCAGGTTGCCCGGCCGTGATCTACGACGACCGCCAGCCCGATCGGCGCTGGCAGGGCCATGTGGTGCGACTCTCCCAGTGGTACTCGCGTCCGCGGGCGATTTTCGATGAGACCACCGCCTTGGCCGACGTGCGCACGGTTGAGTGCGTCGTCGCCATCGAAGGCGATATCTCGGATCTCCGCATCGGCCAGCGAGTCTGGACCCGCATCAAGCGTACCCAATCGGCGCCGGTGCCGACAGAACCACTTGCCGACGCAGATGCCGCTCCGCAGAAAAAAGATTCCCCCGGCACGCAGCAGGAGCCCGCGAAAGAACCGCCAGCAGAAGCAGTCGACGGTCAGACGGGAACGCAATCGCACCCGCACGAGGATGCGGAAACGCGACGCTGAGTGTTTCAAACACTGAACCCCACGGATGGCATAGCAATACCACGGATAGGAAGAGAAGACCGGTCTTTCATCCGCGGTATCGCCATGCCATCCGTGGGAAATTCCCGCCTTCGAGTGCCCGCGGCGTGCACTCACAGCGGATTGACCTCGAACACCGGGGCGTAGCTTTGAATCTTGCCGCTGGCGTAGTCGTCCGCCAGTTGCGGAATCTGCTCCCAGCCATAGACCTCAGCCCCGTCCGGCGGCAGCCATTCGTGCTCCTCGGCGAACACGACGGACCGCACGCCTTCGCTCCGCCGACATCCGTGTACGTGAAGGAAGATATGTCGCCCCACCGCGGCCCCCGTCCGGTCATAGGACAACCTCTGACCATGCTTCCAGCCGGACGTGGTGACGATTCCCAGCCGCCCCAGGGCCCGCAGCGCGGCCCGAAACACCGGCCCTCCGATATTGTCGATAAAAATGGACGCGCCGTGGCCCTCCGTACACTGGTGGACGGCAGCCAGGAACGCCTTTTCCGAATTGAGGTAATTCGCCCGATAAACTCGGTCCGACTCGTACCGCTGTTCGTCGAAATTCAAATCGGGGAACTTCCGGCGGTCGATCGGCGTGATTCCCAACCGGCGGAGGATGTCCATGCGAAAGTCGTTGGAGGCCGTCAAGCTGGCGTGACAGCCAAAATGCGTGGCCAACTGGACCAAGGCCAATGCGACCCCACCCCCCCACCCGCAAACATACGGCGCAGGGAAGCCATCGAGATCGAACTGGGCTTTCCAGACGTTGTAAGTCAATTTCCAGTTCTCCCAGGCGGTCGCGTAACGGACTGGGAAGCCCGCCCAACGGACGTAGGAGTGACGCGTGTTCTTCGGAAGAGGCGTCAGGTTCAACTCGTGAAACACCGCCCGCTTGGCCATCATGCCCATCATGTTCGGTGCGTCGTACCCGAGCACTTTGATCATGTGACCGCGCTCGTCGGCGCTGCCAATGGGGACCAAGAGACACATGTCCCCCTCCTGACAGGCAGTCACACGATTGCCCGTCTTCAATACCCTTACGACCCCCGCGTTGCCCAACACCACTTCCGGTTCTCGCCGAATTCGGCAGACGTCGATCGGAGCCCGTTCCAGGCAGTGCGTCATGTTGGCCTCCCAGGTGCCGTAGACAGGTTCCACCAGCACATGGAATTCGCTCATCGCGGGCAAGGGGTACAGTTTCTTCTCCAGGACGCCTGGCTCACGGCAGTCCCGTTCCCCCCGTCGCAAGACCCAAGCCTCGGTTTGGTCAGATGACATTGCTTCTGGGACTTTCACTCAAAGGAAGGATATCTGAGCGGAGACAAGACCACCGCCTCAACTGCGGCGGTCTCCGCGTATCACCTCGCCCTGTGGATCATATCCCGCCATTTCAAATGGTCAAGTTAGGAGACATGGAAAGCATAGGAAGTTTGGCGCGGGTCCGGATGCGGTAGCTGGACTTTGACGAACTGTGCGTGTTGCCCGCCCCCGGGAGCAAGTTTCGACGTTTCATCGTTTTCCTAAAGTGTTCCTGAGAGTAGCTGTCCCAAGATCTGCGCCGTGAATTATTGACAAAGTCCATAGACTTTGTTCTTTACGGGTCAAGCGATCGTCGTTGGGAACTCCCGAAAACAGGTTGGCACTCTGCTGTGGGATTGCACCACCTCGGCGCAATGGGGCGTGAACCTGATTCCAACGCTGATCGTTTTCAAGGACGGAAAGATCGTCGACCGTCTTGTGGGGGCTGCGTCCAGGATTCGTGTCCAACAAGTGCTGGATCGGCTCAAGGGCTAGTCGCCTGATCTCATGCGCGTGTTGGTGACTTAGAGAAACCAGTGGTTCGAGGTGTTGGCCGGAAGCAGTTTGCCTGGTTCTTGCCAACTCAGCGGAACGGTCTGTCGAACGACCAACTGGAGTCTGGGTGTGCTTGGCATGTGGGCTGCCAGCGCGATGGCGAAACGGGAGACGAGCGTCAGCCGGGCAAATTGCCAGTCGCCGGGGGTCTCCCAGCCAGGCGCTGGAAAGGAGATCTCCGGGGGGCGATCGCGATTCCAAGTGATCGCGAAGCTGTCCAACGGGGTAGACAGCCCCGTTCCGTAGGCTTTCAAGAAGGCCTCCTTCAGTGTCCACCATTGGTAGAACGCGAGTCGTTGCTGATCGCATGGCAGGCTCTCCAACACGCCGACCTCCGACGCGTGGAAGTAACGGCGAGCGACGCTCAGTCCGTCCCGTTCTTGCTCGCAGTCCTCGGCGTCGACTCCGACCGCGCGCTGAAAGCCCACGGCGCACACCGCCAGCGCGCGCGTGTTGGACAGATTGAATTCCAGCGGCAGGCCGTCGGGAGCGATCAGGCAGGGCTTTCCATAGGAATTGCGCCGGAACGCAAGCTCGCGCGGATGACGTCCCGTGTAGTGCGCCAACACCGTGCGCAGCAAGGCTCGACTGACGAGGAATTGAAGCCGGGCATGCTCGACGACAAACCGTTGCTCGCGTTGCGACTCGTCGGGCGACAGCAGCGCGCGGTAAGCGTTCTGCAGTCGCGGGTCCGTGGTCTTGTCCAGGAACACGTACCACAGGTCGACCTGAGCGGGATTCCGCACATCCGTCGGCGTCATCTACAGTCCTCGCCTGGAGCCGTTCCGAGAAGGTCCTGGGCCCCGCATTGCCGATAGGCCCATCTACCGCTCAACGAAGTGGAGGACCAGAATTGCCGACTCCGAGTCCCAGGTACCATCCCCGTTGGCGGCCCGTGCCTCGAAACGGTTCTCGCCGGGCACCAGGCCAACGGCCAAAGAGCGGCGCACGACGCCGTCCTGCGATTGGCCGTTTTCCGAATCCGCGATGGGGCTCCCGTTGTGCATCAGCCACGGTCCCGAAACACCGCCACCCCGGTCGCGCACTTCCAGCTCCAGCGTAACTTCGCTTTCGGTGAGCGCCTGGGAGGGTTCCGGGGCCACGATTCGCACCTCGGGCGGCGCCGACTTGTCCAAGTCCACGTCCGGCAACGGCCGCTGGCTGTCCCGCAGGAGGGCCAACAGTCCAGGGCGATAAAGCAGCTTGGACAGTCGTTCCAGGGGTACGGAGTCGCGGTCGGCGCCGAGACGGCATCGGACTTGCTGCCGGCCGCCGGGCGAGCCGTCGAAGAGACCTTCACGCGTGCTGACCAGCCAGTCACGCCCTCGCGCCAGTGCGATGAATCGCCCCACCACATCCCCCGCCGCAACGTCCCACAGTCTCGCGTAGCCGTCACTGGAGCCGGCCAGCACCTGCCGGCCATCGGGGCTCAGCGCGACGGAACTGACGGAGGCCGAATCGCCCGACAGCGTCCGCAATCGCTCCCCGCCGGCCGCCTCCCAGAGGATGACCGTCCCGTCGGTCGAAGCGGTGAGCACCTGCTGGCCATCCGCATCGAAGGTCACCGACTCGACGCCGCTCTTGTGCCCTGCCAACGTGTGCAGAGGGTCACCGCTTTCCACGTCCCAGAGGATGGCCGTCTTGTCCTCGGATCCCGTCAGCACCTGCCGCCCATCGGCACGGAAGGCGACGGACGTGACCCAGCCTCGATGCCCCCGATAGCGCCGGACTTCCTCGCCACTGGCCGCATCCCAGAGGATCGCTGTCCGATCCCACGAGCCGCTCAGCACGCGGCGGCCATCCGGGCTGAAGGCCACCGAGGTCACCGGTGCCGGCGCCTGGAAAGTCTTCAGTCGTGTGCCCGTCGCCGCGTCCCAGAGGCGAATCGTCTGATCTTCCGAGCCGGTCAAAACCTGCCGGCCATCCGCACGCAAAGCGACGGAGGAAACGACCCATGCATTTCCCGTGAACGTTTTGAGTCTCTCGCCGCTGGCCGCATCCCACAGGATGGCTGTTTTGTCTCTCGAACCGCTCAGCACCTGTCGGCCATCGGAACGGAAGGCGACCGACGTGACGGCGCTCGTATGCCCCGCCAGAATCCGCAGCGGGGGGCTGCGGTCCGCCTCCCAAAGGGCGACCGTCCCGTCGATCGAGCCGATCAGCATCTGCCGCCCATCCGGACTGAATGCCACGGACCGGATGCCAGCCGCGTCTCCCGGTGCAAGCATCATTTCGGGAAACCGCGGGCGGCGGGACGGGATCGCGATCCGGACGAACCAACCGCTGCGCAGCAACAACTCGTGTTCGACAACCTGATCGTCCGAGTACTGCACCGTATAGGGCCGTCGGCGCAAACGCTCGGAATCCAAGCCGGAACAGGTGTACCGCAGTTGAGTCCCCAAGTCTCGTCCATTGACGAGCACTTGTTCGCCCCAAGGGAGTGAGAACTCGACGTCAGCACGCCCGTCGGGCACTTGGCCTTGGTCCCGTCCGGCATCGTCTTGCGCTGCGTCGATCCGCAGCACGAGCAACCACGGAGATCCAAGAACCAACGCCACCATCAGGCAACGGAGAGAACGAAGGTCGGGAACGCCACGCAAAGCTGGCTCCTCCGGAAAGACGAATTGATTGGGCAGACGCCACCCACCTAGCCTACTTTGGCCGCGTCGCGTGTCAACCGTTGGCCGCAACCGGCTTCGGCTCAGCCGCCGGGGGCGACTCCTTCACTTTCCGCTTCTCCAGTTCCCTCTCGGCGCGTTGCAGCAGGCTTTTCGCCTCCCGAGCTTGGAGGGTGTCCGGAGCGGCGTCAAGTGCCTTTTGGCACGAGTCCCGCGCCTTCTCGAAATCCTGCTGGGCAAAGTAGCATCGAGCTTTCGTCGCATGCACTTCCAGCAGTTGCTCACCTGCGAGTCCGGGGAGGGCCAGCGCTTTATCAAGTGCCGCGTGCGCCTCGTCGAGCTTCTGTGTCTGGAGCAACTTCTGCGCTTCAGCCAGCAAGAGGCGGACTTCGTACTTGCTTTTCAAGCCCGCCTTGTTCTCCGCATCCAAGGCCACGATTTCCTGCGACCACTTTTCGACTTCCTGGGCGAGAGTCGGGTCCGGCATCGCTTGCGCAAGCTTGGTCCGAGCATCGATCATCTGGTCCAGCAGTTTTGCACGGTTCAGACCCTGGGCCGAGTCCAGTTGGCCCTTGACCGTGGCGACCGTTTCCTGAGCTTCCGCCATGGGGCCGAAACGCTGGATCATTCCTTGAATTTGTGACGTCTTCGCGCTCCCTGGAGCAGCCTCAAGGGCTTTTTTCAGGCAAGCCACGACGCCGACAAAGTCTCGCAGATAGAAGCCACACTCAGCCTGGGCAAAATAGGCGTCCTGCTTCATCTCGCCGCTGATCCCAGCCAGACTCGAAGCTTTTTCGTAGATCGCCTTGGCTTCGTCAAACTTCCGGTTCCCCTTCAAATCGGAAGCCTCGGCCATGAGTTGGCGGAACTGATATTTGACCTTCAACCCGGCTTGGTTGTCCGCGTCCAGCGCGATGATTTCGCCCGTCCAAGCTTTGATGTCGGCGTGTTCGTTGCCAAGCTTGTCGTAGGCCGCGATCAGTTGGTCCAAGAGATTGGCTCGGTCGAGTCCCTGCGAGCCGGCCAGAGCGGCCCGCATCCGGATGATCGCTTCATGAGCGGTGACGAATTCTGTGAGATGCTTGACGTACTCCTCCGGGCCACCGGGACGATAGCCGGTGCGGGCGATCAGCTGGCCTTCGGCGTCCAACACCAGAATCGTCGGAAAGCCCTGGACCTGGAATCGCTTGGCAAGCTCTTGGTTTTGAGTCTTGAGTTCTTCCGGAAGTTGCTTCTGGCGCGGAAAGTCCAACTCGACCAGAACGAATTTCTGAGGTGCTTCTTTCTTGAAGACTTCCTGATCGAAGACTTCCTGCTTGAGCCGGATGCACCAGCCGCACCAGTCGGAGCCGGTGAAGTCCACCAGGAGCAGCTTGTTCTCCGCTTGGGCCTTGGTCTCGGCGCCCTCGAAGTTGGTCTGCCACAAGCTTGCCTCATCACCGGCGAGCCCGGTGAGCGTCAGAAGGGAAGCCAGGACAACAGCCGCCCCAGCGAAGAACGAGCAATTACGTCGAAACATGGGCAACTCCATGGAAATAAAGGAAAGTCAACCGCGAACATTAAAGGTTAGTCGTCCACCCGTCGGCCAACAAGGTGGGGCAATCCAGCGGACTTGGTGACCTTGGGACGGACATGTCTGCGGGACGCCGGTCCGCGCGGGCACGAAGCCGAACGTGATTCCAGGCTGCCGCATTACGCATCTTGCGTTGCGCACGATGCGTAATTTGCACTCTGTGTTACGGGAACGTCCCAGTCTCAGCCGCGTGCGGTATAGTATCAGCGAGTGATCGCTGCAATTTCGGGCGATTTTCGACGAATACTTGGAGTGGCCCGCAGCCATCGGACTGATCTCATGTTCCGCAGACTGAAACGCTGGCTTCCGTTCCGCTCGCCGTCCGACGAGGACTACCGCCGGGAGCGAGACCGTCTGTTGGACCGTGCGCCGCTGCCCGTGTTCTGGCTGTTCGGCAAGACCGGCAGCGGCAAGACGTCGATCGTCAAGTACCTGACGGGCGCGGAGCGGGCGGAAATCGGCGGCGGGTATCGGCCCCAGACGCAATGCTCGCAGCAGTACGATTTTCCCTCGGCCGATGCGCCGCTGGTGCGTTTTCTGGATACCCGCGGGCTGGGCGAAACACGCTACGATCCAGCCGAGGACATTCAACAATTTGCCTCCTCGGCGCACGTGGTGATCGTCACGGTGCGAGCCATGGATCATGCGCTGGCGGAGATCGTCGAGCCGCTGCGAGCCATCCGCAAAGCGGCGCCGCTACGCCCGGTCCTGCTGGCGCTGACCTGTCTGCACGAGGCGTACCCCGGCCAGCAGCACCCGCAACCGGACCCGTTTGGCTCGTCGTCGCTGCCCGATTCATTGCCGCCGGACTTGCAGCGGAGCCTCGCCGCGCAGCAGGAGCGCTTCGCCGGTCTTGTGGATTCCGTTGTGCCGGTGGACCTCACACGGCCCGAGGATGGCTTTGACGAGCCGGAATTCGGCGGCGATCGGTTGAAGACCGCGCTGCTGGCCATGCTGCCGGCGGCTTTTCGGCAGACGCTGCTGACGCTGCACGATTCGATGAAATCGCTGAAGGACCTCAACGACCGCCGCGCCCTGCCGCACGTGATCGGGCACAGCATGCTGGCCGCCTCGGCCGCCGCCGTACCGCTGCCCTGGGTGGACATCCCCGTAGTGACCGCGATCCAATCGCATCTGGTGTACCGCCTGGCGGGCATTTACGGCCAGCCACTGGACGTGCGCATGCTGCTGGAGATGGCCGGGCCGATCGGCGGGCGGTTGTTGGCGCGGCAGGTCGTGCGCGGGACCTTGAAGTTCATTCCCGTCCTGGGCGTGGCCGCCAACGCTGCACTGGCCTATGCCTATACCTACGGGCTGGGCAAAGCATGCGGCTGGTATTTTGGCCAGGTCCGGCAGGGCAACGCGCCGTCGGCTCAGGATTTGGAGCGAGTGTGGCACGACCAATTGACGCAGGCGGCGCAAGCGTGGAAAAAGCACCGGAGCGCGTAGGCCGCGAGGGAACAGATGCGGGATTTCCGTGGTTACGCCAGCAGCCGGTTGACGCTGTCCAGCAGGCGATCCATCGCGAACGGTTTGCGGATATAATCGTCCACTCCCAGCATTTCGGCGTACGCCTTGTGGCGGCTGCCCTCATTGGCCGTGACCATGATGATCCGCATGGGCACCGGGCGCGTGCGGCGCAGCCGTTCCAGCACCAGAAAACCGCTGCGTTTGGGCATCATCATGTCGAGGATCATCAGGTCCGGGTCCTCGCGCTCCGCCAATGCCAGCCCCTGGTTGCCATCGCGCGCGACCAGGATCTCGTACCCCTTGGCTTCCAGCGCGTACCGCATCGCCTCGATGATCTCCGCATCGTCATCCACCAACAGAATTCGTTTCGATTCCTGCCGCTCGTCCGACTTCTTGCTTTCCTTGGTGACGTTCTCGGCCATCGGTTTCCAATCCTCCGCTAGGGACTACGAGGGTTCTCTGCTCTGGAATTATGACCTTTTCATTATTACCGCAAATCGATCCGGACGGAATATCGGGGACGCTGACGCTGAGAGGCACGGCTTCACGACCCATCCCTCCAATAGGGTGGAAATCGTGTCTCAACTTGGGCTTTGTCAGCACAAAGTAGGCAGACTCTAAACTGACATGGCAACGCAATACTGTAAACTAAAAGCTCGAATCTTCGCTCCAATCGGGGTACTTTTAACGGTTTTCTCGTCGCTTTCTCAGAAAGGTGTCAGTCATGTCTCGCAGGGTTGCACACACGGGTTTCACTCTGGTGGAACTGCTGGCGGTCATTGCCATTATCGGCATTTTCGTCGCTCTCTTGTTGCCTGCGATTCAAGCCGCTCGCGAATCCGCGCGGCGGACGCAGTGTACCAACAACCTGAAGCAGATCGGCATCGCGTGCACTTAAGGAAATTGCGTGGTATCGCTGGGCCCTGTTGTGAATTCGGTTTTGGGTTATGCTTGTCTCCCTTGAAGTTTCCTTTGTTGTGTTGAGGAGAGGAAGATCGTGGGAGATGTCCAGATGGATGGACCGGAGGGACCGCGTGTGACGGGTCCGGAAGAGATGGCCGACTGGTTTCATGCGGAGATCGGCGGTCTCAGAATGGATTACTTGGGGGCACGACGATCGTGAGCCGAACGCAACGTTCCTTGTCCGCGCAGCGCGGTTCATCCTTGCAGAACCTGATCATTCGGGCTTCGGCCGGGACGGGGAAGACTTTTCAGCTGTCGAACCGTTTCCTAGCGCTTGTGCGGCGGGGGGTGGCGTGCGAGGCGATCTTGGCCACGACGTTCACGCGCAAGGCGGCCGGCGAGATTCTGGACCGCGTCATCGGACGATTGGCCGAGGCGGCCTGCGACGCGCGGAAGCGCGGGGAATTGGCTCGCTTTACCGGGGACGAGGCTTGGAGCCGCGAGGCGTGCCTGGACACGCTCCAGGCCGTCATGCGCTCGCTGCACCGGCTGCGGGTCAGTACGCTGGACAGCCTGTTTGCCCAGATCGCCCGCAGCTTCGGACTAGAACTCGGCTTTCCCTTCGGCTGGCAGATCGTCGAGGAGTTGATGGACAAGCGGCTGCGGGGCCGCGCCATCGACGCCGTGCTGACGTCGAGCGACGGGGCCCAGTTGCGGACGCTGGTACACCTGCTGACCAAGGGCGAAGCCGCCCGCTCGATCAGTCGGCTGATCCGCGACACGGTCGATGAGATGTACGACCTGTTCCAGGACACGGCGGAGGATGCCTGGCACAAGGTGCCACGGTACAAGCCCCTGGACGAGGCGCAGCTGGCCGCGACGCTCGAAGACTTGCGGGCGGCGGAACTGCCTGACAGCCGGATGAGCAAGGCTCGCGACGAGGATTGGACGCGCGCGGAGGCGGGCGACTGGGACGAGTTCCTGAAGAAGGGCCTGGCCGGCAAGGTTGCTCAAGGCGAATCGGTCTTTTACCGCAAGCCCATCCCGGAAACGGTCGTGGCCATCTATCGGCGGCTGCTCGATCACGTGAAGGCGGAACTGGTGGGCCGCGTCGCGGCCCAGACGGAAGCCTCCTACGCGCTGCTGCAGATGTTTCACGTCGAATACCAGCGGCTGAAGAACGGCTACCGCGCGCTGCGCTTCGAGGATGTGACCCGCCGCCTGGCGAACGTCGGCCAAGCGGTCGATCTGGGCAGTTTGAGCTTCCGTTTGGACTCGCGGATCGATCATCTGCTGCTGGACGAATTCCAGGACACGTCGCCGCAGCAGTGGCGCGTGATCCAGCCCTGGGCCCAGCGCGTGACGGGCGGCGCCGAGGGAACGTCGTTCTTCTGCGTGGGGGACGTCAAGCAGGCGATCTACGGCTGGCGGGGCGGGATCGCGGAGATCTTCGACGCCATCGACCGGCAGTTGCCCAGACTGACGCCGCAGAGTTTGAACACCAGTTTCCGTTCATCGCAGCCGGTGATCGACGCGGTCAACCACATCTTTGCGCACATCACGGAGCATCCCAACCTGGGCCGCGCGGAGCCGGCGGTGCAGCGCTGGTCGGAGCGATTCGAGCGGCACACGACGCAGCGGCAGGAGCTGGCCGGCTACGTGGAACTGGCCACGGCTCCGGCGGCGGGTGAAGAGGAATCGCAGCGGGAAGCTACTTTCCATGCCGCCGCTGCATGGATCGCAGAATTGGTCGATCAGGCTCCTGGCCGCAGCATCGGCGTGTTGATGCGCCGCAACGACGGCGTGGCGCGGCTGATCTACGAACTGCGCAAGCTGGACGTCCCCGCCAGCGAGGAGGGCGGCAATCCGCTGACCGATTCGGCGGCCGTGAACTTGGTCCTGTCGCTGCTGCGGATCGCCGATCATCCCGGCGACACGGTGTCCCGCTTTCACGTGGCGCATTCGCCCTTGGGAGCGACCGCCGGCCTGGAGGATTACCGCGACGACGCGGCGGCGCGGCGCGTGTCGCTGCAAGTCCGCCAAGCGCTGGTCCAACACGGCTACGGCGCGACGATCCAGGGTTGGACCCGAGCCTTGGCCCCGCACTGCAGTCGCCGCGAGCTGAGCCGTCTGGAGCAATTGGTCGAGAAGGCGTACGACTTCAACGCCACCGCGACGCTTCGGGCGGACGAGTTCGTCGCTTTCGTCGAAAGCACGAAGGTCGCGGATCCCATTCCGGCCGACGTCCGCGTGATGACCATTCATCAGGCCAAGGGCCTGCAATTCGACATCGTCGTGCTGCCGGAATTGGACGGCGATATCGTCGGGCAACCCGACCTGGTGGTGACGCACCGCGACGATTGCACGCTGCCCGTAGATTGCGTCTGCCGCTACGCCAGTGCGGACATTCAACAGCTGCTGCCGGCTCCGTTCCAGCGGATGTTCGAGGATGCCACCGACCGGGCGGTGACCGAGTCGCTGTGCGTGCTGTACGTGGCCCTCACGCGGGCCATCCACGGCTTGTATGCCATCATTCCGCCGTCGACGGACAGCGAGCGGAACGTGCCGCGCACGCAGGCCGGCTTGTTGCGGGCCGCGCTGGCCGGCGCGGCTAGGGCGGCACCCGCGAAGGTGCTGTACCAGCACGGAGATCCGCAGTGGTACCTGGCCGGGGGGGAGGCGGCGGGCGAAAAGCTCGCGGGGGTCACTGAAGCTCTCGGAACTTCTCGGAGACCTACGGTCGCCGGTTTCGGCGGGGTCGGAGACCCGCGCCGAGCGCCGGCGGAGGCGAGTTGCCCGGAGATCGCGGTGCGGTTGGCCCCGCTGGCCGGCGGCCGGCGGCGCGGCTGGGAGCGGGCCCGCCCTTCCGGCTTGGAAGGCGGCACGATCGTCTCGCTGCAGCACCTGCTGGCCCCTTCGCGAGCGGCCGCGTTTGCCCGCGGCGAATTGGTTCACGCATGGATGGAGCAGATCCGCTGGATCGAAGACGGGACGCCCGGTCAGGCCCAACTGATGTCCGTCGCTCAAGACGTGTTGGCCGACGCGCCGGCCGCGAGCGTGGATGTGCAGGCGGAACTGGCCCGCTTCACCGCCCAACTGGCTTCACCGCTGGCCGTCGAGATGCTCTCGCGACGGCGTTATGAGAATCTCCGGCGCGTCGGCTTCTCCGCGGCCGTGGCCCAAAAACTGGCCGCCCGCCGCGTGACCGCCACGGTCCAGAACGAATGCGGTTTCGCGATCCGCGACGGCGAGCAATTGCTGAGCGGCTTCATCGACCGCCTGGTGCTGCTGGAAGAAGCCGGCCGGGTGGTGGCGGCGGAGATCATCGACTACAAGACGGACGCCTTGGACGCCCAAGACAAGCAGCAACTGTCCGGCAAGGTCGCCTTTTACTCCCCACAATTGCAGGCCTATCGGCGGGCCGTCGCGCAAATGACCAAAGTGCCGGCGGATCACATCGTCGCTACGCTGCTGTTCCTCGAAGCAGGCGTAGCCCGGCCGGTCGAGTGACCTATCGCCCCGCGCAAATCCGAGATGCCACCGATCCAAAGTAACCCGAAGCGCCAGCGAGTCGGTGTCCTTCCGAGTCCTCCCGTTTCCAAGAGAATGCAATATCATGGTGAAAATGCGGTTGTCCGTTGCCAATCGTCTGAGAGAGTGAAGCCACGACCAGGAAGCAGTTCAAGACCGACGCCCACCGAGTACACCAAGCAGCAAAGCCCGGCCAGGCAGCCGCTGTCGTCGCTGGCCTACGTCGCGGCCAATTGTTACAACGGCCTGGCCACCCTGCCGGAGGTCGATCCGGCTCGGGTGGGTGTCGTGGGCCATTCGTTCGGCGGCAAATGGGCGCTCTTTGCCTCCTGCTTCTACGAGAGTGCCCCGCCACAGATCAAGGAAGTTGGCGAAATCTGTCGCCGCGACCAGGCGAATCGTCAGTGCGGTGACGTCCGTCACCCGCAATGCGTCCGCCTCGGCCGTCAGGCGGCCGCCTTCGACCGACACGTGGGCACGGCTCTCGAACCGCACGCCATCGGGCTGGATCTGGCCGCGCAGTACCAGCGTATCGGCGTCCGCCGTTTTCAATTGCGATTCCGTGTGCGGGCTCGTCACGGGAATTCCAGCCACAAATCGCCGCACGGTTGGTAGGCGAACTGCCGCAGCGGGATGCTCATGAACTCTTGCGTCGCCGGTATTGCGGCCAATCCGGAACCGGTGGCTGGCGTCATTCCGCTCACTTGTTCCCCGAGCGATGCTCAGCCCGCGCTAGGCGCGCGTTCGGCAGCTTGGAACCCGATGGTCTTGTGGGTCCCGTCACAGAAGGGCTTCTTGCCCGACGCGCCGCAACGGCACAGGGCCGTCGCCGGTTTGGTCTTGTCAGTCGGGAACGCATTGCCGTCCGCATCCAACACCGTCAGGGGACCTTCGACCAAGTAGGGACCGTTGTCGCGAACGCGAACCACTACGTCTGCCATGATGGTAACTCCTATCGCCAAGGGAAAGAACGACGCCACAGTATAGCAAGTGCGAAGCGAGAAGTGTAAAACGCAGAGCTGAAAATGGCCGCGATTGGCAGGGTCGCATCAAGACCTTGGTTTGAAGGACGTTTGCCGCCTTTTGGACTGCGGTGCCTTGTCGCCGCTGTGGACATCTTAGAAGAGGTCACCATTCTCGATCACGACGGGAGAACTGTCATGCGAACGCTTTTGACCATCTTGGCGTTACTGGGCATCCTCGGCGGGCAAGCCTGGGCGGCGGATGCCAAACATCCGAACATCGTTTTCATCCTCGCGGACGACATGGGATTCTCCGATGCCGGCTGCTACGGCGGCGAGATCGCCACGCCGAACTTGGACGCCCTGGCCGCAGGCGGCTTGCGGTTCACGCAGTTCTACAACACGGCCCGCTGCTGGCCCTCGCGCGCCGTCCTGCTGACCGGCTACTACGCGCAACAAGTCCGGCGCGACGGCCTTCCGGGCACGAGCATTCCGGGAGTCGCCTTCGGCGGCGGGGGCCAGCGCCCGGTGTGGGCGCCGCTGCTGCCGGCCATGCTGCGGCCGCTGGGCTACCGTTCGTATCACTCCGGCAAATGGCACGTGGACGGCAAGAAACTGGAGAACGGCTTCGACCGGTCCTACGATTTCGCCGACCACAATCGCTACTTCAGTCCCCGGCAGCACAGCGAGGACGATCAGCCGTTGCCGCCGGTCGAGCGAGGCAGCGGTTACTACGCGACGACTGCGATCGCCGATCACGCCGTCAAGTGCCTGCGCGAGCACCAGGAAAAGCACTCGCAACGTCCCTTCTTCTTGTACTTGGCCTTCGTCGCCCCGCATTTCCCTCTGCACGCCTTGCCCGAGGACATCGCCCGTTACCGGGACACCTACAAGAAAGGCTGGGATGTCGTCCGGCACGAGCGGTACGAACGCCAGAAAGCAATGGGCATCGCCAACAGTCCGCTGCCCAATTTGGAGCGCGACGTCGGACCGCCCTACCATTTCCCGAATGACCTGGAAAAACTCGGCTCAGGCGAAGTCAACCGTCCCTTGCCGTGGAAGGAACTGACCGGCGAGCAGCGCGAGTTCCAGGCGGCGAAAATGGCCATCCACGCCGCCATGATCGACCGCATGGACCGCGAGATCGGCCGCGTACTGGAGCAGTTGAAAAGGATGGGCGCCTTTGACGACACGCTGGTTATGTTCGCCTCGGA
Source organism: uncultured Pirellulaceae bacterium (assembly GCA_964486845.1). Classification (GTDB taxonomy): domain Bacteria; phylum Planctomycetota; class Planctomycetia; order Pirellulales; family Pirellulaceae; genus Anammoximicrobium. The sequence goes on from CAZAQY010000098.1 coordinate 22,489, forward strand.
CAACGGGGCCAGCGCCGAGATCATGGTCCGCGGCGACGGCCACGATCCGCAGGCCGCGCCGGGTTCGGCGGACACGTTCCTGTGCCTTGGCCCCGGCTGGTCCAGTTCGTCGAACACGCCGTTGCGCCGCCACAAGACCTGGGTCCACGAAGGCGGGATTGCCACGCCACTGATCGCGCACTGGCCGAAGGGGATCGCGGCCCGCGGCGAATTGCGGCACAGCCCGACGCACCTGATCGACATTGTGCCCACCGTGCTGGAACTGACCGGCCTGGAGCACCCCGAGACAATCGCAGGCAAACCCGCTCCCCCGCTGCCGGGCAAGAGCCTGGTGCCGGAGTTCGCCAAGGACGGAGCGGTGACCCGCGAGTACCTCTGGTGGTCGCACGAAGGCAACCGCGCGATACGCATGGGCGACTGGAAACTGGTCGCGGCCGGCGGTCTTCAAGGTCCCTGGGAACTGTACGACTTGAGCCGGGACCGCGGCGAGATCAAGAACTTGGCGGCCACGCACCCCGACAAAGTTCGCGAACTGCAACAAGTCTGGGAGCAGCACCTGGCCGAATTCCGCGAACAGGCGCTCCGCGATCCGCCCGCTAAGGCCGCACCGGCGAAAGGCGCGAAGAAAGCAGCGGAAAGGAAGAAAGCCAAGGCCAAGCCGGTGGAATGATGGCTTCTTAGTGAGTCTTTGTTCGTATCATGTGCGCGCCGTTCTCGCCCTTCGGTTGCGGCCGCCGCGATCAGCCGCTCCAGCGATCCATCAAGGCCAACAGAGACGCCAGGGGCAGCTCGAATCCGGGCAATAGCGGCGTCGTGTACGTCTGCTGCTCCTGGATCGTTTTCGACGTGGTCTTTCCGCGTTTGAATCGGTAGACCGTCAGGAGGCGCGCAAAGCGGTCGATGATCCAGTACTCGCGGACTCCGGCTGTTCGGTATTCGTCGCGTTTGATCTGGTAGTCCCGCTCGCGGCTGCGCCGGCCCTCCGAGACGAACTCGACCGCGATGGTGGGCGTTTCATCTTCCTGCGGCAGCCGTCCCAACCCGGCCCAAATCGCTCGATCCACGCGCCGCCGATGGGGGCCGATGTGGACCGTCTGTTCCGAAACGGTGAAATCCAGCGCATCGCCCAGGGGATGCGTCTCCTGATATTTCCGCAGCCAGTGGCCCAGTTCTTCGTTTGGATCGCGTTCCTTCAGCGAGGGTGGCGGGTTCACGATCAGCACTCCGTTTACCAGTTCGTATCGCCAGCCTGGCTCAAAATCGGCCGCATCGAACTCCCACGGGCTCAGCGACATCCCGTTCGAGTGCGGCCCCAACTGCAGAACTTCGATCTCCGCCACAGTCATAAACGATGGCTCCAATGCTTTCTCGCTCAACGTTCAAGTTCAGTCTACTGCCGCGGAAGGGGCGGGGTCAACTGTGGAAGCGGCAAGCGGAGGCAAAACTCCGAACGCGATGACCGAAGACACCGACTGAGCCATCCTCTTGCGGTTCGCGATTCGGAATGATGGTCAGGTGTCAACATGGCCCAGGTCCTCCGGAAAAGCCGATTTTGCAAGGATGCCCCGCCAAGTCATCAGAACAGAACCAAGGGCAGAAGCAAGCAGGCGGACAGGGCGGCTGAGCCAGAAGCCCGGCTTTTTCGAACAGCCTGGATTCTCCCACGCTCGCCCGTGTCCCAACGCGGCCTTCTTCCCTTGTCGGCTGCCAGCGCCGACAGTAAATTGACCGCATCCGGGTGTCACTTCCTCCGGTACTGCCGCGTCCCCAAAGCCCTGTCGTAAGAGGCGTTGTCATGTCCTCGTCCGAGAACCCCTATGCCCCGCCGCTCACTGCGCCGCTCACTGCGCCGATCGTCTATGACGCCGAGATCGTGGCAGATACCGGGCTGTGGCGTCAAGTTGAGCGACGAGTGGTTCGCCAAGCGTCACCGGGCGATGTTCATCGGCTGGTTTCTGGTCCTGGCCGGAATCGGCATGGCTGTCGCGGGGGTCGCGACCGTGGACCGCAGCGGCGCTTTTCCGTGGATGCTTGTGGCGAGTCCGCTGGTGTTCTTGGGCGGCGCCATCTACGGGCTGTTGGCCGCCCGGATGGTCGCCGCCAAACGCATCTCGGACGACTACGTTTGGCTGAAGGGCGTCCATCCCAGCTTCCTGGCCGATCTGCCCCAGTGGCCGTATCAGCCGTAGCAACGGTCAGCGCACGCCGAGATTCCGTTCGATTTCACGCGCCCGCTCGTCGATGCCCAGCATTTGGCCCGGCGGACCGGGTTTGCGGAACGGCGCGCCAGCACGGGCTTCCGGTTCGGGATCTTCGATTTCTGGCTGGGTGTCCAAGGAGGCACAGCCGACCAGTCCCAGGCACCAGAGCAGAAGGAGCCAGGGGGACCTGCGCAACGCGGTGTTCAGGATGGGCAGTTTTGGCAACATGGCGGTCGAATGTGGCCAGAGAGTCGATTCGGATTGTCTGCTAGCAACAGACGGTTTTGCGCCGCGTCTTGCTTCGTAGAATGCACGCACGCTGCGCACACCCGTTGCAGCCGCAGAGCGCGTGGGGACTTTCTCAAAACCGGGCCGGCAAGTCCAGGCCAGTTGATCGAAACAGCGGCAACAGGGATGATACGCGGCGATTGGGAGAAGAACATGAATCAACCGCGTACCCTTCACTCATCGTCCGCTGACCAGGGACAAGAGCCGCTGGCCCCGTTGGACGTTCTGGTCATCGCTCCGCATCCGGATGACGCGGAATTGGGCGCCGCCGGAGCCATTTTGAAGCTGAAAGCCGAGGGCCGGCGCGTAGGCATCCTGGATTTGACGGACGGCGAGCCGACGCCTTTCGGCTCGCCGGAGAAACGCGGCCGCGAAACGGCGGCCGCCACGGAGGTTTTGGGGATCGACTGGCGGCGAAACCTGGGACTGCCCAACCGCAGTCTGGAGGCCACGCTGGACGCTCGCCGACAACTGGCGCAGGTAATCCGCCAGGTCCGGCCGCGGTGGCTGCTGGCTCCGTACTGGGTCGATGCGCATCCGGATCACGTGGCCGCCACGCAAATGATCGAGGCGGCACGGTTCTGGGCCAAGCTGACCAAGTGCGATCTGGCCGGGGCGCCGCATCATCCACAGCGGATCTACAACTACTACTGTGTCCACCTGAAGCTGGCTCCGCAGCCCGCGTTCGTGCTGGACATCAGCGACGTTTGGGATCGCAAGCTGGCGGCGATCCGCTGCTATCAGAGCCAGTTTGTCGAGGGGCAGCCGAGCAATCCGCCGGCGTTTCTGGACCGCTTGCGCGACGAGGCCGCCTATTGGGGCAAGACCATCGGCGTGCGGTACGGGGAACCCTACGCGTGCCGTGAGCCGTTGGGGCTGACGAGCTTGCTGTCGCTCGTTTAAGCACGCGATCGGTACTTGGCCGTTCCAGTTCGTAGCGCAGGTACACATTCCTGGCCGGCATCTTCCCGCCCGTTTCCCACAGACAGAGCCGATCGACGTCATCGGCAAAACCAGATCCGTGTACTTATTCCAGCAGCACTGTGGCCAAGCCGCAGGTCCGGATGGGGACGGCTACGGCCGAGTCACGAACCGCCAACGGTTCCTGGGCCTCTTCGACCAGACTGGCCGCACGGGCCTTCTGGAACGGCACGAGGGGCAACCGCACGTGGGCGGTCGTGGCTTGGCCGGTCACTTCCCAAAGCCTCAGCACCAAACGTTCGTCCGCCTCGGCTCGTTTCATGCCCACCAGCAATACGCTCGGCTCGACGATTTCGATCATGCTAGGAGGCTGTCCAAGTATTAGTCGAGACGTGCTCGGTTTTTGTTGGATATCCCGTCCGCGGAGGTCACTTGGTGACCTCCGCGCGCACG
>CAZAQY010000099.1:0-26140 GCA_964486845.1 uncultured Pirellulaceae bacterium
CCCCGCCCCCCGCACCCCGCACCCCGCACCCCCCGACCCGCACCCCGCACCCCGCACCCCGCAACCCGCAACCCGCAACCCGCATCCCGCATCCCGCATCCCGCATCCCGGAACCCGTCTCCCGCAACCCGCAACCCGTCTCCCGCATCCCGCATCCCGCGACCCGCGACCCGCATCCCGTCTCCTGCAATTGACGCGAAACGGGTGGTTGGGATACCATCTGCCGGCCCTGTTGAACGTCGCGCCGGGACGCATGACGCCGGAGGTTGATCTTAGCTGGAAAGGACTGCCGTAGCCGTCGGGCGAAGAACGTGTTTCCGAAGATCATCACCAGATACGTGACTGCCGAGTTGCTGAAGGTTTTCCTCACCACGCTGACAGCCTTTACGCTGTTGATGACGATGGCGGGACTGGCGCAGGAAGCCGTGCGGCAGGGGCTGGGACTGCTGCCGATCTTGCGGATTATCCCCTACACCTTGCCCAACGCGTTGGTGTTCGCCCTGCCGGGGACGATTTTGTTCAGCGTGTGCCTCGTTTTCGGACGCATGTCGGCGTCCCGCGAGTTGGTGGCGATGAAATCGCTGGGAATCTCGCCGACGGCGGTGATTCGGCCCGCGCTGACACTGGCGTTCGTCGTCAGCCTGGTCACGGTCTGGCTGGTGGACGTGGCGTTCTCCTGGGGCCGCGCCGGGATCCAGCGCGTGATTCTGGAGTCGGCCGAGGAAATCGCTTACGGCGTGCTGCGGACCCAGCGTTCCTACAGTACCCGGCAATTCTCCATCACGGTCGGACGCGTCGAAGGCCATCGGCTGCTGCAGACGACCGTCACGATTCGTCGTCCCGGCGGCCAGGACGTGACGATGACGGCACGCGAAGCCCAGTTGCACGCCGCCGTCGAAGAAAACGCCCTGAAGATCACGCTGACCGACGGTCTCATCGAAATTGGCCCCCGCACCGTGATTCGGTTCCCTGACACAGAAGAACACATGATTCCGCTCACCACGCGCGAGGAGCGTGAGAGCGCGGCCCTGCACCCGTCGCACATGCAGCTGTACCGGATTTCTGCTGCCAAGCAGGAACAGCGCGAGCGCATCGAGCGCTGCGAGCAGTCGCTGGCCGCGGAGGCGGCCTACCAGATGTTGACCGGCGATTTCCAGGGGCTGACGGACGCGCGTTGGCGCCAGCAACTGAACGATTTGGAGGCCGAGCGGCGGCGGATGCACCGCCTGGAGACGGAACCGTTTCGGCGCTGGGCCAGCGGCTTCAGCTGTCTGGCATTTGTGATCGTCGGCATTCCGCTGGCCATCCGGCTGAAAAACGCGGATTTCATGACCACTTTTGGCATCTGCTTCTTGCCGATCCTGATCCTGTACTATCCGCTGTTCGCCTTCGGTCTGGACCGGGCCAAGCTGGGTGTCTTGCCGCCGTACTTCGTCTGGCTGGGAAACCTCGTCTGCCTGGCCATCGGCGCGTGGCAACTGCGCAAGGTGGCACGGTATTAGGCCGATTGACACGGCAGCGCCGCGCACCTAGGCTGAGTCATGTGCTGGCAGTCGTGCTGACGGAACCCGCGTGTTCCGGCGACCGCCCGTCCCAGACACTTCTTGGGGGAGGAACTTCCATGGCGGCGAAGAATCCATCGCGCCTCACGCGGCGTCAATTCCTTGGCGCGGCGGGGGCCGCAGCGGCGGCGCCGTACATCATTCGGGCCTCGGCCATCGGCGGCGAAGGCCGTCCGGCGCCCAGCGAGCGGATCACGATGGGCTTCGTCGGAGTGGGCGGCCAGGGCACCGGGGACATGGGCGCCTTCATGGGCTTTCCCGAAGTTCAAGTGCTGGCCGTCTGCGACGTCGATGCCCGCCACCGGGAGCGGGCCCGGCAACTGGTCGAGAATCGTTATGCCCAGCAGAAGACGAGCGGCGCGTTCAAGGGCTGCGACGCTTACCACGATTACCGGGAAGTCTGCGTCCGGCCGGACATTGACGCAGTCTTTTGCGCCACGCCCGACCACTGGCACGCGCTGGTCACTTGCGAGGCGATGCGCAACGGCAAGGACGTGTACTGCGAGAAGCCCGAGACGCTCACGATCCGCGAAGGTCGGATCATGGTCGACACGGCGCGCCGCTACGGCCGCATCTTCTCCGGCGGCAGCCAGCGCGTCTGGGAAGACTACAACTGGTACCACCGCATGATGTGGTCCGGCATGTGCGGCGAACTGCAGGAAGTCTGGGTCAACATCGGCGGCCCGTCCGGCGAGATGCGGCTGCCGGCGGAGCCCGTGCCGGAAGGGCTGGACTGGGACCTGTGGCTCGGCCCGGCCCCCTGGCGGCCCTACAGCAAGGGCTATCACCCCTTCAACTGGCGCGGTTGCCGCGACTTCTCCGGCGGCGGCATGACCGACTGGGGCGCTCATCACATCGGCGGCGCGCTGTTCGCCGCCCAGCTGTACGACAAACCGCTGCCGGTCGAGGTGATCCCGCCGGACAAGGAGCACCCGCAGTTGACTTACAAGTACGCCAACGGAGTGCGGATGTACCTGGGCGGCGCCTGGGGCGGCGGGCCGCTGGCGTTCAAAGGCACGCGCGGCGAAGTGCCGGCCCGCGACAAGCCTCGCGCGGCGCCGCCTGACATCTACATTCCCAACTACAAAGGCCGCGGCATCTTCGGCGACTTCCTGCACTGCGTCAAGACGCGCCAGCAACCGTTCCGCGACATCGAAATCGCGCACCGCACGGTGGCCACGTGCCATCTGGCGAACATCGCCTTCTGGACCGGCCGCGCGCTGAAGTTCGATCCGGAGAAGGAGCAGATCGTCGGCGACGAAGGAGCCAACCGCTGGATCGACCGGCCCAAACGCGAACCGTGGGTGCTGTAAGCCGCTCAGAACAAATCGATCATGTGCTGCCCGCCGCGTGTGGGATTGCCGATCCGCGCCGAAACCGTCACTTTTCCCATCGTCAACATCTCCATGAGCCTGCAAGTTTACCGAGGTCAGGTCTATATGATCAAAGACGGCGGGATTGTGTCCTGCCTGGAAGCCGCGTCGGGCCGGTTGCTGTATCGCACGCGACTGGGGCCGCGGGGAGCGTATTTTGCCTCGCCGGTGGCCGGCGACGGCAAGATCTACGCGGCCTCGTGCAGCGGCGTGGTGACCGTGCTCGCCGCGGGCGACACATTCCAGGTTCTGGCCGGCAACGATCTGCGGGAGCCGATCTTCGCGACCCCCGCGATCGCCGCCGGCAAGCTGTACATCCGCACCCAGCAGCGACTGTATGCGTTCGGCCCGATCAATCCAAAGCCTTGATCTTCAGGCTTCGGAAGTAGATCGGCGCTCCGGCGTGCTTGCCTTGCAGGCCGATGTGTCCCGCGTGCGGGATCGAGGCCGCCGGTTTGCTGAGCCAGGGTGGAATCTCGCTGCCATCGGGGTTCCGTTTGGCGTCCGTCCACTTGCGCATGTCCATCTCCGTGACCGCTTCGCCGTTCAGCAGCACGTAGATCAGGGGACCCTGGCAAGTGATGGTCATGCGGTTCCACTCGCCCGGCTTCTTGACGGCCGACTTGTCGGCCGCCAGGCGGCCGAAGATGGCGGCGCACTGCCAGGTCTTCGGTGACTTGCTCCATTTCTCGGAGAAATCGTCCGCGATCTGGATTTCGACCGAATTCGGAATCCAGTTTTTCTTGTCGCTGCAATGCACGATCACGCCGCTGTTCGTGCCGTCGGCGGTCTTGAATTCCAGGTCCAGCACGAAGTCGTCGTACTGCCTTTTGGTCCAAATGCACTGGTCCTCCGTGGCGGTCAGCACGCCATCTTGCTGCGACCACACGCCTGGCGGGAACTCGGCGTTCGACAAATCGCCGCTAAACAGACCTTCCCACTTCGACGAATCCGGATGGCTCTTGGGCGGAACCGCCTCGCCTGCTACCGCCCAACCTGCGCACACCCAACCCACTGCCAGCACCAGAAATCGCGTCCTCATGTTCATCCCTCTCGATGTTGTGAAGCCAGAAGATTGAAAACTTCAGTTTTCGATGATATTGCCAGTGTCGCTCGGCTGCAAGTGATCTACCGTTGGGCTTACGCCGCACCGTTCGCCAGGGACACCGTTCGCCAGGGACACAGACCCTGCCGCGCAGGATATACTGGCACTTATGAGCGAGAGAATCCAATTGGCGTTGGTGATCACCGAACTGGAGGCCGGCGGCGCGGAGCGCTGCCTGGCTCAGATCGCGACCGGCTTGGACCGGACCCGTTTTGCGCCGGCGGTTTATTCGCTGGCGGCGCGGCCGCCCGTCGAACGGCCTTCGCTCGTCCAGCATCTGGAGGATGCCTCGGTTCCGGTCCATTTCGTCGGCGTTCACGCGGCCTGGCAGTTGGGGACCGCGATCAAGCGGCTGCGCCGTCTGCTGTCAGAACAGCATCCGCAGATCATCCAGACCTTCCTATTCCACGCCAACGTGGTGGGCACGCTGGCGGCGTGCGGGCTCCATCGTAGCCCTCACGCTCCGCGTGAGGAAAGCCCCCCCCGCCTGGTCCACGGCATCCGCGTGGCCGACCCATCCTGGCTCCGTCAGCTGATCGAGCGTCGCACCAGTGCACGTGCTGACAAGGTCGTCTGCGTCAGTCGCTCCGTGTCCGACTATTGCGCCGCACGGTTGCGAATCCCCGCCGGCAAGCTGGCGGTGATTCCCAACGGAATCGCGGCCGAGGCGTACACTGGCGTGCAGCCCGCCGATCTCGGAGAGTTCGGGCTGTCTCCGGGGCGGCGAGCCATCGTTTTCGTCGGCCGTCTGCACCGCCAGAAAGGCCTGGATTGGCTCTTTTCCTTCTCGCCGCGTCTTTTCGAGCAGTTGCCCGGCCACGACTTGCTGTTGGTCGGCGACGGGCCGCAGCGGCGACGATTGGAGTCGCGCGTGCAAGCCCTGGGGTTGGACGGCCGAGTCCACTTTGCCGGCTGGAGTCCCCGCGTTCCGCAAATCCTCCGCGCGTCGGAGGTACTCATCCTGCCGTCTCGCTGGGAGGGGATGCCGAACGTGCTGCTGGAGGCCATGGCGACCTCGCTGCCGATTGTGACGACGCGAGTGGAAGGTGTTGAGGAACTGCTGGGCCCCCTGGCGGAGGAGCAAAGCGTGGCGTTTGGGGATCAAGCGGCGTTTGTGGACCGCCTGCGGCGTTTGGCCGAGGATCGCCAGTTGGCCGCCGGATTGGGCCATCAGAATCGCGAGCGAGTCGAGCGGCAATTCTCGTGGCGGACCACGCTTCGAGCCTATGAAGAACTGTACACATCGCTTGCCACGCCTTGACCAACTCGCCGCGTCCCATGACAATCGCAATGTGAGTCATTTGGCTTCAGGATTTATTCCCCACCGACCCCGCGCCGGTGGAACCATGACTGAAAGCTACGACAGCTCAGCCATTCGCCTCGCCTCCACCGACCTCGTGTCGGTGGAGCGGCGCCTGAAAGCTACGACACCCTGCACGACGTGATCTCCGGTGATTTGGCATGACAAACGCAATTCCTGCAAATCAGCGTCCGACGGCTCAGGTCCCCGACGCGGCTGGGCGATTCGGCCGGTTCGGCGGGCGGTATGTGCCCGAGACGCTGGCGCGGGCTTTAGACCAGTTGACCGGCGAGTACGAGGCGGCGACAGGCGATCCCCACTTCCAGGCCGAACTGGACCAGTTGCTCTGCGACTTCGTCGGACGCCCGTCGCCGCTGTACCACGCGCGGCGGTTGAGCCGGCATTGTGGCGGGGCGCAGATCTGGTTCAAACGCGAGGACCTCAACCACACCGGGGCGCACAAGATCAACAATACCGTGGGCCAGACGCTGTTGACGCTGCGGATGGGCAAGTCGCGAGTGATTGCAGAAACCGGCGCCGGCCAGCACGGGGTGGCGACGGCGACCGCGTGCGCTCATTTCGGCCTCGATTGCGTGGTCTACATGGGTGAGGAAGACATCCGCCGCCAAGCCCCCAACGTATTCAGCATGCGGCTGCTGGGAGCCGAAGTCCGTCCGGTGACCAGCGGTTCGCGGACCTTGCGGGACGCGGTCAACGAGGCCATGCGCGACTGGATGTCCAGCGTGGAGACGACGCACTACATTCTGGGATCGGTGGTGGGACCGCATCCGTTCCCGCGGATCGTGCGGGACTTTCAATCCGTGATCGGACGGGAAGCCCGCCAGCAGTGTCTGGATCGTTTCTCGCGCTTGCCCGACGTCATCATGGCCTGCGTCGGCGGCGGCAGCAACGCCGCAGGCATGTTCCACCCTTTCATCGAAGACACGGCGGTCGAGTTGATTGGCGTCGAGGCCGGCGGCCGAGGGCAGCGGTTGGGCGAGCACGCGGCGACGCTCATTTTCGGCCAGCCCGGCGTGCTGCACGGCAGTTTCAGCTACGTGCTGCAGGACGAAGACGGCCAGACCTCGGACGTTCACTCGGTCTCGGCAGGCCTGGATTATCCGGGCGTTGGCCCGGAACACAGTTACTGGAAAGAGAGCGGCCGCGTAGGTTACACGCACGTTCGCGATGATGAAGCCCTGCAAGCCTTCGATGTCCTGGCGCGCACCGAGGGCATCCTGCCGGCTTTGGAAACGGCCCATGCCGTCGCCAAGGCGATGGAGGTTGCCGCCCAGCGGACTCCCGATCAGATCGTGCTGGTGTGCCTGTCCGGACGGGGCGACAAAGACGCCGCGGAAATCGCCCGCCTGCGCGGCGAAGCGGTTTTCAACGCGCCCGTTGTTAGTGACCATTGACCACTGACCACTGACCGACAACGAGAACCATGTCCGCCATTGACCGATTGTTTCAAGAACTGCGTTCCCAAGGCCGGAAAGCGCTGATGCCTTTTATCACGGCCGGCGATCCGGACCTGGCGTTCACCGCCGACGTGCTGCGGGAACTTGCCGGGCGGGGTTGCCAGATGTGCGAATTGGGCATTCCCTACAGCGACCCCATCGCCGACGGGCTCATCATCCAGGCGTCGTACACCCGGGCGCTGGGCAAACACGTCAAGTTGGCGAGCATCTTCGAGACGCTCGGCCGGCTCGCGCCGCGCCTCCGCATGCCCGTCGCCAGCATGGTCAGCTACGCGATCGTGTATCGCCACGGGCCGGAGGCGTACGTTCGCGAGGCGCAGGCGGCGGGACTGGCCGGCGCGATTGTCCCCGACTTGCCGGTGGACGAGTCGGAGGAACTGGCCGGGATCTGCCGCCGCGAGGATTTCAGCCTGATCCAGCTGGTCACCCCGACCACGCCACGCGAGCGCGCGGTGCGGATCGCCCGTGCGTCCAGCGGTTTCTTGTATTACGTCTCCGTGACCGGGATCACGGGCGAACGCCGCGAACTGCCGCCGGAATTGCTGGACAACGTAGCCTGGCTCAAGACTCAAACCGACCTGCCCATTTGCATCGGGTTCGGGATTAGCCAACCGGAGCACGTGCGGCTGTTGGCGCCGGTGGCCGACGGCGTGATCGTCGGTTCGGCCTTCGTGCGGCGACTGGCCGAAGCGGACACGCGTCCGCGGCAGACCGTGCTCCAAGAGGTGGGGGATTTCGCTGCGGAGTTACTGGCGGCGTTAGACCCCTCAGAGCGAAAGACGGACGCCAAATTGTAGATGGTCATTGTTCATTCAGTCTTCACCATTCATTGCCAAAGGCTCGACTTTGTTGAAAGAGCCGAGCTTCTGCAAGTCCAGCCATGCCCGCCGTCCTGGTGCTGTGCGAATACGGTTCCCTGAACGGCGGCGAGCGGTCGCTGTTAGCCGTGGCTGACGGCGTGCGCGCGGCAGGCTACGAGTTGCAGGTCGCCGCGCCGGCCGCAGGGTCGCTGGCGGCCGCGCTGGCCCAGCGAAACCTGTGCGTCCTGCCGCTCGATCTGCACGACGCCCAAGGACGCCGGCACAATCTGGACCTCTGCCGGCAGCGGATCCGCGCGACGATCCGCGCTGTCAAGCCCGACCTGGTGCATGCGAACAGTCTTTCGATGAGCCGTTTGTCCGGTCCGGTCGCCGCCGCGTTGAATTTGCCCAGCATCGGGCACCTGCGAGACATCGTCAACGTCACGGCGGCGGCTGTCGCGGACCTGAATCAGCACACGCGACTGCTGGCCGTCTCCCGCGCGACTCGCGATTGGTGGCTGGCTGCCGGGCTGTCGGAGGCCAAGACCTGCGTGTTGTACAACGGCGTCGATTTGACGCGATTCTGTCCGCGTCCGGCGAGCGGATGCCTGCATCGTGAACTTGGCCTGCCGGCCGAAGCGTGTCTGGTCGGAGCCATCGGTCAGGCCGGCATGCGCAAAGGATTGCACACGCTGCTGGCGGCGGCCGCGATCGTCATCCGCGCCGTCGACCATGCGCATTTCGTGATTGTCGGTCAACGCTACTCGCAAAAACAGGAGGCGCTGGACTACGAGCGGCAACTGCAGGCCGCCGCTGCCGCCGAGCCACTGTTGGGACACGTTCACTTCCTGGGCGTCCGCCAGGATGTCGACCGGTTGCTGAACGAGTTCACCGTATTGGCGCACGCCGCGCGGCAGGAGCCGCTGGGCCGAGTCTTGTTGGAGGCCGCAGCGGCGGGGGCGCCCGTGGTGGCAACCGACGTGGGCGGGACAAGCGAGATCTTTCCAGCGGGGACAGACTCGGCGCTGCTGGTCCCGCCCGACGACGCGGGATCGCTCGCCGCGGCCATCATCCGCCTGCTGTGGGACGCGGAACGGCGGGCAGCGATCGCCGTCGCAGCCCGTCAGCGGGCCGAACAGGCCTTCGATGCCCGCCGAGCCGCCGAAGACTTGATCGCCCATTACCGCGGCCTGATCGCGTGAAACGCGGCGCCGGTTGCTCCGCCAACCGTCTACTTCGCCGCTTCGCAGATTTCGATGTCCTTGAACATCACGTGCATCACGCAACCGGCGTGCATTTGCAGGGCGAAATGGCCTTCGGGGCGGCTGGCGTCGTCCTTGAACTCCGCGCTTTTGATCCCGTTGACGGTCACGGTCACATTTCCGCCGTGGGCCTCGATCACCATCTCGTTCCATTGGTCGTCCTTGGTGTACGACTTCTCCAGTTCGTCGGACGGCTTGCTGACCCAGCCGCGGCCGTAGCTTTCGTAGATGCCGCCGACACCGCTCTTGATGCGACCGACTTGCACTTGCAGGCCGTTCGCCTTCTCCGGTTCCTTGATGATCGTGCGGACATAGAAACCGCTGTCGCCGGACAGGCACTTGAATTTGAAGCGTACGGTGAAGTCCCGGAACATCTTGTCGCTGACCAGCAATCCGTACAGTTTCTCGTTGTTTGCCCGGCCGACGAACGCGCCGTCCTCCACGGTCCATTTCCCGTCGCCCACGGGATGCCAGCCAGCGAGCGTCTTGCCGTCCATGAGCGGTTTCCAGTCCGCTTTCTTGTCTTCAGCGGCCGCCAAGCCGGTCAACAGAACACTCGCCATCGCGAACGAAATCAACCGGGCCACGTTCACTCGTTTCATAGGAAACTCCTTGCCATGAGGTAAATCCAAGATGCAAGAACTGCGTTCCCTTGATCTTAGCGAGTCCGCACGCTAACGGGAAGCATACTTGCCGAGAAGCGGGAAGCCGCTAAGCTGAACAAGAGGAGGATGATACGCGAGAGGAGATACGAACATGCCAACTTACGTCTACGAGGTGCTCCAGGAAGACGGAGCGGCGGGTGAGCGGTTTGAAGTGGTGCAGAAGATGACGGACCTGCCGTTGACTTGCCACCCGGAGACAGGTCAACCGGTGCGGCGCGTGTTTCTGCCTGCCTGGATCGCAGGCAGTGCGTCGCCGATGCGAACCGAGCGAGCCTTGGCCGACGACAAGAAACTGGAGCGTTTGGGGTTCACCAAGTACGTCAACACCGGCGAGGGCTACGAAAAAGTCCTTGGCAGCGGCCCGGAACTGGCGAAGAGAAAATCGTGACCAAGTCGGAATCGGTTGCGGCCACGGGCAACATGACGCGAAAACCACCCCCCCGTTCTGGTTGCCAATATGAGGGCACTTCTTGGCCGGGTTCTAACAAGGGAGGGCTCGCACGGATGGTTCGGCTGTCGATGAACGAGTTGACGACCTTTCGCTGGCCTTTCGACGAGGACGCCCGCCAGTACGCTGCCGCCGGATTCGATTCGATTGCGGTGTGGCGGCAGAAGCTGTCGGATTTCGGCGAGGAGAAGGCGATCGAACTGTTGGAGGAAAGCCCGCTGTCGGTGTCGACCCTGTTGTGGGCCGGCGGTTTTACCGGCAGCGATGGCCGGAGTCACAAGGAGAGCGTCGAGGACGCCCTGGAGGCGGTGCAACTGGCGGGCGACCTGAAGTCCGGCTCGCTGATCATCTACACCGGCTCTCGATCCGGGCACACGCACAATCATGCCAAACGGCTGTTCCGCACCGCCCTGAGGGAGCTGATCCCCTGCGCGGCGGAGCGCGGTGTGACGCTGGCCGTCGAGCCGATGCACGCCGGATGCGCGTCCGCGTGGACCTTTCTCACGGATTTGGACGAAACGTTGGACATGATCCAATCGTTCCAGAGTCCTCAGGTCAAGCTGGTGTTCGATGCCTACCACCTGGGGCACGTGCCGAACATCGCCGACCGCCTGCCGGACTTGTCGCCCTGGATCGCGCTGGTGCAATTGGCCGACGCCAGGATCCCGCCGTGCGGCGAGCAGAACCGGTGCCGTCTGGGCGCCGGCTCGCTGCCGCTACGAGAGATTTTGGCCGGCCTCGTCCGTTGCGGCTACGCGGGCGACGTGGACATCGAGCTGATCGGCGAGGACTTGGAGTGCCCCGACTACGCAGAATTGATCGCCCACTCCCGGCGCGTGACCTGCGAATGGCTCCACGGATGCTCGTAACTTGAGGCCCCACGGATGGCATGGCAACACCACGGATGGGAATCGCGAAGGAAGTTCGTTTTCATCCGTGGCATCGCCATGCCATCCGTGGGGGAACGCACTGAAACCGAACAGTTGGTTCACAACCCGTCGGCCGATAGCCAGGCTCATCCCGATCCAAACCCGCCTTGAGCGCAGCAACGTTACGGCTTGGGCCAGTTCAGGTGCCGGTGCAGGAAGTCGAAGGTGCCGACGCCGTGGATGGCGTGGGGACCGACGAACCATTCCAACTCGCAACGGTCGCCGATGCCCAGGCGGGCGTTGTACAGGTGGCGCACTTTGGCGAATTCGTAAGCCACGGTCTCGTCCGGGGCTACGCCGTCGAAATGGCCGCGTTCCACCATGAACGGCCGCGGGGCGATCAAGGCCGCCATCTCGGCATAATTGAACGTGCTGCCCAAGTCGAACTCGAAAATCTCGTACTCGCCCGTCCAAACGTAACTCTGCGGCGCGCGAGACGACGCGTTCTTCCAAACCCACTCGTTGAAGTCGGCCGAGCAGATCGACAGGCAATAGTTCTTGACCAGCGGCGGGATCCGCATCGCGCTCTTGCCGCCGTACGACAAGCCGTAGAACCCGATCCGCTGCGGGTCGACGTTGGGCAGCGTAGACAGCCAATCGACGATCTGCTGGTGCTGGGGCACGATCACGGAAAACAGCGATTTCTTCAGCGGGTTGGCCTTTCGCTGCAGCGTGCGAAAACGGTCTTTGAACAGGTACAGATTCTGGGGCGCGAACGTGATGAAGCCCCGTTCGGCCAGCTTGCTGGCAAATTCGTTGTACGCCCGGTTACCGCCGGTGATGACGTCCTGCGGCCGGCCCTCCAGACCGTGCTGGCAAACGACGACCGGCCGCTTGTCGCCGGGCTTCAAGTCCTTGGGCAGCAAGAGGATGCCGTAGGCGAACACGTCGGGCCAGACGTCCAGCACCACGTCGTACCCCGTCCAATTCTCCGTGTCGTAGCTCTTGCGAGTCCGCGGATTGAACGGCAGCCGATCGTCGTCGAACCAGCCGATCACCTCGCGCCGGAAGAACTCCCGGTACCATTCCACGGACTGGGCGTACTTGTCCAGCGAACTCGTATCCAGTTTGTTCATGAATTGCTGCCGGATGTAGGGACTTTCGACCAGCAGCCACTGGTTGTGGTCGTCGATCTCCAGGATCTGGCGGTTCTGCCGAGGCGCGGGATCAAACGCGTCTCGCAGCCGCTCCAGCGGCCCCGGCGCCCCTGCGCCGAGCCTGGCCCCGAGCGCTTGCAGCAATCGCTCCAATGCCTGATCGGAACCGAACGGCCCGCTGCCGGCATCCACCGCGACCAGGTCGATCTTCATGCGTGCCAATTCCTCGGCCCGCGCTGCTTCGGCCTGGACGCTCGCCAGCTGTGGTGTCGCCAGCCGCGCCGGCGCGCCGCCTTTGCCGGGCAATTCCAACTCCGGCCCGCGGCACGCTTCCACGATCAACGGCCGCGGCGCAATCAGGGATGCCAGTTCCGCGTCGCCAAATTGCTCCAGCAGCCCGAACACGTTGCGGTCCAGGGGCTGCTGCCAAATGTCCTGCCGCGAATCGAAATGACCGCTGACGCACACGGCGTCGATACGGGGATCAAGTGCGGCGGCGTACAAGGCCAGCATGCCGCCCTCGCCCCAACCCATGACGCCGATCTTCGCATCCCTTTGGCCGGCATCCTTGACAAACCAATCGACGCCCGCCAGCACCTTCTGCAGCTCGTACCCAATCAAGTGCCGGCCCAACTCGAACGCTGACCGGTAGAGAAACTCGCGGTTGGTGACCGTCGCGCGACCGTGACGAGCCTGCAGTTCGCGGCTGATCAGCGTCGGGACCAGCACCAGGCAACCGTTTTCTGCCAGCCGCCGGGCGTACTGTGAAGCGGCCGGCACCCCCTCCGTCAAACCGCAGATCATTTCGGGCGTTTGGTCCGCGTCAGGAATCGCCACGACGCGACCCGCTGGCAGATTTCCGTCCGGGACCAGGAGCAACCCTTCGCCATGCACAAGGCGAATGGCCGGCCAGCGGACGGCGAAGATCTTGTAGCCGGGGCCGCGCCCGACCTCCGTGGGCTGCGCCGGCGTGGAGATGATTTCCGGGGCGTCGAACGCCGTCCGTTCGTCGCGCACGCCCAAGATGTGGGCCAACCGCTTGCGATTCGGCTCGATCGACTTCTGGTACGCCTCTGGCGACGAGAAGTCCCGTTGCCAGTGTCTGGGCCGCTCGGCGATGGAAGCCTCCAACTTGCGCAGCAGGAATCGATCCACGCCATCGACCAAGCGGGACGCCAGATCATCGGTCCAGGCAAGCGGCTGCGTGCCGGGCAGAGTCTCGACGGTGACGGCAGGCTCGGCCGCGGAAGCAAAGCCGCTGAGGCAGGCGAGAACGAACAGGCAGTGGGCGGAGAGGAATCGCATCATGGGCGTGGCTCCTGAAAGTAACGATTGAGTGCTTACGCGATCCGCTGTTTGGCCGGTGTCCCCGGCACTTCTCGAACATACTTCGGAACGGCGTACCCTGGCAACCGGGCCGTCATTTCCTCGATCAGCCGCCGGCCGACCTCGACGGGCGTTTCGAAGTGGGCGGCCCCGGCCACGCGGTCCAATTGGTGCAAATAGTAGGGCATCACTCGGCAGTCCAACAAGCGTTGCGAAAGCTCGATCAGCGTGCCCAAATCATCGTTTACTCCGCGCAGCAGCACCGCTTGATTCAGCAGCGGGATTCCTGCCTCCACCAGCTTGCCAAGCGAAACTGCGACCTCCGCGTCCAGTTCGCGGGGATGGTTGGCGTGGACGACCACCACGGGCGTCAGGCGAGTGCCGCGAAGCCAGGCGATCAGTTCGTCGGTGACGCGATTGGGAATCATGATCGGCAGCCGGGTATGGACTCGCAAACGGCGAAGATGGGGAATTCGTGCTAGCATCTCGACCAAGTCGGCCAATGGCGAGTCCCCCAACGTCAACGGGTCCCCCCCACTGAGGATAACCTCCTCCAGCGAGGCATCGCGGGCGATTTCGTCAACCGCGGCGGACCACCGTGCTGTGGCCGGCGGACTCCGACCGTACGGATATTCTCGCCGGAAGCAGTACCGGCAATGGACGGCGCAAAGGCCCGTCGTTATCATCAAGGCCCGACCGAGGTACTTGTGCAGCAGTCCGGCGGCGCGCTGGGCGGCCAAATCCCCCACGGGATCCGCCGTAAACCCAGCTGCAGCTGTGAGTTCGTCGTCCAGTGGCAAAACCTGCCGCAACAGCGGATCGCGGGGGTTTCCCGGCTCCATCCGGGCGAGGTAGCTCAAGGGGACCAACACGGGAAAATGGCGGCTGGCGCGGACCGCGGCACGCTCGCAATCGGCCGGCAACTGCAGCCGCCGGCAGAGTTCCCGCGGATCGCGCACCGCCGTTCGGAGGGCTTGGCGCCAGGCGGGTCCAGCCGTCGCAGGGGGGCGGACAGGATGACTGGGAGACGCTAAAATAGCCATTTTGGTGCAGGCACCGAGGCATGACGGTTAAAGCGTCCGGTTGCTGCGATGTAGCCGGGCTGCTCCAGACGTAACTTGGACGAGCATCGTAACGGTTTCAATCACAGAATCGTAGTGGGGGCAACAACCAGTGGGTGTTTACAAGACCAGCGATTTTCGCAAGGGACTGAAGGTTCAAATCGACGGCGAACCGTACCTGATGATCGAGATGAATTTCGTCAAGCCGGGCAAGGGCAACGCCATGTACAAGTGCCGGCTGCGGAACCTGATCCGCGGTACGGTCCTGGATCGCACCTACAAGGGCGGCGATTCCCTGGAATCGGCCGACGTCGAGGAGATCGAGGTTCAGTACTTGTACAGGCAGGGCGACAACTTCGTGTTCATGGACAACAAGAGTTACGAACAATACGAATTGACAGCCGCCCAGATAGATGACAACTGGAAGTACCTGAAGGAAGGCATGGCCTGCCAGATGGTGCTGTACAACGGCAACCCGATCACGATGTCGCCGCCGAACCACGTCACACTGAAGGTGGAGTACTGCGAACCGGGCGTGAAGGGCGACACGGCCACGAACGTGACCAAACCCGTGAAGGTCGAGACCGGCGCAGAGATCATCTGCCCGTCGTTTATCAACATGGGCAATGTGATCAAGGTCGATACGCGAACCGGCCAGTACGTGGAACGGGTCAGCACTTGATGCGGGTTGCGGGATACGGGATACGGGTTGCGGGTTGCGGGATACGGGATGCGGGATGCGGGTTGCGGGATACGGGATGCGGGTTGCGGGATACGGGATGCGGGATGCCCACGCGGTCAGGGATCGCAACCGGAGAAGCCCGGCTTGTTCGGAAAGGTCGGGTTTCTCAGACAGACGATGCTTGCAGGCGATGTCAAGGCGATGGATTTCCTTCCCACGGCCCCGCTGGCCAACCTGAAGTTGCGGGCCCGGCTGGCGAGGCGGGTGCGCGAGTTCTTCGACGGCCGCGGCTTCCTGGAAGTCGAGACGCCGGTGCTGTCGGCCGACACGGTGGTAGACCGGCACCTGGACCCGTTGCGCGTGACGCTGCTGGACGATCCGCGCGAGCCGCAAGTCGGCCGCACGGTGTGGCTGCAGACTTCGCCGGAATTCGGGATGAAGCGACTGCTGGCGGCCGGGGCGACGGCGATCTACCAGATCGCGCACGTGTTTCGCGGCGGCGAGCGGGGAGCGTGGCACAATCCGGAATTCACGATGGTCGAGTGGTATCGTGCGGGCGACGGGATGCCAGAGGGCATGCAGTTGCTCGCGGACTTGGTCCACGAGTTGCTGGGGATGGGGGCGGCACAGCGACTCAGTTATCGCCAGGCGTTCCTGACGCATGTGGAGGTGGACCCGTTGACGGCTACCGGGTTGGAACTGGTGGAAGTCGCCCGGCGACGCGGCTTGGCCAGTCCGCCGGGACTGGACGTGGCCGACCGCGACGCGTGGCTGGATCTGCTGCTGGTGGAATGCGTCCAGCCGCACTTGGGCCAGCGCCGACCGACGATCGTGTACGATTTTCCGGCCAGCCAGGCGGCGCTGGCCCGCGTGCGGGACGAAGACCCGCCGGTGGCCGAGCGTTTCGAGTTGTTCGTGCGCGGTGTGGAACTGGCCAACGGCTACCACGAACTATTGGACCCCGATTTGTTGCGAACGCGGAATGCACGGTCGAATCAGCTGCGACGTGCCGATGGCAAGTACACGCTGCCGGAGGACAGCCGCCTGCTGGCCGCGATGCAGCGCGGCCTGCCGCCGTGTGCCGGCGTCGCGCTGGGCTTCGATCGACTGGTGATGCTCGCCGCCGGCGCGACCGACATCGCCCAGGTGTTGGCGTTTCCTGTAGAAAGAGCGTGACATCGATCACCGACCACCGATCACCGACCACCCCAGGAGCCTCTCATGTCCGACGCCACCCCGATCAACAATCGCATTCCGCCGCGGCGGATTCACGCAGTGGCTGCCGAGTTGGGCCTTGAGCCCGACATCATTCTGCCGCATGGGCATTACATTGCAAAGATTCCGTTTGACGAGTTGAAACGGCGGGCGGGCGGACCGGACGGCGAGTTGGTGCTGGTCACCGCCATGACGCCGACGCCGACCGGCGAAGGCAAGACGACCACCACGATCGGCCTGGGCGACGCCCTGCGGCGACTGGGAAAACGGTCGTCGATTTGTTTGCGGGAGCCGTCGCTGGGTCCCTACTTCGGCATCAAAGGCGGCGGCACGGGGGCGGGGCGTTCCCAAGTGGTTCCCGCCGAGGACATTAACCTGCACTTCGTGGGCGACATGTACTCGGTCAGCAAGGCCAACAACCTGCTGGCGGCCATGGTCGACAACCACCTGCAGCACGGCAACGAATTGGGCATCGACCCGCGCCGCATCGTGCTCCGTCGCGTCATCGACTTGAACGACCGGGCCCTGCGCGAGATCTTCGTCGGATTGGGCGGCGTCAAGCACGGCGTGCCGCGGCAGGACGGATTCAACATCACTCCGGCCTCCGAGGTGATGGCGATCTTGTGCCTGGCCAGCGACTTTGCCGACCTCGGCCAGCGACTGGCCAACATGGTGGTGGCGTTCACCTACAAGGGCAAGCCGGTGTTCGCCCGCGACATTCAAGCCGAAGGCGCGATGCTGGTCTTGCTCCGGGACGCCATCCATCCGAACCTGGTCCAGACCATGGAGGGCACGCCCGCCTTTGTCCACGCTGGACCGTTCGCCAATATCGCCCAGGGCACCAATACGGTGATCGCCACCCGGACGGCGCTCAAGCTGTCGGAAATCGTGGTGACCGAGGCCGGTTTCGGCTCGGATTTGGGCGCCGAGAAATTCTTCGACATCAAATGCCGCACGGCGGGCCTGGAGCCCAAGGCCGTGGTCATCGTGGCTACGGCCAAGGCGATCCAGCACCACGGCGGCTTCACGGACGACGGCGGGCTGGGCAATCTGGCCAAGCACATCGAGAACGTTCGCCTGTTCAACCTGGAGCCGGTCGTCGCCTTGAACCGATTTGCCGGCGACACCGACAGCGATCTGAACGAGATCATCGAGTTTTGCCGCACGCTGGGGGTCGAGGCGGCCGTGGCGACGAACTATGCGGACGGCGGCGCCGGTGCGGTCGATCTGGCCCACGCGGTACTGCGGTGCGCGGATAAGAACCGCGGCCGGAAACTGCGATTTGCGTACCCGCTGGAGATGCCGCTGGTGGACAAGATCGCCAAGGTCGCCCGCGACCTGTACGGAGCCAAGGACGTGGATTACGAGCGGCGGGCCAAGGAGGATTTGAAGCTGTTGGTCGAGTCCGGCTATGGCAACCTGCCGATTTGTATTGCCAAGACGCCCAAGTCGCTGTCGGACGACTCGAGGCTGCTGGGCCGCCCGCGAGATTTCACGATGACGGTCAGCGAGTTGCGGATCAGCGCCGGCGCCGGCTTTGTCGTCGTGATCTGCGGCGACATCGTCACCATGCCGGGCTTGCCCAAAGTCCCCGCCGCCGCCCGCATCAAAGTGGCACCCGACGGCACGGCAACGGGGCTGAGTTGAGGCCAGGCCTACTTCACCGGCACCAGCCGGAACTCGTCGTCGAACTGCACCACCTGCAGGTCCTTGCCGGCGGGCAGCGCCCGCAAGTCGGCCTCGATCTTGCTCCGGTCGCCGACGACGATCACGGTCAGGTGTTCGCGGTCCAGGTGCTTCTTCGCCACGCGGAGCACCTCTTCGCCGGTCACAGCCGTGATGTCGGGAATCACCTGGTTGAAGAAGCCGTCGGGCAATTGAAATTCGACCAGGGTCTCCAACTGGCCCGCCACGTCGCTGGGCGTCTCGAAGCGGGCGGGGTAGCCGCGGGTCAGGTAGCCCTTGTTGAACTCCAGTTCCTCCGGGCTGATCGGCCGCGCGCCGAGCATGCCGTCGAATTCCTTGAGGAACTCGACCAGCGCAGGCGCCGTCACCGCGGTTTGCACGGCCGCCCGCGCCGTAAAGGGACCCGGCTGATGGACGCGCCAATCGAACGCCGTCCGCGCGCCGTAGGTATAGCCCTTGTCCTCGCGGAGGTTCATGTTCAGCCGGCTGGAGAACTGTCCGCCGAAAATCGAATTCATCACGGTCAGCGGGAAATAGTCCGGCGTCTTGCGTTCGGTCCCGACCAGGCTTACGGAGATTACCGACTGGGCCGCGCCGGGCTTGTCGACCAGCGTGACGGTGGTGGGCGCGGCGGGCGGGATCGGCGGAAATGAAGGCCGCGTCGCGTCGCCGGCTGCCTTCCAGCCGGCGAGCGACTTTTCCAGAGCCTGGACGATCTCGTCGGGACTCACGTCGCCGGCGGCAATCAGGCTGGCGCGATCCGGCCGCACGTTCGAGCGGTAAAAGACCTCCAAATCGTCGCGGCCGATCGCCTTCAGACTGGCCTCCGTCGAATACATCGGCCGGCCGTAGGGATGATCGTAACCGTACAGCTTGGCATTCACCGCCAGACTGGCCAGCGCGTTCGGCTCGTTCCGCACTTGCATCAAGCGGCCGATGGCGATGTTTCGCTGCCGCGCCAACTCTTCTTCCGGAAAGGCCGGATTCTGCAGGACGTCGGCGAACACGTCCAACGCTTGAGGAAGCGTCCGTTTGAGCGTGTACAGCCGCACGCCGGACATGTCCCAATCGGACGACACGGAGAGCCGCGCGCCGATGTTGGCCAACGCTTCGGCCACTTGATCGGACGAACGCGTCTTGGTCCCCTCGGTCCAGACGGCGGACAGCAGATCGCTCAAACCCGTTTTGCCCGGCTTGTCGCTGGACGTGCCGACGGGGAACACCGCGTTCAGACTGACGCTGGGCAGTTCATGGTTCTCGACCACCAGCACCTGCATGCCGTTGCTGAGCGTGCGGCGATGGATGGGCGGCAGTTCGAACTTCGGCGGCGCTGCGCCCTGTGGCAGTTGCCGGCGGGCGGCGTCTTCGGCAACCGCCGGGGCCGCCGGCAGCGGCGTCTCCTGGTAGCCCTTGGCCAGGTCTTCGCGGGCCTTGGCCGCCGGTTCGCGCGGGTCCGGCTTGATCTCGGTCTGGGAGCCGGGCGTGACTTCCAAGACCATCTTCTTGGCGCCCAGGTACTGCCGCGCCACCCGCTGTACCGCGGCGGGATCGACCTTCAGGTAGCGGTCGAAATCATTCTCCAGGTATCCCGGATCACCGGCATAGACGTTGTACAGGTTCAGCTGGTCCGCGCGCCCGCCGAAACCGCCGACCGATTCGAGGTGCTGGACCAGCGACGATTCGTGACGTGCCACCGCGCGGGCGACTTCCTGAGCCGACGGCGGTTCGGCCTGCAAGCGGGCCACTTCGCCTAGCACGGCGGCCTCCAATTCGGCCAAGGTCTGGCCAGGACGGGCGGTGACGACGATGAAAAAGCTGCCGTCGATCTCGCGCGAGTTCTGCGACGCCTGCACGTCCTGGGCGATCTGTTTGTCGCGGACCAGCAGCCGGTACAGCCGCGAGGTCTTGCCGCCCGCCAGGACGTCTGCGAGCACGTCCAGTTCCGCGTCGTCCGGCGCGTACAGCGGCACGCTGCGCCAAACCAGGTGCAACCGCGCCAGCCCGACGCGGTCGGTCATGCTCACGCGGACGTCTTCCTGCAAGGGCTCGACGGGGTCCGGCTGGACCTTCGGCGCCCTGGGGCCCGCCGGGATGGGCCCGAAGTACTTCTCCACCAGCCGCTTGGCGCTGGCCGGATCAAAGTCGCCGGCGATGCACAAGCTGGCGTTGGCCGGATGATAGTAGCGGCGGAAGAAGTCCGCCACGTCTTCGCGCGAGGCGACGGCCAAGTCGGCCATCGAGCCGATCGTGGGCCAGCTGTACGGATGGCTGGGCGGATACATGCCCGCCAACAGCACCTCGTACACCAAACCGTAGGGCCGGTTCTCGTAGCTCTGCCGCCGCTCGTTCCGCACCACGTCCCGCTGGTTGTCCAGCTTCTCCTGGCTCATCGCCGGCAGCAGGAAGCCCATCCGGTCGGACTCCATCCACAGGGCCAACTCCAGGTAATTCGACGGCACCGTTTCCCAGTAATTGGTGCGGTCCTGGTTGGTCGAGCCGTTCAACTGCCCGCCCGCTTGCTGCAGCGGGCCGAAGTAGTCTTGGTCATAGTGCTGCGTGCCCTGAAACATCATGTGCTCGAACAGATGGGCAAAGCCGGTGCGCCCCGGACGTTCGTTCTTCGAGCCCACGTGGTACCACACGTTGACGGCCACAATCGGCGTGGAACGGTCCACGTGCAGGATCACCTGCAATCCGTTGGCCAGTTCGTATTTCTCGAACGGGATCTCCGGCAGCCGAGCGGCGGGTGCCGGCTCGGCGGCGCCTGCCAGGAATGAGGCGTAAGCGAAAGTCATCATGGTGATCATTGGGGCTCCTCTGCCTTGGTTGTCTCCGTGTACAGGAAGGCCTGGTCGTCCAGCGGACGAAGCCATACATTGCGGAATCGGACAGGGCTGTCGTGATCCTGCAGGAACACCGGGCCCACTCCGGTGCGCTGTTGTCGCTGCCAGATCTTTGTCAGATAGGTCGTCGTCATGTAACGGTACGGATGCCAAGGGGATCTCGGCTCGCCAAATCTGGCGTCGTCCTGCACTTTAACACCGTTCAAGTACGCCGTCACCGCCCCGTCCTGCAAGATTTTGCCGCCGGCGTCGCGCCGCGGAGCGCGATAGCGGATGTCGTACACCTGCCACTGGCCCGGTTTGCGGCAGGCGTTGGCTCGCGGCTTGGAGAACCCGTAGATCGCGCCCATATCGTCCATCGTGGGCTCTTGTTTGCCGAACGAGTTGAAGATCTGCAGCTCGTAATTGCCGTGCAGGTACACGCCGCTGTTCCCCGGTCCTTGTTCCGGGAGCATAAACTCGACGTGGATCTCGGCGTCACGAAAATGCAGCTGCGAGACGATGTGGTTGCTGCGCACCTGGCCGCGCGTCGAAACCAGCGCGCCGTCCTCGACCGGCCAGTCGATCGCTTTGCCTTCCTTGCTCAGAAACAGGTTCGTGCCTCGGCCGTCGAACAGCACGATCGCGTCGCTGGGCGGCGGCACGGGAAGCTCGTCCTGCTTGGGCGCGAAGGGCGGCAGTTCTGCATCGGACTTCGCCGGGCCGCCGGCGCCGGCGCCCGATCGCTCCGACGGCGACTCGCCGGCCATCGCGCCAACTGCCATCGCCAGCGCCAGCATCAACGCCGGCCGGCATGTAACACAAATCAACATGGTTCGCTCCTTCGATGCGTGCGGGCTCAGACGTACAGAATTCCAAATTGGTGGCGTTGGCGTTTTGCCTTGGCCCTGTCATCTGTCCGCCAATTTTGAATTCTGTACGTCTGAGCCCTTGGGTCACGGGTTGGCCTCGCGTCTCGACCCTCACCAGCGGTCGCATTCGACGAGGACGGCCAGGACCTCCTCGGTGGACTTGATCTTGCCGAATTCGCAGGCCACGATGTCTCGATAGCCCGTTTCGTAGATCGCCTTGAAGACGTTCTTGTAGTTGATCTCCCCCGTGCCGGGTTCGTGCCGGCCGGGATTGTCGGCGAAATGGAAGTGACCGATCTCGCCGATGTACTTCTTGATGTTGTTGATCAGGTTGCCTTCGCTGATCTGCTGGTGGTAGATGTCGTACAGGAACTTGACGTTCGGATGGTCCGTCCGCTTGACCAGCTCCGAACCGTCGGCCGAGTAGACCAGGAAGTAGCCGGGGTGATTGACCAGCACGTTCAGGGTCTCCCAGACCATCACGATGCCCGCGTCCGCCAGCATCGGCGCCACCAGGCGGCCGGCCTTGACCAGCGCTTCCATCTGCTCTTCTTTGCTGGCGCCCTGGCGGGCGGGACCGCTCAGGGAGAGGACGCGTTTGGAGCCGATGGCCTGGGCCTGGGCAATGGCCGTCTTGACGGCCTCGACGAACCGCGGATGGTTCTCCGGATCGTTGGGCCCCCAATCGCTGATCGTTCCCATGCCGCCGCCGACGGCGCCGCAAGCCACGCCCAACTCCTCACACCGTTTGCGCACGGCCTCTTTGTCTTCCCACGATCCGCAGCGCAGCGTCTCGAAGGCGTTGAATCCGGCGGCTGCAATCTGTTCGATCTGTTCGACGTGCGTGCCCTGGAACCATTGCGGCGCGACCGCGATGCGGGTGCGCAAACCCGCCGCAATGGGTTTGTTCTCCTCCGCGCCTTGCACTGCGCCAGCCAAGCCCGCCGCCGTCGCGACCAAACCCGATTTCAGAAAAACACGTCGATCCATGGAATGCTCTCCTTCCAAAACAAGTACCTCTGGGATGTTGAAAAATGCTCCGTACACCCTCTCCGCGAAATCACGTAGCCCGGTCTCTCCGAGACCGGATTCGCGTCTCGGAGAGACGCGGCTACGTGGAATTTTAACCACGCGATCTCCCGCAATCCCGGAGAGAGCGGCCGGCCGGTGGCGCTCGCCATCTCGACGCGCAGATGCCCCGTACCCAGGAGCGTCGCGGAAATGACCCAGCCGCGGGCTGTATCCGCCCCGGCCGAGATCCCGCTTGGCACGTCGACTTGCACGATCAGGAACGCATCGGCTGCCGATAGCACGCCGGACCCGTCGGCGTCGCCCACGATCCGCGGATCGGTCCAGGCGTGGGCCGAAAAGCCGCTGGCCAAACCCAGCGCTGCTTGCACCGTCAGGAAGGCGTCCGCCGAACTATGAATCCCGCTGCCGTCCGCGTCAACCAGGTAGACCGCCTTGTGTGCCGCCACGTCGCCGACCGCCCCGATCACGCCGTCGTTGACCGAGACGTTTTCCAGGCGGATGGCTTGGATATCGCCGTAGGAGGCGTCACTGGGCACCACGGCGATCAGACGCACGACCTCAAGATTGGTTCCCGACAGGGCCGTCGCGCCGGAAGCCCGGATTTTGGCCACCCCCGGCGTGCTGGTGTCGGGCGGATTGACGACGCGCCAATCGCCCGGCAATCCCGCCGCCAACGTAGCAGCCGTGATGTCCAGTAAATCCTCGTCGTACGCCAGGTCGGCGGCCAGCGACAGGACGCCGTCCGCATTACTGATGCGGATCGGCAGGCCAGGCGCCGTATTGGGAATGTTCACCGGTTGTCCGGCGCCGCGAGCCATGTCGGGTATGCTGACAATGCGGTCCCCGGATGAAGCCACGGTAAATGGCGAGGACAAGTCGCCGTCCGACGCATTGTCGGCATCACCGTCCAGCAGGTTCCCCGCGGTGTCGCGAAACGCCGCCGCTCCGCTCTTCAAACCACCGGCGGAGCCTGGCCAACACGCCGGTTTTCGCGAGCGAGTCGGCTCTTGCGGCACGGGATCTTGAAGAAGCGCAGCGATTGGCGGAGCAAGCTGCCGCAACCGCTCGACAGGCGATGGAGTTGGCGCCAGGCGTCATTTCGCGGTCCCGCATGCTCGTCAGCGCTCTGGGGCAAGAAACCAAGGTCAGGATCGAGCGTGGCGATCATCAAGCCGCCTTGGAGAAGATCCACGAAGCAATCCAGCTGACGGGCGACCTCGCCGCCTCCGCCGAAGCAACTGTCAAGGACCAGACGGACCTGGCCCATCTCCACAACGAGTTCAGGAACGCATCGGCTGCCGATAGCACGCCGAACCCGTCGGCGTCGCCCACGATCCGCGGATCGGTCCAGGCATGCGCAAAAAACCCGCTGGCCAGCCCCACTGCCGCCTGTACCACCAGGAACGCATCCGCCGCGCTGTGAATTCCGCTGCTGTCCGCGTCGCCCAGGTACGCGGCCTTGTGGACCGCCACGTCGCCGACCGCGTCAATGGCGCCGCCGTTGAGCGAGACGTTTTCCAGCCGGATTGCTTGCGGGGACCGTCACGGCCGTCGGCGAGACCATGATGATTCGCTCGCCGTCCCGCTCGCCGGCCGTGACGGTCGCTGGAGTCCAGCCGGTCGCCGAACTGACCAGCGTCGCCGTGCCGTTTTGCGAGTCGGCGTCTTCGGCGGCATGGACGGTGACGGCCTGGAAGACGTCCCAATCGTCGGCAGTGAAGGTGAGCGTGACGCCGGACTCGAGCGTCAGGTCGATGTCGCCGCCGGTTTGCACCGTGGTCACGGTCACCGGAGACGACGGCCGGCCGGCGAGCCGGACACCGTACGTGGCCGTCGAATTCTCAGAGACGCTTGTCGTGAAGCTGGCCAGTTGGACGAGACGATCATCGTCCTCCTCGGTGGCCGTCGAAGTCGCTCAACGCGAGCCGGGCCTGGGCGTCGAACGCGGCGGTCGCCTCGACCGCAGCCGTCACCAGTCCGCCCCGATTGGCCGCGCCGGACCAGTCCCCAATACGTGGTCAATCCGCCGCTGCTCCGACAGTGCCTGATGTATACGCTGGTTTGCGCGTTAACGATAACTGGTAACCGGCGTATACAATCCAGTCGCTAGGTCTCGGATGGTGGTGGAAAGAACTGTTAACAAATCGGAATTCCTGTAAACGTGTGATAACAACACGCTTCCAGCTGTTGAATCTCCGTGTTTCGAGGCCATTGCCACCAACAATCGGAAAACCCGCGCCAACTGGTATGTTTCCTGCAGTTAACACAGTCCGCGTAAACCGCACAGAATTGCGAGAGTCCGAACAAAGAGGGATGTAACTCTTGTAAGAGCTGATTTTCAACCTTGCTACGGGAGTGTGCTGCAATGTTTGAACTTTGGAGAGACGAACGGGCCTTTGTTGTAACGGCTGAACTCACGCTGCTTGCGTCAGTCCTGGTGTCCGGCGTGTTGGTGGGATTGGCCTCGATTCGAGATCTGGGTGTCCAGGAACTGAGCGATCTGGCGGGGGCCATCGAGAACATGAACCAGTCCTACAGTTTCTCGGCCATCACGAGGTCTACGGCTTGGACTGCCGGCTCAGTGTTCATCGATCAACGCGATTTCTGTGACGAACCCGCTGGTGGCCTGAAGGCGCGGTCAAATGAAGCGGGCGTGAGCTTTCATGGCTTGCCTACGTTGCATGAGGACGCCGTGCGAACGGAGTATCCCGAAGCGTAGGAGGCGATATCGTCCGCGAGCAAAACGCGTCGATCGCGCCAACTCGCCCAACGACACCGAACCGGCCGAGAGGACCTGCGGATCGAAACGGATAATCGACAGTTGCGGCGACGGCAGCGGCGCGATCTCCGGTGCGTTCAAGTTCCCCGTTTCGCCCGTCACTCCTTCCGTCGCAAGGCGCGCAGCCAGCCGTACGGTTCGTTCACGCACGCGACCAGAACCACAGGTTCGCCGTTGGCGCCGACTCGCAGCGTGAAAAAGTCCGGCGGCGGCCCGTCGCGAAACTGCGCCGGTTGAAAACTTGGTCTTGACACGTCGTGCGGGTGGTGGTGGATATTATCGTTTTTGTTGCGCAGTTGCACGATCGGAGAGACGTTTTCTGGATCTTCAGGGGAACTGAGATGGGAGTGACCGTTCTACGAACTACAGGTCGCCGTTTTGGTGCCGGCGGGGGACGAAACGGAGCGCCGACGGGGACCGGCGAGGGGCACGCGAGGATGCGCCGGAGCGACATTCGGTGGCGGCGTGCAGGTGGAGAGGGTGCTGGCCGGAGAACGGTGTCCTTTCCGCAAGCGTGCATGAATCTTTTTCCGGGGGGAGGTATGGTTGGCTGTCGAAGCGGTAGCTTGCGGAGGACAGCCGATGGGGACGTGGACCGTGCCGTCGCGGAGGTTGGCCGCCACGCGGTCCAAGGCGGCTTCTCCCC